>JAJFHU010000022.1 GCA_021775455.1 Hyphomicrobiales bacterium | reverse complement strand
CCAATTAAAGTGGTACGTGAGCTGGGTTCAGAACGTCGCGAGACAGTTCGGTCCCTATCTGCCGTGGGTGTAGGAAAATTGACAGGATCTGTCCCTAGTACGAGAGGACCGGGATGGACACATCACTGGTGGACCTGTTGTGGCGCCAGCCGCATAGCAGGGTAGCTAAATGTGGAAGGGATAACCGCTGAAGGCATCTAAGCGGGAAACCCACCTGGAAACAAGTTTTCCCTGAGAATCGTGGAAGACTACCACGTTGATAGGCCGGGTGTGGAAGCACAGTAATGTGTGAAGCTTACCGGTACTAATAATTCGATCGGCTTGATCGTTCTCATTACCCATATTCGTTCTTTGTTCTATCTCGCGCCAAACAGCTATAGCTGTTGGCTGCGATAATAGCGCGCTCAGATTGCCTCGCGGCAGCCTCTTCGGCTGTTTGCTTTGCAAAATACAGTTTATTGACCAGTTACATGCATTTCGCCGACCTGGTGGTTATTGCGAGGTGGCTGCACCCGATCCCATTCCGAACTCGGAAGTGAAACGCCTCAGCGCCGATGGTACTTTGTCTTAAGGCACGGGAGAGTAGGTCACTGCCAGGTCTGCCAAATGCATGGTTTCACGAGCTTCTCTTTTATGTACACTTTATGTGGCCGCTTGCCAGAACTCACATCAGCTGGATTTTGGTTGGCGGTTTTTTCGTTTCAGCAGGTAGCTGAAACCTTGGCGCGGGGTGGAGCAGTCCGGTAGCTCGTCAGGCTCATAACCTGAAGGTCGTAGGTTCAAATCCTACCCCCGCAACCAACGTTACTTGTACTTCTGTATCTTTCCGCTGAGTACTGTCATTTGCCAAGCCGAACAAGGCTGAAAGCTCCCCATATAACTCCACCGTAATCTGTCCGTCGACAGGTACAAGGCGAATTTCGCTTATTAGAGCACGAATGGCATCAGATACTTCATTATGTGAATCCGTTTTGTCCAGTGCACCGGTCAGATTGGCAACTTTCTCTGCATATAGCTCCGCCATATTTGGGTGCAGACGTACGACATTTGAGGGGATGCGATTGAGTGATTTTTCCAAATCTTGCTTACGTTCCTCAAGTGAATACAACTCATCTTTCAGTGAAAGTGCCGGTACACCATTTTTTATTGCCTGGACGATATTTGCGAGTTCTCTATCCACCTTTGACAAACACCGCATAATATTTCTGCGTTCGCTGCCTTGTTCAGCCTCTAGGGTGTTAATTTCCTTGTGAAACTCTTTGACAAATTCTCTAACGCAATCTGGGTGCATAAGTTGATCTTTCAGGCCATCAAGGATGCGTTGCTCCAATGAGGTGCGTTTGATAGTAAGGCGGTTATCGCAAGTACCCTTGTTTCGTGCTGACGAACAGCCATAGTGTGACTTGTTTATGATTGAAAAACCTCCTCCACAAATGCCACACTTGAGTAATCCAGAAAGCAAATACCGATGTCGCCGCATACGCTCAGGACGAATTTTGTTTTCGGTTTTGACAACATTGCGCGATTTTTTCTGTCGCTCTTTGACTTGTTGCCAAAGTTCGGGTGCAACTACCCGCAGATGTGGCACTTCTTCGATGATCCACTCACTTTTTGGATTTAGTCTGGCTTGGCGTTTTTGGGATATGGGATCCTTGACGTAACGTTGGCGATTCCAAACCAACCTGCCGATGTAGAGTTCGTTATTGAGTATTCCTGTACCCCGGCGCCAATTGCCATGAATAGTTGACGCTCCCCATGATCCGCCGCAAGGACCGGGAACGGATTCTTTGTTCAATTCTTGAGCAATTTTTCTGGGAGACCGATTTGCAGCAAATTCTTCGAAAATCCGTACCACTATTTCAGCTTGTTCTGGATTTATGCAGCGATCCCCTCTTTCAGCTTCCCCCATGGCGTTTGTAGACCTAACCACATCATACCCGTAACAAATTCCTCCCCCAGATTTTCCTTTTCTTACCCGCCCTTCCAGCCCTCTGCGCGTTTTGTCCGCCAAGTCCTTGAGGAACAGCGCGTTCATTGTGCCCTTAAGACCAACATGCAGTTCGTTGATATCTCCCTCGGAGACTGTGAACAATGAGACGTTGGCAAATGACAGTTGCTTGTAGAGGCCGGCAATATTTTCCTGGTCCCTGGATAGCCGATCAAGTGCTTCTGATACCACGTGATCAAACCGTTCGTTGCGCGCATCTTCCAGCATCTTCTGATAGCCCGGTCGTAATGTACTTGCGCCGCTTATGGCGTGATCAGAATAAACTTCGCCAACAATCCACCCCTTGTTTTCAATTGTGCGTTTGCACAGGCGAACCTGATCTTCAATGGATGCATCCCGCTGGTTGTCGGAGGAGTATCTTGCGTATATCGCCGCTACCGCCATTGATGCTTTCCTTTTCCTGTGACTTTCATGCTGTCTACTAGCCTTGAGAATATTCTGGATGATTCAACACCGGAAGCCAAGTTGTAGTGTTTTTCCGTGGTACGCGGATCGCTGTGTTGCAAAAGGGACGAAGCAAGGCCAATTCTCGATCCATCAATACCCGCGATTGTGTGAGGAACGCACTTGCGGAATATGTGTGGTGACAATGCCTTTCCCAAGGTGAGCCTTGTTGTGTTATTCACCAATCTCTGGATACCGGCGGTACTCATTTTGCCACCATATTGGGACGGCCACATGGCCGTTTCCGAATCCGGGAAGGCGGGTTTCAGTTCAGTCACGTAGAGTTCAATCCAGGGGACGAGTATATCAGGAATGATCCTGTGATCACGGCGTTTCGACTTTGTGTCATCTTCAGAAAGCAACAGCCACCACTGACCTTCCTGACGGATCAATGATTCGCCCAGCGTGAGCGCAGCAAGGTTCTTCACACGGATGGGACACAGGGCGAGGAATGCAATCAACAATCCGTTGCGGGCGAGGCGTGCTCTTTTTAAGGACGTAAGACCCGGCTGTGAATGAGCTCTTTTTATCAGGGCAATTCCTGCATTAAATATCCGTTTGCTTGATACGATCTGGTTTGCCCGGGACTTGGGTTGCATGTTTTCCTGCAGTTCCAGCCCGCGTTCCTTCAGCCACTGAACATCAAATGCCGGATCAATGATTTCAATTACGCGCCTCAGTTTGGATATGGAACCATGAACGGTTACCGAACTGACCCTGCGTGATAAATCTGCCACATAGCGTTCAATCATTTCTGGTGTGACTTGGGCAAGCGCGGTTTCGGTACGTTTCAGCTGCCCAATTCTTTCCAGAAAGCCGACAAAGCAGCCGTAGCGCTGGGCAAGGTCATGTTGCGAAACCGGTTTCATGTGAGCGGCCCGTCCACCCCGCTGCAAACGCTGATGCGGTTTACAGGCATCGAGCCAGGCTTTGCGGTCCGGCTCCGGCCATTCCTCAGGCTTGAGATATCTGACTTTCTTGCTACCGGTCATCGGGTTTCCCGTTTTGATAATTGTCAATCAGTTCACCAAACTGTCTTGAAGACTCCAGCGTTTCCAGTCCGACATAGAAGTTGATCGTGGTCTGAATGTTCTTGTGCCCAAGGATACGCCGAACCAGTTCATAGTTCCCTGGATCACTTTTCAGGATGATCGCAGCGGCAGCATGCCTGAACTGATGGGCCGTAATCCGGATTCCCAGTTCCTTGTTGATGCACTTGGTGATGTGATCAGAAAGTGAGGATGAAAGGATGTGCTCTCCTTCTCCCTTGCCACCAGGAAACAGGCAGGAGGAGTTTGAGCCGCGCAACAGGACCGGACGAAAATCACGAATGTAACGCTCAATGAACCTGGTCACCTTCGCATCGAATTCGAACGTCAGTTCTGTATTGTTCTTGACGTCATGATCGGGGAATATCAGCCAATATGGCCCTTCATTCAGATCAGGGCGAATGAGATTTTCTTCAAGCGAGATTGCAGCAAGATTGCCGATGCGAACGGGGGCGTAGGTAAGTAGCCGGATTGCCAGTGCGGTACGGGCAAGGACTGCTGCTTTCATTGGTGAGATTTTACGCCGTGCCATGGCTTCTGCCATCAACTTGTCCGGGAGCCCTATAACTTTGATCCAGAAACTGCCGGACAATACGGTTCTCACGATTGCAAAATTCTTGTCGGTCAGTCTTTGACGTCGATGTTCTTCCAGGGTGTAGCGGATATCATCCAGTTCTTTGAGTTCTGTTTCAGAGAGACAATTGGTTTGACGAGCTATTGAAAGCAGTTTCCATGCAAGATCGATTGCATACTGGCTGGGCTGTTCACCATACTGCTTCCAGTATTCATCGAGCACCTTGCGAACCATTTTGGGTTCAACAAGGTTGCGAAGTTCCGTAAAACCTTCAATCGGTGTACCAAGCCGAACAGCCAGTTTTGCAGCTGCCATGATTTCCCGGCGGCGGGTATTGATGGTCGATTGCTTGCAGGCTTTCCGGCGACGGCCACTGGAACTGCGATGGGGAGAGGCAAGAAAGTCAAGATAAGCTTCAACTTCATCCCGAAAGCCACTTGGAAACTCATCCCATTCTGGCCCTTCAAATCGTGGCTTGAGGGCCTCAACCGTCAACAGATTTGCCGGAAAGCCTTCAACCGTGTCCATGCACCTGTTCCAGGCACGGGCAACACTACGGCGATAGGCAAGGGTAACATTGTGGAAAGTGGTCTGTTCCCTGTGGTCAAAAAAACCTTCCAGAACTTGATCGGTAACATTGTGCGGATCAACCTTGAGCCCGGAAAGGTAGCGGAAGAAGCAAAGCAGGCGGATACTGGCCCATCTGTCATCAATCTTGCCATGGAGGGTTGAGTAAGCAGGCAAGAGCGGTACACCCCGGGAATATGAACGGTCTTTACCGGATACATGATTGATTGCCGCCCTGAAGTTGCTCTTGTGATTTGAAAGGGTTTTCCGGGAGACACCGATCCGCGCTGAGTTGAGCCGGTTTACCGGCTGGCGAAGTGCAGTGAACCTGGCGGGTAGAACTTCCAAAGGTCTGTCGAGCCACTTGGCAATCCTGCGGATTGAACAAAGCCACTGGGTTTTAGTGGCATCTGTCAGCGACGGATCATTTTCGATCAGAATAATAGCGTTAGCCAAGGTGGGTTCCAGGGGCTCAAATGCATGATCGATTTTGGTCATTTGGGAACAATCCTTCCTGTTCTAGTGTTGTCTTGGGAGGACTTGGGTAGACAATAGATTAAAATTGGGAAAGTGTAAACATAATATTGGTTATCTATACTTGTGTTAATATTCCCAATAAACATCATAATATTTATATTATAAATCTTCATTATTTCACGTAATGGCATGATTTCTCATACTTTTCTTTGTCTTCGCGTCTGATGCGAAGGGCATTGCCGAACCGGTAGCAGGCCAGCTTGCCACCCTTGATCAGGCGGCGGACATGTTTTTCCGAAACATTGAGGTCACAAGCGACCTCAGCAACGGTCTGATAGTCCGATTTCTGATGATTATTCATCCCAGTCATCCTCCGGAGTAGTGTGGCAGTTCTCCGCAAGATCCGCAGCATCGCCAACCATGCCACTTTGTTGTTGTGAGATGTATTCGCGAGCAGCTATACGCCCGAGAAGGCCAGCAATTCTGCCTAGCAACTGTGAATTAGCCTGACTGCAGCTACCATCATCGGCTTCACAGCTCAGTTGTGAAAGAATGTCTTTCTTTGCAGCTGAGTTTAGATGTTGGCGATTCGTACTCATGCACTTCTTGTAAAAAGTAGTGCACAGGATCGCTAAATGATGGGATCGATTTATTTTTGCGTGGCGGTTCGCTTTCTGATCGCTTCAATGCGAGCAGCCCAAGCATCATTGGATATATTGACACAAATTGGTCTTGCCGCTGCTTGAAGGAAACGGACTAGCGGACCAGTAGCCTTTCCGGCATTTGGTTGTGTGGGAGATGCCCTGGAAATTCTCGGGATTCTACCGGTAATTTTTTGATAGATCGACATCATTGAAGCGATCCATTCGTTTATCGCATCATTTCCTGTGTGGCCTGGTTTCGTAACTAACTTGCTTACCTTTAGCGCTTTTTCCCTTTCGTCGGCCAACCATTTGTTCAGGTCTGAAGCCGCAAGTATCCCATCACAGATTTCGTTAAGTCGTGCCAACTTGTCCGCTGCTGAAAATACGTCTGAATCTGTGATACCAGGATGGTTGGTGAGAATATTAATAATTATGGAATTACCTGACCCATCTATAGCATTCTTTGGGTCATCAATGCCCAGGGCCTTTAAAAGTTTTCGTGTGAAGTTGGAAATTTGAGTAAGGCGCTTGTTCATCTCTGAAGGTGTCATGTACCTTGAGGGAAACTTGTTTATTCGAAACCACAATGCGGCATCGTTAAATTTTTCCGAGTGCCGCTTTACTTTCCGCGCATTCACTCGAATTGCTGATGCAATGTGTTGAAAATCTTCTGGGCTGTAAACCCGGATTGATGGCTTTAGAGACATGGTGGATTTTACATATCATAAACGTGTTCACTGATCGCATCGGGACTTCTCGCCTGTGGACAATGACATGTGAGAGAAAAGTCTCTAACGACCAAGCAACATACCAGATTAGCCCAAAACAAAAAGATTTTGCGGGAGACTCCTAAAAATTAGAAAGCAATTTCGGTGATTTGAACGTACCAACCGATTTAATTTCACTCGCAAAATTCTCGAATTTTTTATAATCTATTACATTGTATTGATTAATATTTTCTATCGGACGGTAATTCATTCCGATACAATAATTATTGTATCGGACTTATGTCTATTCTTCTCGGAATGCTCGTGCGAAGCTATCACGCATTGGGCGAACGAGATACGACAAAAAGGTTCTTTCTTCGGTTTTGATAAATACTTCAACAGGCATTCCCGGGTAAATTTGATCTTTGGTAATATCCGCTGGAAGTTCCGATGCAACATTTAGCCGAGCGGTATAGTATGGTTCTCCGGTGGCTGAGTCGACCAACCTGTCCGCTGAAACGTAAGTAACTGTAGCCCTGACTTCTGGAGTAGTCCGGGCATTTAAGGCAGAAAACCGCAGAAATGCTACTTGCGATACTTCGACAGCATCTATCTCGGTTGGATGTACCTTAGTTTCGATTATCAATTTGCTCGAAGTAGGTAGGATTTCAACAAGCTCTTGCCCTGGTTGAACTACACCTCCAATGGTGTTTTTTTCCAGCTTTACAACAACGCCACCTGTAGGCGAGCGAATTTCAGAGCGGGCTAGTGCATCGGAACGCTCTTCCAATTGTTCTTTTAGATCACTGATGGTCTTGCCCAATTCATTGAGCTGTGAGGCTGCTTCTTCTCTTCGTGACGCTTCGCGGCCGATTTTTTCCTCCTCCATTTCCGCTATGGTAAATCGCCGTTGAGCGATATTGGCTTTGAAACTTCCAATCCTGCCAATGGAATCAGCTTCAGATTTGCGTAAAGCATCGTATACATTTTTCGGTGTAAGCCCAGCATCCAAGAGCGTTTTCTTCTCCGACAACTCCTCTCGAATAATCGCAAGTTTGTCTTCCTCTGATTGCTTTTGATCTTCAAGACCAATGATTTCCTCTTTCAGAGCCATTATTCTTTGACTGATTGCAGATAATTGCGCTAGGTGGCGGGCCAGCCGATTGGAAAACTCAGACTTTTGTTGTGATATGTTTTCAGAAAATTCAAGTCGTTTTGCAGATGCCTTAAGTGAGGTTGGAAGTACAACTTTCCTTTCACCGTTTCTCTCCGCAAGTGCGCGCTGATAGCGCGCTTCATTTTCAACAAGCGCAGCAAGAACGCGATTGCGTTCTGCAACTATGCGTGTTTCATCGAGCGTGATCAAAACATCTCCTTGGGAAACATAATCACCTTCTGACACATTGATTTTCTTTATTATTCCCCCTTCTAAGTGCTCAATTATGGCGTTTTGGCCAGAAGCCTCTACAATTCCATTTGCAATAACCGCTCCGGACAGCGGGGCGAAAGCAGCCCAATAACCTCCTCCGAGGAAAAACAACATCATTGTTACAAAGCCCAAGATAACCGGAGTAATCAGGCGCGTTGGTACATTGTTTGGCCAGGTTTTCTCTATTTCAGCTTCAGCTTTGGATAATCCAACAACATCATCAGGCTGAGTATCGTTTTCAGTATTCGAAAAATTAAAGTTCACGATGTTTGCTCCGCTTTTGCTCTCATTTGGTGAACGAATTTTGAGGAGATTACATTGTTTGATTGTGCACTTGCAGCAGTTTTCTTCTCGCCACCTGCTCGTTGGATTCGTAGTTTGTTTAGGATTTCCAGGCGATCTCCAAACTCTCGAATTGCACCATTTTCAATGTGAAGGATTTTATCTACTGCATTCAGTACCGCTTCTCGCTGGGTTACAAGAACCACCGTAACAAGATTTTTCTTGGCATCCGCTAACGCATCGCTTAGCGCCTGATTACCTTCCATGTCCAAGTTCGAATTGGGCTCATCAAGAACCAGTAATTTTGGCTGCCCAAATAGTGCCCGCGCTAACGCGATTCGTTGCTTTTCGCCGCCTGATAACTGTGTTCCGCCGGGTCCGACGACCGTGTCATAGCCCTTTGGCAGAGATTGGATCAGAACTTCAACATGGGCAAGCCTGGCTGCCGCTATGATTTCTTCATCATGTGCTGAGGAATCGAAGCGCGAAATATTTTCGGAAATTGTACCGGGAAGTAACTCCACATCTTGCGGGAGATAACCCACATGTTTACCAAGGGCTTCTCTGTCCCAGTTCCAGATATCATTACCATCAATGTTCACCTGCCCGATTCTTGATTTGATCGCGCCAACCAACATTCTTGCTAGGGTTGTTTTGCCAGAACCCGAGGAACCTATGATAGCAACTGATTCCCCTGGTTCTAACTGGAATGATACATGTTGCAAAATTGCTGGTTTGCCCGGATCCGATAAGTTTGGTTGATGCAGCTCTTTAACTTCCAGTTTACCGATAGGAGTAGGCAGCTTGGTACGCTCTGTTTCCTCATGAGTGTTTTCAAGAAATACCTTGGTCCTTGCCCAGGCCTGCCAGCCTGAAGCAAGTTGCGTCCATGAGCCTATGGTTTGGTCAATTGGTTGAAGACCTCGGCCGGAAATTATTGAGGAGGCAAAGATCATTCCAGCCGTCATCTCGCCCGCTAGAACCAATTTGGCACCATACCCGAGGATTGCCAGTTGCAGACCCATGCGCAGGATTCTTGAAAAACCAGCAAACCATGCGTTGATGTTTGTTGCAGCGTCTGCTGACTGCAGCGATTTGCCACGATTACTGCCCCAATGAAGGATGGCATCATTTACCATTCCCATGGCGATCAGGCTGTCTGAATTTCGTGCCAAGTGCTCAACATTCTGGTTTGAAACAACCGAAAGTGTGTTGTGGTTTAGGTTTGCCCTGTGCGTAGCAATTTGGTTGCCAAATGCGAGTATTAGAAGAACTCCGGCACCTGCTAGCGTGATCCAGAAGAGATCCGGATGGATCATGTACAAAATTGCAATGAATATTGATGCAAAAGGAAGGTCAAGCAATACAAAAGCTATCTTGGATGATAGCAATCCGCGAAGCGAAGCAACATCTTTGTACGGTTGAGTATTACCGCCGGTCGATGCTCCAACTCTGATAATGGATCGAATTGCAAGATCACCCAAACTCGTATCAAGGCGAGCTGCAACGCGATTGGCTACTATTGTCCGCACAACTTCGAGCAGCCCAAGAGCGAACAGCGCCAAGACGGCAATCAATGTTAAAAATATCAATGTGTCATCACTGCGCGATGGCAGCACACGATCATAGATTTGCAGCATGTAAAGCGGAATGGACAACAACAGAAGATTGGTTGCCAAGGAGAAAACGGCCATGATTATCAAAGATTTTTGAAATTCACGTTTTGCCTTGCTGATGGGGTTCATATTGGAATTTTCCATTGTCTTGTAAAAGAGTCAAAAGTTGAGGTTTGAGTTTCTCGAACTATTTTTCGGTTTTTATTGGAGTTCTGTCGCTTTCATTTCATATTGCACCGCTGTATTCTAACACGTTGGATTCCGGAACACCGAAGGTGTAACCGATGCCTCGAATAGTATTAAGAAGATGATTGTTCCCATTCCCGTCAATTTTTTCCCTAAGCCTGTGCATGTGCACTTCGACCGCATTTGTGCCCGGATCGAAATTGAGGCCAAATACATGTTCCAGGATTTCAGTCCTAGAAACCGGATTCGGGCTCCTGTTTATGAGATGCAATAAAATGTTCATTTCTTTTTGACTAAGCTTGATCAGGCGGCCATTCCGCATGACGATTCTGGAATCGAGCCAGAGTTTCATGTCACCGATCAGGATTGCCTCATCCTGCTGGATTAAACGACTTATCAACTGGTGAAGCCGGGCACTGAATTCTCTGTTTGTACAGGGCGCAGCGAGTACATCATCTGCTCCCGCTTCATAGGCAGCTATCCGCGCATCTACACTTTTGGAGTAGGAAACTACCATTATGGGAAGTTCGGAAAGCGCACTGCGAATATTTTTCAAGAACGCAATTTCTTTTGCTGAAGCAGACCAACCATCAAACAGCAAAGCAAGCAAACTGTTGGAGTGTATTTTTAAGAAAATCTGTGATCCGTTTCTTACCATTATGGTGCGGAACTCGGAATCTTCCAATAGGCGCATCACTATTGGATCAGAAAGAATTCCCTTCTTATCGGTGTTGTCCACAACGATCATTTTAGGTTTTTGACACCTAGGTAGCTTTGTCGAAATATGATTCATCTGAGCGAATTCTCCAAGCATCAGAAATTTTATTTCGGTCTCCTCCCGTGGAGGTAAGCACAGAATTCATTATTTGTGCGATTAAGATAATATTAAGGGTAATAAATATGGTTAAACTGAAAATCCGATGAACCGCAATAATTAAGTACAAGCAACGAATAAATTAATTAAAATTGTAATATTACGAAAAATAGTAATGTTAATATTTAAATTACAAAGAAACTTAACGTGACAGGTTCCTTATCATAGCGCACCCTAGCTAGTAATTAATTGTGTCCCCGGACGGGGATCTACTGGCTGGAGGCTGAAAATGGTAAAGAAACTTGACATCACAGACTTGGTATTTCTTAAGGCACAAGTAGATACCGGATTCGCCAATGAGTTCACTGATCCTCTTAGTCTTGGTGGATTGCGGTCCATAGATGGAACCTTCAACAATATCACGCAGGAAATCATATTCGACCAGTACGGCAATGAGGTCGATACAGATACTTTTGCAAATACTGGCCAGGTCTTTTTCAATATTCATCAATCAGCAGCGTTTCCAAACAGCGCTTATACACCGGGTGTCGGTGCGGCAGGTGACGTGGTCGATATGTCGCCAAGATTTATCAGTAACGCAGTCGCGGACATGAGCCTGCCACCTTCTTCGGCGTCCCCGTTTCTGGGCGGTAATGCTGCGGCAGTTGACGCCTTAGGTAATCCTGGCGATCCGGCCTTTGATATTCTTCCTTTCAACAGTTTGATAACATATTTCGGTCAATTCTTTGATCATGGCCTTGATCTAATTAACAAGGGTGGCAATGGCACCATTACCATCCCGCTACATACCAATGATGAACTTTTCGGGGTGCCAACTCCTTTTGGCCCCGCCACAGAAATGACGGTGACACGCGCCACACTCAATGGCGCCCTTCTTCCAACCAATGATACCGCGCCCTTGGTTGAACAGAGCCAGACCTATGGCTCCCATCCGGCAACGAATTTCTACCTACATGAATATGTCGGTGGTATAGCAACAGGCAGACTGGTAACCGGTGCAGATGGCGGATTGGCCACATGGGCCGATATCAAGGCCAATGCCAATGCCTGGGCGAGTGCACAACCTGGTGCGCTTCCGGGTCAAATTATGCTTACTGACGCCCATATTGCTGATATTCCTGATCCGACAACATGGGATCCGAATTTTGGTGGCGCTGGTGTGGGTGGCTTCAATCCGGCCTTGGGGACCATCTCAACGGGTCAGGAATTCATGAACGACATAGAATTTCTTTCCAATCCTTCAGCTGGAAAGGTAGGAGGGGTAGGGCTCTTGCTCCCCGATACCGATACCGATATCGGTATTACAGGCCTTGCAGGTGAGAACCCGTTTACCCACTACGACAATGAACTCATGGATCGACACTTCGTTGCCGGTGATCCGCGAATTAACGAAAATACCGTGCTTTCTTCAATTCATGAAGTCTTCCATAATGAACACAATCGTCTTGTAGCACAACTTCAAGACTGGGTCGCACAGCAAAACCAGATCCAACCCGGTTTTGCGTTGCAATGGTCGGGAGAAGATTACTTCCAGGCGGCGAAAATAATCAACGAAATGCAATATCAGCATATGGTGTTTGAAGAATTCGGGCGCCGCATCAGTCCCAATATCACAGCTTTTGCTGAGTATGACGTTACAATCAATCCAAACGTCAGTGCAGAATTCTCTCAAGCCGTTTATCGCCTTGGTCATTCTATGTTGACTGACAATGTCTTACAATCCAACAGCGCTGGCCAGGTAACCGAAAGTACATTGCTTGCGGCATTTCTAAATCCGCTGGGTCTTGATGAGCTGGGTAATGGTGCCGATCTGTTGAAAGGTGCCCAACAGCTGGAAGGCAACCAGATTGACGAGTTTGTAGTTGATGCGCTTAGAAATACACTGCTCGGCCAGCCACTCGACCTTGCATCCATCAATATTGCTCGCGGACGCGATGTAAACCTTTTGTCACTCAACCAGCTTCGCACTGAACTCTTTGACCAGACGGGTCTGGAGTCCCTGAGACCTTACAACAGTTGGGCTGATTTTGGCGCGCATCTGTTAAATCCGGAATCACTGGTCAATTTCATTGCAGCCTACGGAATGGATGGTGGTGCCATTGAAGCCGCTAGAGCTGCGGGCGATCTTGAACTTGCCAGAACTCTTGCGCAGGACAAGATAGACAACGACGCTGCGTTCATGGGTGTCGGTGGGGATTTGGGCTTCAATTACATTGATTTGTGGATCGGTGGCCTTGCCGAGCAAAAAGTTCTTGGTGATGCAGTGTCTCCAGGTATGCTGGGATCGACCTTCGACTTTGTCTTTGCAATGCAAATGCGTGCATTGCAGGATGGCGACAGGCTGTATTACCTCGCCCGTCTTGGTGGAACCAACATTCTAACGGGTATCGAAGGGCAAACTTTCTCCGACATGATTGCTCGCGCAACGGGTGCAACCCATCTCATTGGCGATGCGTTTGGTGTAGCTGACGAACACATCGAACTTGCCTATCTTGATGTAATGAATTTCGTGAGAACACCGGCCGAACTGGCGCAGGTCGTTCATGAAGTTATCGGTGGCACAAACGCTGCCAACATGATCAATGCCGGAGCCGGCAATGACACTGTGCATGGGGATGGTGGCGATGATGAGATCCGCCTGGGTGCCGGTAACGATCATGGCTTTGGTGGTGTTGGCAATGACATGATATTTGGTAACATTGGTGACGACTTCCTTCGTGGGGATCAAGGTAACGATGAAATTCACGCTGGGGCCGGCGCTGATGCTGCATCGGGTGGCGTTGGTAATGATCACGTCTTTGGCGATGACGGCCTAGATGAACTTTTCGGTAATGAAGGCGATGACACCGTGCATGGTGGCGATCAGGATGACGAAATTGAAGGTAATATTGGTGACGACCTTCTGTTTGGTGATGACGGCAATGACGGACTGGATGGCGGTGAAGGAAATGATGCGCTGTTTGGTGGTCGTGGTGTCGACTTTTTGGTTGGTGGTGCAGGGGACAATTTCTTTGGGAGTAGCCCGGGCGCCGATGTTTTCGACGGCCTCGGAGGCGGCTACAATATTGTGTCCTACGAGAGCTGGCAGGTAAATGCGACAACACCCGCGGGCATATTTATTGACATGACACCAGGCGGTCCTTCCGCAACTGGCGATGCTATGGGAGATACATACACCAATATCGCCGAGGTACGTGGATCAAAATTCAACGACTCGATTGTTGGCGATGACTTACCTGGTGGCAACATTTTAGTCGGCATGGCTGGCGATGACGTGATCGATGGCGCCGGTGGTGACGATACGCTCATCGGCGCTGAAGGCAACGATACGATCATCGGTGGAGCCGGTGTCGCGGATGCTGCTCTCTTCCGAGGACTGGAAAGCGAATTCACAGTAACGAATTCGTTGATAACTCCCGGTGGCAAGACGGTTACCCATACTACACCGGGGGCTTTCAATGAAGGAACGGACGAAGTCGGTGCGGATGTCGAGTTTCTGCTATTTGATGACGCCTTCTGGAACATTGGTGCCAACAGCTATATTCCGCTAGTTTCATTGAGTAATTCGGTCGGTCGCATTCAACCCCGTGTCGACGAGATTCTAGACAACACGATGACGCCGATTTACGACAATGAGGTTATCGGTGAAGCTCAGGGTGCATTCGCACTCAATGATGGAGATTCTTTTGTAGGCACAGGCGTGGATCAAGGTGATGGATTGCGGGTTGCCAACATTGTTATTGATGATCCAGATGGCCCATTTGGCCAGCCCCAGGTTCCGTTGTTGACAGGAGCGGACGCTGCATCTTTCGCTGTAAAGGCAGTTCCCGTAGGTACGGGACCAGGCCAGTCACCTAGTGGATTCGTACTGATGCTGACCGGGGGTTCAACCTTGGCAAATGCCAACTATGAAGTGAAGCCGGTTTACAATGTGACAGTGAATGTCGCCGATGACGAAGGTGGCTCCGCAATCAACTACACATTGAATGTTACCGAACAGAATGACAACAAGCCGTTGTTCACCTCTGCAAATCATGTCAACATTCAGGAAAACACCAAAACCACCAATGTTGTGTATAGGGCTCAAACAACGGACCTCGATGTGTACGGCGTACATACCAGCCTTGCTGCTGCGACTTATACATGGGCTGGTGCGGATGCCGCCCTGTTTACATTGTCGCCAGACGGTGAACTCAAGTTTAATGCAATGCCTGACTTCGAGACGCCGCTTGATACTGGCGGTATCGCTGGCGACAATATCTACGAAGTTGAAATCACTGCCTTTGACGGTGATGCCGCGAATAATGTAACGCAGACAGTGACTATCGCGGTAACCGATACAGTTGAAATAAATGGAACACCTGGAGCAGATATTCCTTTGTTGGGCACTGCCGCAAATGATCGAATTTTCGGTGATACCGGTAACGACAAAATTGATGGTGGCGATGGTATCGACACTTCTGTCTGGGCCAGTCTGTCAACCGATATTACGCTTACCCGTTTTGGCAGTGTTGTAGAGGTGTTTAATACCTCTACGGGAGAAAGGGATTTCACGGATAATGTTGAAGTCTTGGAATTTGCTGATGCGTGGGTACCGCTTGCGGATGTACAGGACAATAATCCATGGTCTTACCTGGCAAGCTATCCTGATTTGATAACTGCATTTGGGTCGAACATTGATGCCGCTGTTATGCACTACTACAGCTACGGATTCGGTGAAGGAAGAAAACTCGACCGGTTTGATGAGAATTCTTATCTGGCCAGTTATGATGATCTGATGCTTGCATTCAGGGATCGGACAGAATTGGCTCCACAGCATTATGTCGAATATGGCGTTGGTGAAGGTCGCAGCCTCGATATTTTCGACGAATGGAATTACATCGCTTCCTATGTTGACTTGATCAACGCATTTGGAAACAACGGCGTAACATTTGGTAATGCGTACGCTGGTGGTGGTGCAATCGGCGCCTACCATTATGTAGAATGGGGATACGACGAAGGCAGGGTCTCATCCTTCGATGCTGCCCAATATTTGGCTAACTATGTTGATCTTCAGGGTGCCTTTGGTACGGACGAGTTTGCCGCTGCATGGCACTTTGTGCAGTACGGGTTCTCGGAAGGCCGAACTGATTCTGTATAGTCAGATACTAATCATCGCTTGGTTGATCTTGGGTTTCTGTCGACTATCAGCCGTTAGGGTGTAAATAAAACGGGACACGGAGATTGACTCTCGCCCTATGAATTGGTTGGATGTTACAGTTAGTAGAGCCGGAGGCGACGATCAGGCTCCGGGCCAAGTATCCCCAATCTGTCCACTAGGCGCTGACGTCACACTAAGTGGCATAAATGACCAAGCTGCTGGGTTATCAGCCTATTGATGCCCTCACTCTAACTGACGTCGCACATGGGTCTTCAAAATATCCCGAGCTCCTTTGTGCTATAGCATTTGATGTGCCGAAAATCGATTTGATCTCCAGCTGACATAAGGCGCTCCCCGACAGTCTGATACGAATTTGAGACCGCTTCAATGGGTTTGTCTCTATGGAAGAAATAGTCCATGTGTTTCATCGGCATATTTTTTGGAGTAATGTGCATTACAAATGAACGACGTGTTCTTGTCTTATCATGATGAGGAAGCCCCCCATGCAAGGTCTGGGGGTTCCAGATAATCAAATCGCCTTTATTGACGTTGCATACCTGAGTAGACAAACCACAATCATGAGCGGCATTTATAAGCTCTTGATTGTAGGCATCAAAAAGTAGAGGTGACGATGAGGGAACATCTTCATTAGGATGGAATCTGTTTTTTAGTTCAACCAGGTTTGGCTCTGGAAGTTCGTGGCTTCCTTTCACGGCAATTAAAGCGCCGTTATTTTCGTCAACGTCATCGAGAGCAACCCAAACCCCCATATACCCGCCTTTGGTGCCAGAATAGAAATATGGCGTGTCTCGATGGAGCGGCTGTTGGCTGCCTAATTCAAAAAATAGGGAGGTATAGAGAGTGGCTTTCCCATAGTTATCAACTACATCGCCGCCAGCCGTCATCGCCTGGCAAAATATTTCCTGTAGACCAGTTATTGAATGATGGAGATTGATAACCCGCTGTAACATTCCCTCGACAAGCAAGTCATTATTGATCAGTAGATCGTCATTTCTTGTGCGAAACTGATCTACACCAAGGTTTGCCTTATCAACCAATTCAATATCTATTGCGTTTTTGACTATGCAAAATCCATTTACTCTGAAGTCATTTGTGTAATCGGTCAATTTTTTAATCTCCGCTCATGGTTTTACACATTTACATACGATAGGCCACATGTGTCCAACATCCTGATATGGATTGTTGTTAGAGAAGGTTCCTTTTAGCAAGTTTAAATGACTGAAACTTTCGATTTGATTTATTTAATTGTGTATTTCAAATTGGTTATATTAATGAATCTATTGAATTTCCTTCAATATTGATTCTATTGATCTATTTATTACTTCTGTAGCCAATTTATTTACTGTATAATGAGTACTTTGATTTTCATCTTTTGGCTTGTCAGACAGGTCATCAATATTCCCTGAAATGGAAACAATACCACTCTTCACAAGTGGTGATAAGGCGTCCATCGTTTCATGGGCATATTCGTCAATTTTTGACTGCCAGCACTTTGGCGGGACTAATGGGATATATGGACATTGCTTTTTCCACTCAACTGTATTAAATATATGCAACATTTTCGTTCTCAATAGAATATATTTACTTATGTCTACATTATTTTGAAAATATATTTCATTAAACTTCAACAAACATTGACATTCTATGTAACCTAATGATTTGTTTTTATTAAAGTCACTAATTTTTAAATCATCTGATAATATTTTTCTGTTTTTATCTAATATAATTTCAGAAGATGTTTTAACAAGGTTATTATCAGATAAGTAATAAGGCATTATCAAAATTTTTAGACCCTGTGGGCGCAATCCTTCCAACATGTTTTTTGCAAAATAAGGGTCTAAACCCTTGTTAGAAAATATAAAATCCTTGGAGTCGTGTAAGTTTTTGACATACCCCTGTTTGACTGATTCCTGCCACAGTGAAGTAACTCTCTTTGCAACTGGCGAATACGTTATAAATACATAAAGCTCTTCATGTAAAAAATCCTCCCTCAATTCATACCAACCTTGTAAATCAGCTCTGGAAAATTCTTCAGAACTCAATAGCAACTGTCTTACATTGTTGTTTTTAGCTTTTCCTATAATTTTTTGTACCGTATTACTACTTTTTTTCATTCCGTTCAAACCCAGAAGCTCCCATGCAAGCTCCGCGTGACCTGGCCCATGGTTATCTGGCGATGGATACCAAGGGTCTCCTGCGTGTATTGAGTTATACGCATCACTCAGAACGTGCTGCAAATATGTCGTTCCTGACTTGTGAGGACCAATATGAAGTAATATTTTCAATGCCATGTCTTAGCAATTCCCTATAGATTTTGGTTGGCTGAGCAGTCAACACCAATAAGATAGCTTTGTCAGCGTGTTAAGGTGTGCACGGTTCGAACCATGCCGATATTATTCATGCGCTAAAATCATCCCGCAGAATGGTTGCGTTCGGTAATACCGGAAATGAAACGCTCTACACAGGAACCGGCAATGATTTGCTTATTGGTAATGATGACTATGACATCGTCGTGGTCACCGGACTACAGGCAAACTATCAGCTCACCGACGATAGTGGCGGCAGTTAAACCCTGACCTATCTCACTGACGCCGACGGGAACAATATGCTCCAGGGAATTGAGCAGATCAACTTCAGCGATAATGTGTTGATTATTTGACTTTCAGTGGGCAATGCACAATCTTATCCGCTCAACATTATGGAAAGCAAGCCAAACAAGAAATATAGGTCAATTCCGGGCTAATTTCACACTTGGGCTTTAGGGGTATGAAATTGAGGGGTATAATCCTTGCGGGCGGCTCGGGTACGCGGTTGTATCCATTGACCATAGCCGGTTCCAAACAATTGCTGCCAGTTTACGACAAGCCGATGATTTATTATCCGCTTTGTGTGCTGATGCTCGCGAAAATCCGGGAAATTCTGATAATTTCAACGCCGCGGGATCTGCCTCAATTTCAAGCATTACTTGGCGACGGTTCGGATTTCGGTATATCGCTTTCATATGCTGAACAGGTAGAACCGAATGGACTTGCAGAGGCCTTTATTATTGGTCGGAGGTTTGTCGGAAATGAAAATTCAGCCCTTATTTTGGGCGATAATATTTTCTATGGCGATGGACTTAGCAAACTTTGTGAACAAGCGCGAAGTAGAGCAAGCGGTGCCACAGTTTTCGGATATCATGTAAACAATCCATCAGATTATGGGGTAGTTGAATTTGAAAGTGGAACCGG
The DNA here is from genome assembly GCA_021775455.1 of Hyphomicrobiales bacterium. Taxonomy (GTDB): domain Bacteria; phylum Pseudomonadota; class Alphaproteobacteria; order Rhizobiales; family Rhizobiaceae; genus JAALLB01. Next base: position 24,565 of record JAJFHU010000022.1, on the reverse strand, counting down.
GAGGGCGATTTCGGTTGAGGAAAAACCTGCCGAACCGAAAGCAAACTGGGCTATAACCGGATTGTACTTCTATGACAACGACGTGCTGGATATCGCCGCCAATGTAAAACCATCCGGACGCGGAGAGCTTGAAATCACGGATGTAAATCGTGCATATCTGGATCGTGGAGATCTTCACGTTCAACAGTTGGGACGCGGTTATGCTTGGCTTGATACCGGCACCTTTGATGGTCTGCACGAAGCATCGGCTTTCGTACGTACCCTTGAGCACCGGCAGGGTATAAAAATCATGTGCCCTGAGGAAATCGGATTTGGGTTGGGATTCTTGAGCAGATCTGATCTTGAGCAACGTGCTGACAAGTTGGGTAAGAGTGGTTATGCCAATTACCTGAGAATGTGCGCACAAAAAACATTTGATTAGGAGTGGCCATGGATTTGACCATCACAAACAAAATTCAAGCCACTGCGCAGGTAAGTATCCGGTCCACAACATTCAGAAATTTGGGTCTTGGGCGAGTAACGGAAATTTTGACCAGTCGTCATAATGATAAACGTGGTTTCTTTGGTGAGACGTACAATCAACAAGATTTTTCAGAAGCTGGAATAGGAGAAGAATTCGTTCAGGATAATCATTCCAAGTCTTTCAGAAAAGGCACATTAAGGGGGCTTCACTTCCAAGTTGAACCGATGACTCAGGCGAAATTGGCACGTGTGCTCAAGGGCTCAATATATGATGTTGCGGTTGACGTTACGCCCGATTCGCAGAGTTATGGGAGATGGGTTGGGGTTACACTTTCGGCAGATGAGGGAAATCAATTGTTTGTTCCTGCCGGGTTTGCGCATGGTTTTGTAACTTTGGAAGATGAAACTGAAGTTGCTTACAAGGTTGACAATTTTTATTCTGCAGAATTGGAGCGTTCGATCAGATACAATGATCCGACAATTGGTATTGATTGGCCCAAACTGGATTGTGAGCTTAGCCTGTCTTCCAAGGATGATCAGGCGCCATTCCTGTCTGAACTATGAACTTGAGCAGTATTGCGAAACTAGTAATTGCTACATTATCTTCAACAGCACTGGATAGAATTCTACGATGAAAGTTTTGGTTACCGGCGGGGCCGGATTTATTGGTTCTGCAGTTTGTCGTCATCTGGTCGAAATGAGTGAAGACGAAGTTGTTAACCTTGACTGCCTGACCTATGATAGAGCGCGTTTGCGCTTCTTGTGCCTTTTGGGAAGCTGTAGTCTTTCCTCTCGCCATAAACGCTCAACCTTCTTGTGATTGACCATTCAGCCCTCGATACACAATTGCACAGTGATCTTGCGGTAACCGTACCGGCCCTATTGCTTGGCCAGCCGGATTAATGCCAGACGCAGAGCCTCATCATCTTGTCTGGTAGTGGTTTTGTATTGCTGGGGGAACGGGCAACGCCAATTACACGGTATGTTCGCCTCTCTGAAGTTCCAAGCTTCTGACGGGTATGGATTACAGCCTGACGAAGATCACCAACCATAAGGCTCACGGCTTAAAATTGTCAGCACCAGAATCCATGATCCACTTGCATGAATGGATAGCAATGAACTAACATTCAAACTGAACCTATCAAACGGGGCTGATCAGTTGCAGGGTAAACAATGCCCCTCTATTGTATGCCACTTATCGCAATATTGGGAATAGAATGGTTGAATCAACTCAAGCTGATAAGCGGCAAATCAAAAAGGTACAAGCAACAAAGCGGAGATGTCTGCTGGTACTTGGCATGCACAGGTCCGGCACTAGTGCACTGACGCGGGTGTTGAGCCTAATGGGTGCAGATCTTCCAAGAGATTTAATCGGCATCAGTGAAGGCAATGAAAGGGGCCATTGGGAATCGCAACGTCTAGTCGACTATCACGACCGGATGTTAAGTGAACTTGGATCGAGTTGGCATGACTGGCGACCGCTAGAATTTACCACTCTTACAACCGCAAAACGCGAAACTATTCAGAATGATATTCTGGAGATCGTAAATTACGAATACTCGGCAAGTGAGTTGTTTATCATTAAGGATCCGAGAATTTGCAGGTTTGCCAGATTTTTCATTGATACCCTTAAAAAGGATGAAATTGATGTGTTACCAATTCTTGCATGGCGAAATCCGCTGGAAGTTATCCAATCCCTCCAGAACCGTTCTTCAATGTGGCCAGATGGATACAAACGCATGGATGCTGGCCTGCTCTGGCTCTCCCATGTGCTAGCAGCAGAGTTTCATACGCGTGGATCAATCCGAGCGATCACGAGTTATGATAATCTTCTGGGTAACTGGAAAAAATCCGTTGAGGTAATCGAGCGTCAACTCGGTATGGAGTTTCCTGTACCTTATAGCGAAACAGAAATCGAGGTTGAAGCGTTTCTTGAGCCAAATCTTCGCCATCACTCGCACAATTTACAAGAGTTGATTCTGGATCCTCAGGCGCGAGGTTGGCTGTCTGACGTATTTGATGCAATCAGAAAAATCCATTCAACTCGCACTCAAAAAAAAGCAGAGGAGACTCTGGATCGTGTCAGGCAGGAGTTCCAGGCAACAGTACCAATACTTGACGCAGCTTTGCAGGAAACCCACGCTGCCCGTCAGGAAAATGCAGCGATTCGATCTGAAAATGAAAACTTGCGTGGTGAAATTTCAATCAAGGAAAATATCGAATTCGAGCTCCTTGTACTGAGAGAGCGGATTGCCGAGTATGAAGATCTTGAGGCGACAATAAATGATGCCCGCGAATTGTTGACCGAAATGGATACTGACAACCGTTCTCTTGTCGATCTTGTGAATGACAGAGTGCAAATTGCTCTGGATGCTCAAGCAAATATTGAACGACTTAACCAGAACAGCGCAGATTTACAGCAAAAGCTCGAACAGAGTTTGGAGTTTGGAGAAATCAAAAATATCGAAGTTGCAAAACTCCGAGCAGAGGTAGGGCAGTTACAAAGTCAAACTACCAAGCTGCAAACCAGGCTTGAAAGAAACTTGATTGCACGAAAAGGAGAGAAACGCGAACTGAGAAAGCTTATAAATGAGCGAAAGAGTATTGTGGAAATGGAGGATATAATAAGATTTAAGGACGACATACTTCTTCAAAAGACCCAGGAATTGGAGAAGCTAAATGCTGATCTTAATCACACATATTCGCGCTTGAGTGAAGCTGAGTTTGACAAGCTTTCTCTATCAAACAGCAATCAAGACATTCGACAAGCCTATGAGAATTCTACATCTTGGAAGATTACTTCACCCCTGCGTAAAATGAAGAGATTTTGGCATAGTTGGGAAGAATTCCAGAAGAATGCAGCTCATAAATTTTCTTCAACCGTTATCAAACAGGCAAATTCACAAGATAATATTAGCGATGGTAACAGTCATGAAAGTTGTAATAGTGCCGATAGCGATCGATTGAGTGACGGGTATTTGTCGAATAACTCAAAAGGAACTGTAGAAAACCGGAGGAATTTTCCTGACTGCATTAATGGATTAGAAAGTGGAGATGTTAAAGTTCAAAATTTTGAATTTGTACCAAAGCTTGATAGATCGCCTCCATCAAACTTGCCTGTGAGGTTGATTGCTTTTTACTTACCGCAGTATCATCCCATACCTGAAAACGATTTGTGGTGGGGTAAAAATTTCACTGAGTGGACAAATGTAGTTCGCGGACATTCCTTGTTTCGCGGTCATTACCAACCCCATGTGCCAGGTGAGTTGGGATATTATGACTTAAGATCCAGGGATACGTTTGAAAGGCAGGTAGAAATCGCCAAAACGTATGGGATAGGAGGGTTTTGTTTTTACTACTACTGGTTTGGTGGGGAAACACTTTTGGAGTCTCCTTTGCAAGATTACCTTGAACGAAGGGATTTGGATTTACCGTTCTGCTTGTGTTGGGCAAACGAAAATTGGACGCGCACATGGGACGGCCTTGAAAGTGAAATATTGAAAAAGCAGGATTATAATACAGGATATGAGGCAAAATTTATTTCAAATGCATCAAAATATATTATGGATAAAAGGTATATACGTATCAATGGCAAGCCATTGTTGATTGTATACCGACCGAGCGATTTACCAGACCCAAAAAAGACATCAGAAATTTGGCGAAACTGGTGTCGAGAAAATGGCATTGGCGAGATTTACCTAGCCTACACTCAGTCTTTTGATTCAGAGGACCCGAAAAACTTTGGATTCGATGCTGCGATAGAGTTTCCCCCAAATAATAGTGAAATTACTAATGTTACAGATGAAACGCCCGGTCTTGCAGAAAATTTTTCAGGTCAGGTATATCAATGGAATGACCTTGTTGAAAGAAGTGAAAGCTACCAAGAATCAGATTATGCATTGTTTCGTTGTGTCAATCCGGGTTGGGATAATTCAGCCCGAAGAGGGCTTTCCGCCAGTATAGTAAAGGGATCAACACCAGATCTTTATCAACAGTGGCTAGAAAATGCGATCGGCTGCACGATTAAAAGTTTTGATTCACAGTCACAACGCCTGGTGTTCGCAAATGCATGGAACGAGTGGGCCGAAGGAGCGCACTTGGAGCCAGATATGCGATATGGATACGCATATCTTCAAGCAACCCGAAATGCATTGGAGGGCGTTAAAAAAGTAACTCCGAGTATCAACAACGCCGAGATACTGGCAGTAATTGTTCATGCATTCTATCCAGATGTTTTGGAAGAAATTCTTGTTTCTTTGACAAAAATGGATACCCCAAAACACTTGTTTGTAAGTGCGCCGCGTCACGCCGTAGGAGTGGTAGAGACAATGTTACACAATTGCGGTGAAGAATACGACTTGCTTGTCCATGAAAATAGGGGGCGCGATGTGCTCCCTTTTTTAAAGCTGTTGCGCAGGGCGCACGGCAACGGCCACAAGCTGATTTTGAAGGTACACACAAAAAAATCACTGCACAGAATGGATGGTGCGGATTGGCGCAACGAGATTTTCGGGCAGCTTCTGGATTCTGACACTTGTCAAACAGTTGTACAAAGCTTGCAAAAAAACAGTGATGTTGGACTTGTTGGGCCGGATAATCATATCGTTTCCATGAAACATTATTATGGAAGTAACAAGGAAAATATTCTCGAACTATCGGGTAGCATGGGCCTTGATTTTTCTGAAGAGAGCCTCTTGGATCTTAGCTTCATCGCTGGGACCATGTTTTTTGCACATACTGAAGCATTAATGCCTCTTTTGAAGCTGAAACTTAATGATTTTGATTTCCCGGAGGAATGTGGTCAAACTGACGGTACATTGGCGCATGCGTTGGAGCGGCTAATTTCAGTTAGCTGTTTGATTTCCGGGCGAAAATTATTATCGGTAAACGAGGTTGTACATGGATGGTCTCGTGAAATAACTGATTACAAGTATGCTTCACAATGATTACCCTATGTGACTGGTTCAACCAAGGGAACAACTAATTGGCTTGGGAATAACCTGAAATGAAACAGCGACGCTTATCAAACCCGCTGCATAATGTTTTGGCTTACTACAACATAGCAAGAAAAATTGTCAGGTTTGGCGGTGGAGTTTTTCCCTCGGTAATAAAAGCAATTCGAGTGTTGTATACTGAGGGCCTGGATGGCGTAAAGTTGCGCTACCAATTGGCGATGACGGAACAACCGGCAATTGGCAATTCTAGTTCCAAATTCGAAGAAAATTCCTTTTGTGGGCAAAGACAATTCGTTGCTGAGTACAACTTAATGCGACAAGACATCTTGAATTCCGGCTTATGGGACGAAAAATGGTATCTATCACGTTACTACACAGAATACACAAATTTCAAAAAATCTATCGGCAAAGGAGAATATATCCAGCCATTAGATTATTATTTGACTGAAGGGTGGAAGCAAAATCATGAACCTTCGGATTCACTTCCGATTAGAGTTAATCAGGCGGATATTGGTTGTAACAAAATACAGTATTTTTTAAACGAAATGAGATTTGATGGGTATCAATTTTATGAAAATATCTGGATACCTGAATCCAATAAAATTTTACAATATTTTAATCAAAATAAAGAAAAGATTCGTTCCAAAGTAGTATATACATGCATTCTTAATAATTATGATGACCTCATGCAGCCCTATTTTATTAACAACGATTGGGATTATATATGTTTTACGGATAATTCGGATCTTGTGTCCAAAGAAAAAATAGGTGTTTGGGAAATTCGTCCAACAGAATCCAGCCAATTGGCATCTGCCCAAAATAACCGATGGCACAAGATGCATCCTCATATTCTTTTTCCAAATTATGATGAGAGTATATATGTTGATGGAAACATTAACATAATTTCTGATTATATTTTCAAAGAAATTGAAAAACGTCAGCAACCATTCCTGTTACCGCAGCATTTTTGTAGAAATTGTGTATATGATGAAATAGAGGCGTTGCAAATTAGTAAGCGGATTAGCAATAAAGACAAAAAGCTACTAATTTCCCAAAAGGATTTTTTGAAGGAAGCCGAATTCCCAAAAGAATATGGCCTAAGTGAAAATAATCTGATTTACCGGAAGCATCATGAGAAAAAAGTTTTGGTCTTAATGCAGGAGTGGTGGGATGTGTACGAAAAGTTTTCTTCGCGTGATCAGGTTTCAATGCCATACATTTTGTGGAATAATGGCATTCAATTCAAAGACCATACAATCGCAAATTGTAGGGTAAATTATAAGGATTTTTGGGTTGTTGAACACGGACTAGTTCGGGTAAAAGATAGCGCTCTGACGAAAATGGCACTCTCTCCGGCGTTCCAGTCCAAAAACATAGCTGCTGTATTTTCTACAAATGAGCAATACATTCCGTTCTTGGGCGTCGCCATTTATTCTCTGATTGAGAACGCCGATGAAAACTACAACTATGACATTATCGTTCTTTCAAATGAAATAGGTAGCAAATTAAAAAAACTATGCACTTTGGCAGATGGCGCTGATAATGTGTCGATAAGATTATATGATACAACATATCTTCTCGATTCATTACCAAACAAGATATTTCATGTAGAGGGCTATGTTCCGGTTGAAACATACACCAAATGTTTCATTGCTGATATCTTAATTGGGTATGAGAGATGTCTCTATTTGGACTCCGATATTGTAATATTGGATGACATTCGGCACCTACACAACATCGATCTTAAAGGACATGCAATCGGTGCGAGCGTAAACGTAGCCAATGTTCATGCTGCTTTTAGTAAAAAGATTATCAAGCAAAGACGATTTGACGACTATCTGTTCAATGAACTTGGTGTCATGGATTACAGCCAATACTTTCAGGCAGGCGTCCTCTTACTGGACATGAAAAAGCTTGACCGAATGAATATGCGAAAACTGATGTTAGACGCGTTGAAAGAAATTAGGGAGCCCATATTTTTTGATCAATGTATTTTTAACCGAATTTTCTATGGAGATGTATGTTTCTTTTCTACAACTTGGAACCATGTTTGGTATTTGCAACAATATTCCTATTTACGATGTTCAATTCCTGATGAAGTTTTTTTTGATTATGCACGGGGAAGGGTTGAACCAAAAATCATACACTATGCAGGGAAAGACAAACCCCAGTATCAGCTGGGATGGAAGCTCGCTGAACATTTTTGGAAGTATGCCTACGCCTCTCCATTCTTAGGTGAAATCAAATCCGATGTCATGAAAAAGAGCAATGAATTAGCACAAATTCTGAAGCATGAAGATAGTTTCGAATGGTCATTGGAGAAACCTCGTTTGTTAATCCATTTGCATTTGTATTATTTGGATCAACTAGAATTTATGGTCAACAAATTGAAAAATATTTCGGAATGCGAGTTTGAATTATACGTAACTCTTGCTGAGCGGAACAAGAAAGTCGAAAAGCAAATAAAAACGTCTTTTCAGAATGTGAAATTTTTGACCGTTCCTAACGTAGGCTATGACGCATATCCTTTTTTGGAGGTTCTTAAACAAGTGCGACTTGCACATTTTGACTACATTTTGAAAATTCACACGAAAAATTCACGGGAAAAAGGACAGGATGAAGTATATGGAATCAATGTACCGGGCTTTCGGTGGAGGGATGAATTAGTAGAAGCGGTCGTCGGTTCCAAGAAGACCTTCAAGAATAACCTCAATCGCTTTTCTGAGGATAAAAATTTAGGTTGCATAGCGGCTGCAAAGTACATTTTCTCTACAAAGAAAAATAACGAGGAAGCAACATACTCACTGGCATATTGGAAGGACATGTGTGGGGTGGAGAATGGTAATCGGTATGTAGGAGGGTCCATTTTCTTGGCGAGAGCATACCCATTTGAGCGCCTCAAAGGGTTGCATTTGAAGCCAAAGGATTTTGAGTCCGAAAAAATGTCTACAAAAGATTACCAAAACACAGCACACATATTTGAACGCCTATTCGGTTTGGTAATCGAAAATGAAGGCTATGAGATACGCGGTTAGCTTGGCAACTTGCTGTGCACTGCCGGCTGTCGCGTGAGTTTCGACGATATATATAAAATGGTTCAATCCACTAATCCGAAGTTTAAGTCCTAACTGAAACTTACACGCTACACAAACTTGGAGCGATAAATGTTTAAGGATAAATTATGGATGGTTTGCGCGTTTAAGATTGAACCTCGCAAAATTTTCGACTTAATCTCAGTGTTTTACCACATTGGACTTGAGGAAATGCATGACTCGAGATGACAATTTGTCAAAGGGCATTACCAAAGAAGAATGGCATAGATTATGTGCCGTATATGAGTTAACTGAAATTTGTTACTCGGTAATTACAGGGCGTTGCGGCTCGACATATCTTGCATCTATGTGTCGTGCATTGGGCTTTGGTGATGGTGGGGAACCTCTTAACGATATGGCCAAGACTCCAGCACTAGTTTCTATAAGCGCCCTTGAAAAAGTGATCCAGGAACGAGCGCGCAACGGTCGTTGGTATTTTCAACTCAACTTGCCCCGCTACAAATCTTTGAAAAAGTATCTCCCTGTTCTATCAAATGGGCAGAAGCCTTCGATTATTCTACGCCGAGATATCTTTGCACAGGCATTATCGTTCTCAAACGCTCAGGCGACTGGTCTCTGGCACGTAGTAAACGAGCAAGAAATAAAGCGTGTTTCACCTAATCAAATTGAGCCAACTGAATGGGTTCACCGCATATCAGCGCAAGAACGCCAGCTAATTAGGATGTTTCCTGAGTCCCTGATTTTATATTACGAAGATATCGTAGCTGCACCAATCGAAAGCCTCGTAAGGTTTCTCGGGTTTCATGCGTACGACGTCGATCTGGCAAAAATTGAAGATGTCATACAGCATGCGAAGACACAAAAGATTATTCGCGATGGTTACAGCACTCAGTACACAGAAATGATCAAGAACTATCCTGATGAGCTAGTTGACACTCGTTTGCGTTCCGGATTTTCACTTGAATTTTGCAGTCAACTCCAAAGACTTGCAATAGGATAGGATATTCATTCGAAGCACCAAGATTGATAGCTCTTTAAGAATAAAGGTACTTCTCGAACGAAGACCCTTTCAGCTTAGTTTCAACCTCGTAAAAATTAATGAGAATTTCACTTAATGGAAATGGATTGGTTATCTTGAGATTTGTTGAAAAAATTGTCGGTTTTAGACCAAGGAATTGAACTATCTTGTTTGATTCGGTTTGTGTATTTTCGATCAGGTTTTCATAACAAACTTCGATATGCGCTTTTGGTTTGATGTCTGTTCGAATCCGATCAACATTTTGCACTGAACAGTTCAATTCTTCGATTAGATTGTCCGTTTGCAATGAAATTCTGTTCAGTTTGGCTTTGGTTTTTGTGGTTGCGTAGCCTGTTAACCTGTTGATCTGATCCGAAACATGTCGTCGAAGATGATTTTCCCTATGCAAATGGATAATTCTATATTGACTAAGTAGTCGTCTGGAAAAGAATGGGGGCGTCAATTGCAACTGATTGTACATTAGTATGAAACCAGTTTTTGAATCAGCAGCCAGTCCAGAACGAGAATTTTCCATAAATTTCAACCACGGCACCCAATAAATGTCGTCCCAGGTTTCAATTTTCCGGGTCTTGATATGATTGACCATGAACTCTCTGAAGCTGATATCACTCCCAAAGCCAACTCTAAAACATTCACCCATTGCTCGAATTTTATCATGCGAATTGAGCAAGCTTGCCAAAAAATGGGTGCCTGATCTTTGCTGTGAGAATATTATGAACCCCCGTTCATCTTTTACCTTATTATGAGGTCGCAAATTGTTCAGATGTTTATACCAAGAGTTTTTCATTATCCTAGATCTCGCCCCCATCTCCACGTACTTTTAAGTCATCATCAATTCAATAAGGATTCCCTCCATTACCACACGGCTAGTGCAAGTTTGCAAAACTCAATAACTAAAGCTGTTAAACATTGTTACAATAAACTTCATAAAAATAGAATCATTTTGTCTTCATTAAGCCAGAAAAATTGCTACTGCTATCGAAACAAAGCCCAATACGTACAATAATTGAAACACGTACAGCGGCTGAATAATATCTGTTTTTCGTGATTTGGGATCATTTATCAACAATTGTTCATTGGTGACGGGTTCTTTCCAAATCTCGGATCTAATTATACTTACAAGATACATTGTACCGATTGCCATCAACGGTGCAAATGTGACCCAGTATCGAGGATGACTGACGTGTATAAACGGTTGAAGGAAGAGGCAAAGAGTAAACATCTTAATCATCAGGCTGGCAATTTGTTCTAAAACATTGTTGCGGATCAATATCAAATTTGCCGCCATCCACCCTGTAAAAAATACGAAATAGATTGAATTTCCCAAATATTGAAAAACTGTTTGAACGTAGAGGCGTAGATTGACGGGAACAAGTTCGTTCAAGTATATAAAACGGCGGTTAAAGCCATGTGGTGTAAGAACATAATTCTGAAAATTTTTGCTTACCATAGTAAGGTATTGCCGCAGCTTTAAATTCTCCAATGTCAGTTTTGCCATTCGCCGCTGCACCTCATATTCGTTTGAACCTGTCCTTGCGGCATGAAACTGGGAAAAACGCGTGGCCTCATACCAAATAGATTTGTTTTCAATCTCTGGACATTCACCGAAACAAATTTTTGATCTATCGCCGAATGTGACGGCAAATGATATGGGTAAAGTAGTTGTCAGCAAAACCGGGGCATTAAGCTGGGAAGTTGCCGTCAAGCTCCATGGTGCAATCATCACAGCAACGAGTAAGAAACCAGCTACGAAACGAGGTATATAAGACGTCAGCCAATTTCGGCTACGGTCAATGATTATCAATGATATAATAAAAGCATGAAGTGCCAATACCACCAAAAACAATGGACCGCGCAGGTACACCATAAACACTAAAAGTAATTCCAACTGGAAGATTGCAACCCATGGCAAAGGTTCGTGACGTATAATTTTTCGTGAAATACTGAAGCCTCGAGCCAGAACCGCCGCCATTATCATTCCGGCAGATACATCTCCCCAAATCGCGTTTCCAAACAACTGCCATGTAATGCTCAGTGTCGGAAATATTAGTAGTATCAGTGCAAAATCAGAGCCAAAGTGTTTTCCGACATCGCGTATCATCCACAGCCAGACTAGGAAAGAGAAAGTCGCTGCATATAACCTGATATGTATTAAGTCTGGATTTCCAAAAAAGGCATAAAGGGGCGATAAGATTATTGGCATTCCAGGCATGAAACGCCCTAGGCCGACAACTGTGCGGATAGTTTCTTCGAATGTCACACCTCTATATGATAAGTAATGACCAATGGATGATGCGCTCTTGTTGTAACCCAATTCATCACCACTAAGAGGCATTCCAAACATGTAGCCAAGGGCAATGAGCTTAAGTAAAAGCCCGGTCAAAAATAGACGTGTAAACCAGTTTCTAAAGTACCCACTCTGATGGGTCAGGAACGGGAACAACCATTCTAGTAGGAAACAGAAACTTCTGGGCAAAATTAGTTGTATCTTCGTTGGATTAGATTGAATCTTCGTCATCTAGTGTAGGGATAGAAAACTAAACTTGCCATGGATTTTTGTATGTCTGCTACCTTATTTAGTTTCTCCTACCGCAGAGAGAACTTACAATTTGAAACACTAGCAGAAAGATTTAATCAATGTGTTGCATCCGTCGGTTGAGGTGGAAACACAGAGCGTACATATTCTAGCCTAATCGAGATGTCTGGTTTGCTCAATTAGGGGGTTAAATTTTTTGCTATACTGTTATACTGTGCAAGATTAAAGTAGTGCAAAATTCAAATACAACCATCGGCGGTTGCGAGCCCCCGCAACCAAAAAAATTATTAAAAACAATGTGTTATTAACATAGTTGATTTTCAAGTGTGCATCAGCAATCTCATCAATAGCTTGCGTTATCAGTGCCGGAGGCAATCCGGCTGATTTTCCAGTTTCGATGAAATGCCGGACGTGGATTTCGTGGACGCGATTATGGAGGCTCTTGCCAACACACATGGCAGCTTCATCTGGTTGCGCCTAATCTGACGATTGTCCAAGCTGGGTTGCGCAGTGAGTACGTCATAAAGCAGTGTCATAGAGAAACCACCACCAGGGTATCAGGAACACGTTGAAATTTTTGGCATGTCCATCGGGCGCTCCAATGAGCCAAAACAGGATTTGCGTTTTAAGGAACGCCAGTTGATCTTCTTCCGGTGTGTCGCTGCCTTTTAGTAACAAGCCAAAACCAGCCATTAATTTCAGACAGTCATATTCATTTTCGACGCCGTTTGTCAGGTCGATGCCTTCGGGCAATACAACGATTTGTGTTTTCAAAACATGTGCCGTTAGTGTTGCGCCAAGCGGTTTTAACCACTTGCTGTCGTGAAGGAGTAGGGCGGCCCCTGCAACTGAAATTCTGAAATCGTCATCCTCAGCAAGGCCAAAGGGTGCGTGGGCCAAATTGTTCAGGATGTTTTCTATTTGCTCATGATCGACAGGCTCGGCGACGCGCCTGATTAACTCTTCTGAGTCTGGCAGGAGATTTTCAAATACAGCGACAACTGGTGCGCCGCGATAGGCATCCTCCCGCAATGGCAATGACAGAAAAACTTGGTAAGCGTGTTCATTAACAAGCCAGCTCTCGTCATACTGGAAGCTAACTGCGCCGCGCGTTCTCAGAATTACCTGATCTGACTTTGGACAAACAAATAGTGACTGAAGCTGCGCGGGAAACTGCCAAGCCCCTTACGCCGTTGCAAGTGGATTGATCAGGTGCGTGACAAATTTGACGTGCAGAAACAACATATGGGTCGCTCTATTCCGTGCCAACAAAGGTGACGAATGTTAAAGTTATAATTTTGTTAATTCTATAAATTGATAAAATTACAATTTCCAAATTTGAAAATATTATTTACATATTATATATTTATACCAGTGATTCAGCTAGGTCTTACATCCGCTCCAGCCGATTGGTCAGATCCATTGCAATTGGAAAATGTTAAAAATACAGATTTTAGCGGGAATATATTTTCCGAGACAATCAAGTATTGCAATACGTCGTTTGATATTTTCAAGTTGTTTAAGGACTTTACCAAAACGTTTGGCTTTACCGACTTCATCGTAAGAAAATTCCCTGGTGATGACGACAAATATCTAAGAGATTTGATAATCATATCCTCGTGGCCTCCGGAATTGATTAATGAATATGATGAGTTGGGCTTGATGGTATCCAGCTTAGCGTATTCAAAGGTGCGCAAATCAAGCACCCCTTATTTTTGGAATTTTGAATCAATTGCAGAAAACCGTTCGAACGAAACTGCGAATCTTGCAAAAGAATTGTTTCAGGGTTTCGGACATTACAATGGTGTTCATATTCCCGTATCCGATAGTTCAGGAAGAAGAATAATTGTATCTTTCTCAGGTAACAGGGCACCACTTGAACGGCACGAATTGCTGGAAGCATTTTATTTCGCAACTTGTGTGAATGATCGGTTCGCTGAGATAGAAGAGCCGTTGAATTTCAGGAAAAGTCAATTATCTGATCGTGAGCTGGAATGCCTCAAATGGTCAGCACGAGGTAAAACCAGCTTTGAGATTGGTACGATATTGGATATTTCAGAGAATACCGTAAATAAGTACATTTCCTTTGCCATCAAGAAATTGAACTGCGTAAACAAAACTCACGCTGTTGCCGAGTGTATTTATCAAAATCTGATTGAGTCAGATCAATTAACTCAATAATTAAACTCTGAATGCTTCGATTGCTGGTTATGTCAGTAGAACGACCAACGCTCAAAGGGTCAGTTCTATTTTATGACTTCCGTGGGTATTAAGCGCACGCAACATTTCTTCAGGCACAATCGGTTTGACCAGATAGCCGCTGGCACCCAGTGCGTATGATTCCTCAATGTCGTCTGGATTGTCTGAAGTACACAACATAACTACCGGGATGTGCTTGTAGTTTTCATTTGTTTTTAACAACCTGAGAATGCTTTTTCCATCCAGATTAGGCATGTTAATATCAAGCAAGATGACAATATTTAACTTGTTTTCTACAAAAGAATTCATTGAGTCCAATTTGGATATGATTTTCCTTGGATCAATTTCAGACAGGAAATTGTTTGAAATCTTGTGCTCAGACAACAACCGTCTAGTCGAATATATATCATCCCGATCATCATCAATCATCAAAATTAATGTGCGTTCCATTTTCATAGTTTAAATCCTGAACACATGGTACAATCTTTCTGCTAAATTCGGTTGTGCTTCCTATTCCAAAAATATTGAAACCAATTGCGTTAATATGTCCATACTACAGTCGGTTATCCAATTATAATTGTTTAATTGTGTTGAAAAAGATTAAACACAATAAAAATTTTTCATAAACAAGAGTTCGCAAAATTACCCGGCCTTTCGGGTCATTTCTGCTATGGAATTGTTCTGCATTTCAATGGTAAATTTTGCACCTGCACCGGATTTGCTTGATAAACTCAATTTCCATCCATGTCGCACGCATATTGCTTTGCAAACGGCGAGCCCGATACCTGAACCCTCAAATTCGTCTTTGTTGTGGAGCCGCCTGAAAGGTTCGAAAATGTATTCGCTGTACTGAGGGTCAATCCCAATTCCGTTGTCAGCCACTACCAATTCAAACAATCCCGTAAAATCAGATTTTTTACAGTAGATTTCGATAACGGGTCTCACACCTTCTTTGTGATACTTGATTGCATTTCCCACAAGATTGCGAA
Organism: Hyphomicrobiales bacterium; assembly: GCA_021775455.1. GTDB lineage: Bacteria > Pseudomonadota > Alphaproteobacteria > Rhizobiales > Rhizobiaceae > JAALLB01. The sequence goes on along the minus strand of JAJFHU010000022.1, from coordinate 9,332 downwards.
GCAAGTGCTCAACACCAGTTTGGTCAGCGAGTATCATGGGTAAATCGTGCAAAACAAACTGAGTCTCGGTTTCATGGATTGCGGAGTCAAATTCTGAAATTATGTCTCTCAAGACCGTGTTTGTATCAATTTGGGTAAAATCCAGCTCTTGATTGTTTACTCGCGAATACACAAGAAGGTCCTTGATGAGGGAGCTCATTCGCGAACTCGATTTTTGGATAACGTCAATAAAATATTTTCCATCACCGGAAACCTCATCCGCACAATCTTTAATCAGGTAGGATGAAAACTGTTGCAGTTTTCTCAATGGCTCCTGAAGATCATGCGAAGCCACAAAGGCAAATCGCTTTAATTCACCATTTGCCGTTTGCAAATCAGTAACTGATTTCGCTAGCTTCTCTTCCATGTTCTTTAGGTCGGTTATGTCAGTTTGTATCGCGACATATTTGACAACAATATCCTTCGAATTCTTGAACGGAGCAATTGTCGTATCGAGCCAATAACAGGATCCATCCTTGGCCTTGTTTTTTATTTCGCCGCGCCACGTCTCGCCATTGACTATAACCTTGTACATGTCCTCGAACATACTCTTTGAATGATGTCCGGAATTAACCAAGCGATGATTGGAGCCCATCAATTCTTCGCGGCCATATTGGGAAATTTCGCAAAATTTATCGTTTGCAAAGTTTATGTTCCCGGCTGTATCAGTAACCGCAACAATTGCGTGCTTATCAAGAGTGAGCATATAGTATCTTAGCTCTCTTAGTGCTGCTTCTGATTCCTCCTTGGCATTCTTGTAATTTTCAACCAATTTTTCCAGTCTGCTTTCACTCGTTTTCAGTTCATTGGTTCGCCGCTGATATTCATCACTCGTTTTATCAACAAGGCTCACTGCACGGCGATTGGCTTTTGAAAGAAAGATAAAGAGAGTAAGCAACAATACGTCTATAAGTATGCCGCCGCTTAGTACAATTGTGGGTTGGTCACTGTGATTGTCAGCTCTGAAGGATTTGGTTGTCTGGATTGCGAACGTCCAGGTTCTGCCGTAAAGGTCTATCGATATCTCCCTGGAAAAACTTGGCTTATCGTCAAACTCCTGGGAATCTGACAAATTTTCATCGTACAAGAGATCGTCACCATCTTTGACACTGAATCTGACTTGACGCCGATCCTTGTCAAGAACGCCCTCCATCAATTTGTGAAATACAAAGGGTGCGTACACCAAGCCAGTAAAATTCTTTTTGCGGGCATGCAAAGAGGGTTGTACGCCCCCTGCATAAAACGGTGCGTAAAACAGAAATCCGGGTGTACTCCCTTCATCTTGTACCAATACAATTGGTCCGGTAATTTGCGCGAGACCAGATACGCGGGCTTTGTCGGCGGCCTGGTATCTGTTACTTTCATGGGCAATATCCAATCCTATTGCCTTTGCGTTTGTTACAGATGGTTCAATGTAGGTAATTGGGAAAAGTTCTTCCAAATCATGCTCAGGATGAATTTTAAAATCCGGGCGCAATATTCGCTGTCGATACAAATATTCTCCTACTTCGGATCTTTGCAAGTGGTGAATTACACCGATGCCGTTTATGCCAGGATACTTCTCGTCAATCCGCAAACTGTCGGCAAATTTACGCCAATTCAGATAACCGATGTCACCGCCCTGGGATTGTATCGCAGCTACCCCACCCCACAACCCATCCTCATACTTTTTCATACGTTCCTGAACAAGTTCCACTACCTGCTTGCTGGCCCGCAAAAACTGCTCGTTTACGTTCTTTTCCACCTGCTGTTTGGAAAACTGCCATGCAAGAAATGTGAGTACCAAAGATAACAGAACCACCGCCCAGTGAAACCAGTGCAATCTGCTGGATTTCAAAATTACACGGCGTTCTTCTTGAAGCGCTTCTGCTGACGTTGCAGTAGACTCAGGAATTTCAAGATTGGAAAAAATCATCGCCTACCCTGTTTAATTGTAATCTACCTGGAGTCGATTCGCCGGAATTGATCCACCAATATGTGTTCAAGTGCTGTATTCGACTGTGTAGATTGCAGGTTTACCATCTATTTTTATGGTTAATTTTGAATTAATTATTCAGTTAAAGACAGGAGACCGGAAGGGAGTTCCTTCCGGTCTGGCCGATGAGTAGCGCCATGCAATTTCACATTGCGGTTAACTCTCTACTCAGGCACGTTAGATTTCTATCGTACGAAGCACACTCCCATTTCCCCATCACGCCTCCAAACCTGCTGTACAGTTACGGGCTCTTTGGTTTTGATATCGACAATTTCGCATATGGATGGAAGGATTTCTTCGGTTGGCAATGCAATCAACGCACCACTCTTGGATATGTTCTTGATAATGCAGTTGCTCAATTCCATTGAGCCCACTTGAATTTTTGCTTCAATCGCGCAGTCTTTGCGAACACCGCCACGCCGTTCAAGTGCCAGATCTTCGTCAAATTCGCTCTTCGTTGCCACTCCAATACTCATAATTATCTGCCTCTAGTATTAGTAGTCTATCTTTTCTGCCAAATAGGTCGAACACCTATCAGTTTTGGTAAATGTATCTGAAAGAGGACATATTCTAAGCAGCCGGCTTGAATTGCCACTCATATCAACAATTACAGTGAACTTCCCCCGTTCGCCTGCACCGAGGTTTTGTGACCGCGGCAAGATTTGCGCAGCAACTGGATTTCCACTTTCATCAGTAACGTTCACGGACACTTTAGCTGCATGATTCAACCGGTTACTGGGAAATACTTCGATCCCGGCCTGATCGATGAACGTGTAAACGGTTTTCAGCTGATTTACGTTCCGGTCTTCTACAACTCCGGTAAATTCAACAGAAGAAGAGGCCATTGTTGACGTACTTGTCATGCATATTAATGCTACAGACAGCGCTAGCCCGAGTTGCTTGGAAATTATTGATGTAATGATATTTGTCGCTGTCATAATGCTCTCCATTGAGCACATAATGGCAAACGAATTTCACCAATCCTTGAGTTTTTCTTTCAGGGGTTTAGACCTAGATTCTTAGTTACAATATCTGGTAAAAATTGGATACGAACTGTTAATCATGATTGTTATGCCAGATCGAATGGTTACGTAATCGCAGTTCTGTTGCAAAATTCCAGGCTAACCAGTTATAGGCATGTCGGCATGCCGCTATCCAAATGTTCGTCGCGTTGCACATGTTATGCTTGTATGTTGTGCGATTTATAAGATGTTGTTGGAGATAAAGAGGGTATTGTCAGAGGAAACCGACTTGAAACGGTAGGCGCGTCCTCGCGGCATTTTTCGATGAATTACCCCTTCGGCCATCCCGAGATTATCGTTACGAACAAATTACTGTCGTGGGATGCCGCACAGAAAGATCTTGAGCTTTCATTGTGCCAAAATGTCGGCGGCAAAAAAGACAATCGTGCCGGGAATTCACATCAGCCATTTTGCCGACGAGAACGGATCATGCTGAAGTTCAGGCGTACCAGCAGTCTTCAAAAATTCTCATCAATTCAGGCACCCGTTATCTGATCCAACACACTACCCTTGAAACTCGTCTGCCAACGTGGGTCAAGTTAAGCCAAATCCTGCCCCGCAACCAAAAACCCACTGATGCAATTACTTCATTCGCGGATTGTGGAGTTTAGCCGTTCAATCAAATATTGGTTGCCGGTTTCAAATAGTCCGTCAATATCTGTTGTTTCTCCTGTTGACCAGTGCACGACCACCCTGGTGATTTGTTCATGTTCACCCAGCCCATAGTGCAGTGTGGAATCGTCAAATGACATGAAGCCACCGCCAACCTGGATTTCTCGTGACTGTGTAAAGCTGCCATTCTGACCATAGGAGATTTCCAGGCGGGTGCCGACGCCATAGCGATTTCCGATGAAATCGCGAATCTTGAACTGTATGGAATTTCCAGTCTGACTGTTGTTGATGAATGCAACTACGGGACCGTTGACGGGAACCGTCACGAGATCAAGATCCCCGTCATCCTCCAGATCAAATACTGTAGCAGCTGCGGTTATCAAATAGTCTTCCAAACCAAAAGGTCCGGAGCGCTCCTCAAAATTACCGTTGGCCAAATTTGAAAAATAGAGGTTGGAAGGCGTTACTTCATTGGGAACCCAGGTGCCGTTAACGATGTAAACATCTTGCCATTCATCATTGTCAAAATCAGCAATCTTTACGTCCCAACTCCAACCACCAACATCCAGTCCGCTCTTGATTGCCTGTTCCTGATAGGCACCGTTTTCGGTCTCTGCCAAAAGCACATTCCGGCGTTTAATCTGCGGAATATTCTTGAGATATTCATCCAGTGCCGGTTTTCGAACCGGAAGAAAATGCAGCTTGCAGAAACTTTGAATGGTTTTTTGGTCGGCCTTGATGAAATCACAAATCGCAGGATCGTCATTTTGAATTGCAAGGTCTTTGGTTAGCATCGCCTTGCATTCGGTCTGATAGGGTTCATCCAGTGCCAAGCATTTGTGGGCAAAGGTTGGGTCAAACTGGTTGCCGGCTTTGTACCAGTTTTTAATGTCCATGTTCTTCTGACAAATTTCACGATCCCCGGAGCGCTTGATCCCCATGCAATATTTCCCGATTGCCTGCATTTTCAACCTTTTGGAGATGCCGGAAGACCGCCCGGCGATCTGCGCGATGTAGATCTCAGATTTGCCATCGTTTGTGAGGTCTGCACTTTTGATGCTCATTGTGGTTGTGGTTGTCAGGGGAATGATTTGATCCTTGTTCAACACCTGTTTGAATCGTCCTGACTCATCCGCGATGTAGAATATATCGGGTTGTTCAAAATCATTCCCGACCAAAAGGTCGAGCCAGCCATCGCGGTTCAAGTCACTCAGAAGCACACTCAAGGTTTCGCCCGGCATGCCCGGCAAGTCAAAAAACTGCAAACCCGAAAACCTGCCGTCGTCATTCAAAACAACCCGGTTTCGGGATTCTTCCCCCGGTACACGCCGGTACCAGCCCGCTGTCCAATTTCCCAAAGCTGCATCGAGAAACCCGTCGCGGTTTATATCCCCAAATGCGGCTGCAAGTGTGAGCGTTGCATCGGAACGATTTTCTGCTCCGGTTATATATTTTGCATCAAAGCTGCCATTGAAATTCCACAGAACATAATTGCCACTTTGGTAAGTCGTAAGAAACAAATCCAGCCAGCCATCATTGTTGAGGTCCACCAGCACCGCGTTGAATATCTGAAGCGATCTGATTTCTTTCAGTGGAAATATTTTTTGCGCAAAGTTCCCTGTGCCATCGTTTAAATACACGTAAATGGCCGCTTCGGTTGAAGCCAAAACGAGATCAGTATCACCATCCTTGTCTATGTCGCCTGAAGAAATGCTGCGACCTTCCCAAAAGGGCGGCCACATGTCCTTGAATGAAAATTCAACTGGTTTGTCGATCCCCAGATGCCAAGCCTCCTTTCGGGTAAATGGCTTTTCGCCAGCAGGAGATCGAATATTAAACGGAATTGCCTTGATGGTAATTGAATGATTTCGTTCCTTGAACTCATGAACGATAGTTGCATCTGACGCATGAGCTTGTGAAACGAGACCAAAATTTATATTGCTCAGGATTTCAAGAGCACGCCGGGTTTGCCACTTGTGGTAGATGTCCGTTCCAATTCCGGCTGCAACACCCAACACGATGATCGCTCCACCCAGAAGTGAGGCTGCACGCCAGGAAACTGAAGTACCGATGATGAAATAAGAGTAGATGCTGAATATACCGAGTGTAAACAGCAGCGCCATGACATAGCCGACCGGAAGTCCGCCGCTTAACAATGCACCGGAAATTACGACGTCAAAAGCAATTGGAACCGGCAAGAATACACCAACGATAGCTGTGACTATCAGACCCAAGAACCCAAAGCTGAAATTATTGAGTGTTTCAAGGGGTAAGCATACTGCCACTATTGCGCCGAGTGCTCCGGCAAGTATCATCAGTGGTACAGTCATGCGAATGATAAACCAGAGATTTGCAATAAATTCATTTGCTACCCCGGCGATCGCTTGCAACAGACCCTCACCATTGGCGGTTTGCGGAGAAACTGGCAATGGACAGCTTGCCGCCAGCGCCTGATCCGGCAATTGGTGCTGCCCTTGTGGGACGAACCGACAAATCAAAGGAACCACAACCAGTATGACCAACAGGCTAAGCCCGATCTTGGCCACTGCCATGTAGAATGGCAGCAAAGAAAACATCATGGTCAGCACAATTATGTTGAGAGTAGGTGAGGCGATCATCGCCGACAATGTCGTCTCAATCCGCGCTCCGCCCGAATACAAGCCCTTTGCAACAGGCGCAGCGCAGTTCACACAAACCCCCATTGGCGCACCGATTGCAAGACCCAATGCGGAGTTCATGAAGCTGCTTCGAAAGTTTTTGTGTTTAATATATTGCAACAAGGTCAGACATGCTGCGCCAAAGAAAATTCCAAAAACCATGCCCTGTAAATTGGTGTTGATCCAGTTTACAGTGGTAAAGGCGACTTTCTTCCAAATCGAATAATGCGGTTCAACCGCGATCAACGCCTCAAAGCTCATCGGATCTTCCAGCTGAATGGCCCCGCTCATGATGGCTTTTTCGCCGAGCGCTGGATAACGGGATTGCGTCCAAAACACGACCGTAATCGCAATCGTTAGGCAAATTGCCAAAATCAGGCGCAAATTCATTTTATTGACGTTTACCAATGACATTACAGTAATACTCGATTATTGGTTGTTTACATCGAAACCTTATTGAAGTTTATTCAATAATATAAGGACTTGGTATGTCACAGATAAAACAATTTACCTATATTTTTGTATTTATACTTCAAATATTTGCCCTGGGTGAAACTGCCAGTGCAGACGGACTGGAGGATGCAAGGGAAGCATTCAAGAAAGAAAACTACTCAAAAGCACTCAATCTCTGGCAGAAGTTGGCAGGCCACGGTAATGGGGAAGCCCAGTTTATGACCGGCTATATGTTGGCCAAGGGATTAGGCGGATTGACAAACAAGGCAGATGGAGCCAATTGGCTTCAAAAGGCTGCAGATCAGGGAATAGCCGAAGCACAGTTTGCGCTTGGAACGCTTTATGCTTCCGGCGAGGGTGTCATAAAAGATGACAAGCGGGCAGTCGAGTTTTACAGGGCAGCCGCCGTTCAGAATTTCGCTGAAGCGCAATTCCAACTCGGGTTCATGTATTCTCATGGTCGGGGCATGGACAAAAATGATCAAGTAGCGTTGGAGTGGATTCGCAAGGCCGCTCAACAGGGTCTAGGTAAAGCCCAGATTCTTCTTGGATCGTTATATCTAGCTGGACAGATTGTCGAGAGAAATGAGCAAAAGGCTGCCAGCTGGTATCGAACGGCGGCTGAAGGTGGTTACGCCGAAGCGCAGTACCAGTGGGGAATAATGCTTGCCAAGGGAACTGGTACAACCAAAGAACCGGCGAAAAGTCAAGAATGGCTGACAAAGGCCTCTCAACAAAATCTGCCATCTGCACAGTTCTCACTTGGCCTTATGCTAATCAAAGGTTTGGGTGTCCCGAAAGATCTGGTGCAAGGGGCAAAGTGGATTGAGCAGGCGGCGTTGGCAGAACATGCCAAAGCACAGATCTTGTTTGGGTTTATGTTTGAAACCGGAAGTGGCGTAGAGCCAGACCCGGAAATGTCAGCAAAATGGTATTATCGGGCGGCACTTCAGCGTGATGACGAAGCAATCCGTCATTTAAAGCGGAATTCGGATGCAGGCGGCCTGGAAGCCGCTTTCAAGCTTGGGCAATTGTACGCGTCAGGAGAGGGGGATTCGAAGGATATGAGTTCGGCGATCGAACTGTATACAAAGGCTGCTGGCAGTGGATATGCGCCAGCGCAATATGCAATTGGCGAGATTTATGCCCGCGGTGATGGCGTGAAACAGGACTACGTGGAAGCGCATAAATGGGCCAACCTGGCCAGTGCCAATGGTTACATGGAAGCAGCCAAGGCGCGTGACCTCTTCGCACAACTCATGACACCGGAACAGATTGCCGAGGCCCAAAAGCGGGCGCGCATTTGGTCTGTTGAACAATCGGCAAATTGAATGACTGGCAGGGTGAAAATGATCCACCGTTCCTCTTTTTCGTTATTTTTTGGATTCTTATTTGCGGCAATAATTAATTACACGACCCATTCACAAACGATGGAAGAAGCGACCGCCCATCATGAAAAGGGTGAGTATAAAGCGGCGGTGGACATGCTGTTGAAACTTGCCGAGAGGGGTCAAGTTTCTGCGCAGTCAGCGTTGGCCTCAATGTACGGTCAGGGAGTGGGCGTTGCTCAGGACCATGTGTCTGCAGCGAAATGGTTCTCAAAGGCAGCTAAAAAAAATGACGCATTTGCCCAGGCGAAACTGGCCTATCTTTACGCTTACGGTCTGGGTGTAGATCAGGACAACAAAAAAGCGGTCTCATTGTTTCAAAAGGCTGCAGAGCAAGGACATGCAGAAGCTGAATTCAATTTGGCGATTGCCCATGAAAAAGGTCTGGGTGTTCTTCAGGATTTTGTTGAAGCTGCAACCTGGTATAGCAAGGCTGCCCAAAACGGCCATGTGCAGGCTCAATCGAGCATGGGCCTGATGTATTATGAAGGGCGGGGCGTGCCGCGTGATTTTGTAGCCGCACTTGCCTGGTATCAGATTGCAACGGAACAGGGTGACGCGAAAGCCCAGAACAATCTCGGACTGATGTACACCAAGGGCCACGGGGTGGAGCAAAACTATGAACTGGCTGTGGGCTGGTATCAAAAAGCAGCCGATCAAGGGCTAAAGTTTGCGATGAACAATCTTGGCGTCATGTATGACAATGGCTTTGGTGTTGAGCAAAGCGATGAGGAAGCCATCAAATGGTATCGCCGGGCAGGACAGAGTGATCTGAAATCCGGTAGCAAGGCATTGTTGCAGTCGGGATTGATTGACAATGGAGTAAGCATCGAAGCGCTTCAGCAGATGGCCGAAAATGGCGATCCGGTTGCCCAGTTGCGGTTCGCGCAAATGTTTGAAACCGGGGATGGCCTGGAAAGGTATCCAAGACAGGCTGCCATATGGTATCAGCGAGCAGCAAAGCAGGGAAACGGACAAGCGCAAGCGCGCCTTGGCATGTTGTATGAAACTGGCACTGGCGTCCCGCAAGACTATGTGATGGCCCACTGACCCTCCCCCTGTGAATTGGTCCATCCTATAAGTTAGTAACAGGAGGACTGAGAATGGCTAATAAGCGTCATAAACCTGAAGAGATTGTCACGAAGCTACGACAGGTAGATGTACTGGTTGGGCAAGGAATAGTGCG
>JAJFHU010000021.1 GCA_021775455.1 Hyphomicrobiales bacterium | reverse complement strand
CTTTTTACCCCTCATTGCCCCTGCATATTTCGGGGATAAAACGGGTTTACCCCCATCTCGCACCATGGGGGTAAAATCGAACCATTTGAAAAGAAGGTCATGTGCTCAAAGCCACGGCTTGCCGTCGCGTCCTTTGAGGCCGCTTTGCGACACCTCAGGATGAGGAGCACAAGAATAAAAGAAAATGGTGGGCGATACTGGGATTGAACCAGTGACCCCTACAATGTCAATGTAGTGCTCTCCCGCTGAGCTAATCGCCCACGTTTCGAACGTTGAAATAGCCCGAAAATGGTTCACCGCATACACCACAAAGGGAAAGTTGCGTCAACCGGATAAATACGCAGATCTAGTTGATCGTTTTCGTCGTTACGCTGCGTTGAGCAGTTTCTCGACTTCGTTCACCAAATCACGCAAATGAAACGGCTTTGATAGGACCTTTGCGTCTTTCGGAGCTTCCGAATTGGGATTGAGTGCAACTGCCGCAAATCCCGTGATGAACATGACTTTCATGTCCGGATCAATTTCCGTTGCTCGTCGGGCAAGCTCAATACCGTCCATTTCCGGCATAACAATATCCGTCAGCAAAAGGGAAAATGGCTCTTCTCGCAAACGATCATAGGCACTGGCACCATTATCATAGGCAATGACGCTATAGCCGGCCTTTTCCAACGCTTTCTCAAGAAAGCGCCGCATATCATTATCGTCTTCTGCCAATAAAATCTTGTTTGTCATGGTTTGCCGAATCACTCTCCAAATTCGAGGTAATCAACACCGTTTCTGCCACAGCGTTGGTAAACATGGAGTGAATAACAACACATCTTGTAAAAACAGCAACACCCTGTAACACTACATTTTTTCGTCATTCAGTCATACAGGATCGCATGACAAACGCTACCATACAGGGCATTCCAGAGCCATACAGCATAATAAGCCCAGTGCAACAAACCTTGCCGTTTGTGCTTAACTCACCGCACAGCGGGAGAGCCTATTTGCCTGAATTTCTCATGCAAACAAAACTATCCTCTACTAGTATCCGAAAATCCGAGGACTTTCTGGTCGACAAGCTGATTGAGCAAGCAGTTGATCTTGGCCTACCGCTACTGGTCGCAAATTACCCTCGCGCATATATCGATGTTAACCGGGAACCCTACGAACTTGATCCGCTGATGTTTGATGCTCCTCTTCCGGGTTATGTCAACACCGGCTCAGCGCGGGTTGCCGGTGGTCTCGGTACAATTCCTCGAGTTGTTGCCGAAGGTGAAGAGATTTATACTGATCCGATTTCCGCAAACGACGCAAACAAGAGAATCGACGACATATACAAGCCATACCACAAGGCATTGCGCAGTTTGCTGGCACGCACGCATCTGAAATTTGGTTATGTCGTATTGGTTGACTGTCATTCCATGCCCTCTGTCTCAAACGGTTTCTCGGGAAACCGGCGTCCGGAATTTGTTCTTGGAGACCGCTATGCAACAAGCTGCAATCCCAACATCACCCATCAGGCCAGAGTACTTCTTCAAGACATGGGGTATTCGGTTGCAATCAACAAGCCGTATGCCGGAGGCTTCATAACTGAACACTATGGCCGTCCGAATTGTGGTTTGCACTCGATCCAGATCGAAATCAACCGCGCTTTGTACATGGATGAAGTGACCATTGAGCCATCTTCAGATTTTGACAGATTTGCCGGGGATCTCGTCACTTTTATTTCGCGGTTGATAAAGATTGATTCGAGTGAATTATCCGGCTCCTTTCCTCTTGCTGCAGAGTGAATATTTCAATGAACGCCAGCAAGATTGAATCATTTCTTCACCACCTTTGCGAAGTTTCCAGCCAGCAAACCATTCCGCGCTTCAGGGCATCAATTGGTGTAGATAACAAACTTGCTTCCGGCTTTGATCCGGTCACGGAAGCCGACAAGCAAGCAGAACTGGCAATTCGCCGGGAAATTGCAGATACTTTTCCTGATCACGGGATTCTTGGTGAAGAGTTTGACGACATAAATCCTGATGCAGAATTTTGCTGGATAATTGACCCGATAGACGGGACCCGATCATTTGTGTGCGGATTGCCTACCTGGGGAACGCTGATCGCACTCTACCAAAATGGCAAACCTCTGGCAGGCGTAATGGATCAACCTTTTACTGGCGAACGCTACTATTCCAATGGCAAGAAAAGCTATTTGACAAAAGGTGACGATAAGCGAGAACTTTCCACCTCCGATACTACAGATCTAACCACAGCAATCATGCTGACAACCGATCCGCGTATATTTTCGCAAGATTTGAAAGATGGCTATCAAGCAGTTGAAAACAAATGCCTGCTCACACGCTACGGAACAGACTGTTACGGTTATGCACTGGTCGCCTCCGGCCAGGTTGATCTTGTTGTCGAGGCGGGTTTGAACAATTTTGATATCGCGGCGTTAATTCCAATCATTGAATGTGCTGGCGGTATCGTAACCGACTGGCAAGGGAAATCTGCATCAGGTGGAGGAAACATTGTTGCAGCGGCCAACAGGAAAATTCACGAACAGATACTACAAACAATCGCCGAAGCATCCAATTAGGACGCAATTGCAACCCTATTCGCTAACAACTTCCGTCCCCGGTACAAATGAATAAAACGCCGCCAACAATTGCTCGCGGAAAACATCGCGTTCATGCATTAGTTCGTGCCGGGCACCTGGAATGGTCAAGGATGAGCCAGACCTTAACCTTCGCCCCATTTCCTCGATTGCTTCAAGTGAAATGACCTCATCATTTCCCGCACTAATCAAAAGTGTGGGAATATTAATCTGGTTGTGAAAGTCAGGATCATGCACGTGATCCATTGCCCGACTGGCCGCAAAAACCCATGCAGCCGTAGGTCCGCCAATTGACAAGTCTTTATTTTCTTCAACAAACCGCTTGTTGCGTTCAAATCGCCTTGTGTCTGAAGTAAGCCGATTTCCATTGAACGGGCGATCTTCATCAGGGCTTGCGCCGCCGATCATATAAACCTGGCCGAGTCCAACAGCGCATAGCAAACCGCTTACGAACTTGATTGTTCCCGTCGACATTGTTGACCGACCAAAACCAAGCAACGGTGAAGCCAAAACCATCCGTCTGATCCGGTTGGAAAATACCGGCGCAGCCAAAAGTGCGATCAACGACCCGGTTGAATGCCCAAGGATATAAAATGGCGCCTTGCAATCAGGCAAGGCAATATTCGACATGACGGCTTCCAGATCCATCAAATAGTGTTCAAACTCATCAATATAGCCTGGTCGCGGATTCGTAAGAAGCCGGGATGACCCGCCCTGCCCGCGCCAGTCGAATGTCAGGACCTCAAATCCTTTAGAGGTCAGATCCCCAACAATTTCGTAAAGTTTCTCAATGTACTCTGCGCGTCCATGCAGCAATAGTACAGTTCCATGAACTGGATAATTTGACGATTTCCAATGCGCATACCGGATGTCCATGCCGTCGGAAGTTTTCACGAAGCCTGAAACCGCACCTTCCGGGCAGGGATTGTAGTCTGTGTTGACGAGTTCCATTTAAACTTTCCGGCTGAATAACCCATTTCAATTACAAAAGCTGCAAGCGGGGCTCAAGCCAAATCTGGGGTTTTAAACTCATTAAAATTTGAAATTGCCCCTCTTGAATCCACCAAAACCAGTCCCCAAATATGCCTTGCGGGGGCCGTTTGGACCCGCAAAACGCTGTATTTGGTCAATTGAAATACAGTTTAACCGAAAAATGCCGACATTTGTCGGCAACGCAATGTCGCTTCAAAGGAGGACAAAAAATGCGTACAATTGATTATTCACCTCTTTACAGGTCCACTGTAGGCTTTGATCGCCTGTTTTCGCTGTTGGACAACATGTCCCAACCAGAAAATGGTCAGGCCTATCCACCGTACAATATTGAGCGTACGGACGACGACGCCTACCGCATTACCATGGCAGTAGCCGGTTTTGCCGAAAAGGACCTGTCCATTGAGGTTAAACAAAACTCGCTGACAGTAACCGGCGAAAAAGATGAAGCCGAAAATGGTGAGACCGAAGTCTTGTTCCGTGGTATAGCTGGCCGATCATTTGAACGCCGCTTCCAGCTTGCCGATTATGTAGAGATTACCAAAGCATCTCTTGAAAACGGTCTGTTGCACATTGATCTGGCCAGGGAAATTCCGGAAGCCATGAAGCCCCGGAAGGTAGAAATTGGTTCAAACACCAATCAGATCGAAGCAAAAGTAAAAAAATAAAACACCATAAAAGCTGTAAATTGGGCACTCCTGTTGGGGTGCCCTTATTGTATCAGCTCCAGAAATTCATCGACATCGTCTGCCGTTGTGGCAAAACTCGCAACCAGCCGATAAATCTTTTCATCGTCATCCAGTACACCATCGAAGCTCCTCGGTGTCCTGATCTCATAAAAGCGGGCTCCTTGTTCCATCATTGAATCTGCAACTGATCGTTTTGCTATGATGAATGTCATGTTCGCATGTGTTTCCCACGCAAGCCGCGCTTTGCCCGCATCGCAAACCCCGTCCCGCAAGCGCTGCCCCATTGAATTCGAATGGTTTGCCAGTTCAAGCCACAAGTTGTCTGACAGATAGGCTTCAAACTGGGCGGATACAAAACGGTTCTTGGAGAAGAGGTGGCCGCTTCTCTTTCGTAAAAACGGTAATTCAGATGCCAAATCCTTATTGAAAACAATTAGCGTTTCAGCGCACCAGCAACCATTCTTGGTGCCACCAAACGACAATAAATCCACACCGCTCTTCCAGGTCATTTTGGCCGGCGAAACACCAAGGTTGGCGAGTGCGTTGGCAAAGCGGGCTCCATCCATGTGAACCTGCATATCATTCTCATGTGCAATGGAAGCTATTGTTGATATTTCTTCACATGAATAGCTGGCACCCACTTCCGTAATTTGTGTGACACTGACCATTGCCGATCGGCCACGATGATTGAAACTGGAGGGATACCCTGCGATTTCCATTAACAAGGAATCCCGGTTTATCTTGCCGAGTTCGCCAGACACCCGTATCAACCGGCCCCCTGAAGACAGGAATTCCGGCGCACCGCATTCGTCCTCAACCATGTGGGCTTCGCTGTGACAGAACGCAATTGCGCCAGGCTTGCAGGAGGCTGCCAATGCAAGTGAATTTGCTGCCGTGCCGGTAGCAACCATAAAGACCGAAACATCAGCTTCAAAAAAGTCACAGAACTGCTTTTCCACGGAGGCATCAAGGTCACTGGTCCCGTATGCAGCTCGAAACCCTGGCGTATGATTGGCGAGAGCGGCTGCAATTTCCGGTGCCGCGCCAGACCAATTGTCGCTGGCAAAAATCAATGTCTGTATCCCCTGCGATCAAAATGTCGGTTCGACTTATCCTTGCTTAAATTAATCAATGAAAACAACTGATAATTACTCCAATGCCTCAAATTTGATTGTCGATACATTCCTCAATTGGAGTTATGAGCCAATAAATTTGCTGCATACTTACTGCAAAGGCTAACGGCAGAAGTCAAAAATCATGGCGTAATCACTTGATAAAAACGTCGTTTTTTGGCATGTTGAAATATAGGTCAGCAATGTTGTCCTTTTTACAGATTGGATTGTAGCCCCCCAATCACAAACAAACTGGCAAAATTCGAGGAGCAAGCAGCGTGAGAAGCGCGGCAAGCAAACACATCGCAAATCGTATCGCAGCGTTCCCCCCTGCAAAGCAGGGGCTATATAACCCTGCCAATGAGAAAGATGCATGCGGGGTTGGTTTCGTTGCTCATTTGAAAGGTGAAAAATCCCATTCCATAATTGAAGATGGATTGGCGATGCTGAAGAACCTTGAGCATCGTGGTGCGGTTGGCGCAGACCCGTTGATGGGAGATGGTGCTGGGCTGCTCGTCCAAATTCCACATGGATTCTACAAGGAAGAGTGTGAAACTCTGGGCATCAAACTACCGGAGCCAGGTCAGTATGCGGTTGCGCAGATATTCATGCCCAGGTCGGAAGAACTGCGAAATCAAATTGAAGCAATCTTCGAAAAGAATATTGAACAGGAAGGATTGAAGCTACTTGGTTGGCGTACCCTCACTGTCAACAATGTACATCTTTCAAAAGACCCTGCAATCGCGGCAACCGAACCAATTCACCGCCAATGCTTCATTGCCAATCAACAGAAGTCCGAAACAGAAGCAGAATTCGAACGCCGCCTCTACACCACACGTAAAATCATCTCAAACGAGATCTTTGCAAAAACGGAGGGGCGTGACGACGGTTATTACATAGTTTCGCTTTCAACCCGGACGATTGTTTATAAGGGAATGTTTCTGGCGGACCAACTCGGACCCTATTACCACGATCTGGCTGATCAGAGATTCACATCGGCCCTCGCTCTGGTTCACCAGCGATTTTCAACCAACACGTTTCCATCCTGGAAACTTGCCCATCCCTACCGAATGGTGGCCCACAACGGCGAAATCAATACGTTGCGGGGCAATGTAAACTGGATGGCAGCGCGCCAGGCATCTGTCTCCTCGCCACTGTTTGGCGAAAACATCTCAAAACTTTGGCCTATCTCTTATGAGGGGCAATCCGATACGGCTTGTTTTGACAATGCCCTCGAATTTTTGACCCAGGGGGGATATTCGCTGGCTCATGCAGTGATGATGCTGATTCCCGAAGCCTGGGCTGGAAACAAGCTTATGGATGAAGAGCGGCGCGCCTTCTACCAATACCATGCAGCATTGATGGAACCCTGGGATGGCCCTGCCGCTGTGGTGTTCACCGATGGCCGGCAGATTGGTGCGACGCTTGATCGAAACGGTTTACGCCCTGCCCGGTATCTCGTCACTGACGATGACCGGATCGTGCTTGCATCCGAAGCAGGTGTTTTGCCGGTTGCCGAGGAAAAGATTGTACAGAAGTGGCGACTACAACCGGGCAAGATGCTGCTTATCGACTTTGAAAAAGGCGGCATTGTATCTGACGAAGAAGTCAAACAGGAACTGATCAGCCAGAATCCATATCAAGAATGGTTGGCACGCACCCGCATTGTGTTGGAGGACATGCCGGTTACCATGCGTCAACCGTTTGAATCCCATTCACCACTGCTGGATCGCCAGCAGGCATTTGGATATACGCAGGAAGATTTAAAGCTGCTCATGTCTCCCATGGCGACCACCGGGCAGGAGGCATTGGGTTCGATGGGATCTGATACACCGATTTCCGTTCTTTCGGCAAAATCCAAACTTCTTTACACCTACTTCAAACAGAATTTTGCCCAGGTCACCAATCCACCGATTGACCCCATTCGCGAAGAATCGGTAATGAGCCTCGTTTCCCTGATTGGACCGAGGCCAAATTTGTTCGATCTCGAAGGCCTGGCCACAAAGAAGCGTCTGGAAGTACGTCAGCCAATCCTCACCAACGAAGACCTGGAAAAAATTCGCGCCATTGGCATGATGGCCGATAACCAGTTCCAGACCGAAACGCTTGACATCACTTACAATGCAAATCGTGACTCAGAAGGTATGAAATCTGCATTGAACCAATTGTGCGATAGAGCAGAAGCGGCTGTAAATAGCGGTTACAACATCATCATCTTGTCTGACCGTCATGTCGCTTCGGATCGCATCGCCATCCCGGCGTTGCTCGCCACAGCTGCTGTTCACCATCATCTTATCCGCAAGGGTTTGAGAACTTCCGTAGGCTTGGTCATCGAAACCGGAGAACCACGTGAAGTTCACCACTTTTGCGCGTTGGCCGGATATGGCGCAGAAGCAATCAATCCATACCTCGCTTTTGAAACACTGGCGGACATGCGCCGCAACGGTGATTTCCCTGATAAAGTTACACCAAAACAATTGATACAGCGTTACATCAAGGCAATCGACAAGGGCATCCTCAAGGTTATGTCCAAGATGGGGATATCAACCTATCAATCCTATTGTGGCGCACAGATTTTTGATGCCGTTGGCCTCTCGAGCGAATTTATCAGGGAGTATTTCTTTGGTACTGCCAGTCTGGTCGAAGGAATAGGACTTGATGAAATCGCAATTGAGACGATGAAGCGGCACAGGGAGGCCTTTGGCAACGATCAGGTGCTCGCTGATACACTGGATATTGGCGGCGAGTATGCGTTTCGCATGCGTGGTGAGAGTCACGCCTGGACGCCGGACAACATTGCAAAACTTCAACACGCTGTACGCGGGAACTCCGCCGACAAGTTTTCGGAATTTTCAGAAGACACAAATCGGGTTTCGGCTGAACACGCTACAATTCGCGGTCTCTTCAATATCAAGTCTGCAAAAGCTGGCGGGCGAAGGCCAGTCAAAATTGGTCAAGTTGAACCCGCCGCTGATATCGTCCGAAGATTTTCCACCGGCGCCATGTCTTTTGGCTCAATCTCCCGGGAAGCTCACACCACACTTGCCCGCGCAATGAACCAGATTGGCGGCAAGTCAAACACCGGTGAAGGTGGAGAAGAGCCAGATCGCTACATACCGCTTCCTGATGGCAGTCCCAACCCGGATCGCTCTGCAATCAAGCAGGTAGCTTCCGGCCGCTTCGGTGTCACCGCTGATTATCTGGTTAATTCAGACATGATCCAGATCAAGATCGCCCAGGGTGCAAAACCGGGCGAAGGCGGGCAACTGCCGGGCCACAAGGTTGACGCGGTGATTGCCAAAACACGGCATTCCACGCCGGGCGTGGGATTGATTTCTCCGCCACCGCATCATGACATCTACTCGATTGAAGATCTTGCACAACTGATCTTTGATTTAAAGAATGTGAACGAGCACGCCGACATTTCTGTCAAGCTGGTCTCAGAGGTAGGCGTTGGAACCGTAGCCGCTGGTGTGACCAAGGCCCGTGCTGATCACATTACTATTTCCGGTCATGACGGGGGGACCGGTGCTTCGCCGCTAACCTCACTCAAACATGCTGGAAGTCCTTGGGAAATCGGCCTTGCCGAAACCCAGCAAACCCTGGTTCTGAACAAACTGCGCTCGCGGGTTCGTTTGCAGGTAGATGGCGGCTTGAAAACCGGTCGCGATGTCGTCATTGGTGCACTGTTGGGCGCAGATGAATTTGGTTTTGCCACAGCTCCATTGATCGCCACCGGCTGCTTGATGATGCGTAAATGTCATTTGAACACCTGCCCCGTGGGTATTGCAACCCAAGACCCGGTGCTGCGCACGCGATTCCGCGGAACGCCAGAGCACGTCATCAACTTCTTCTTTTTCGTCGCAGAAGAAGTGCGCCAACTCATGGCCGAAATGGGGTTCACGAAATTCAATGACATGATTGGCGAAAGTCAGTTCCTTGAAAAATCTGATTTGATCGAGCACTGGAAGGGCAAGGGTCTGGATTTCAGTGGCATATTTTACAAGCCCGAAGCCAACCGCAACGAACTCTACCAGAACATTCGCCAGAATCACCCGATTTCAGATGTTCTGGATCGCAAGCTGATCGACCAGGCTAAGGCAGCGCTTGAAAATGGAACACCCGTCGAAATGGATTCTGAAATATCCAACGTAGACCGTTCCGCCGGTGCGATGCTTTCAGGCAAGATCGCTGAAATTCATGGCCATGAGGGCTTGCCGGACGATACCATCAAGGTTCGACTTAAAGGTACCGCCGGGCAAAGTTTTGGAGCATTCCTGTCCAAAGGTATCTTCTTTGATCTGGAAGGTGACGGAAACGATTACGTTGGAAAGAGCCTTTCCGGCGGTCGGATCGTGGTTCGACCATCGAAAGATTCCAGGGTTTTGGCCGAAAACTCGATCATCGTCGGCAACACGGTATTGTATGGTGCTATCTCCGGTGAGTGCTATTTCCGTGGTGTCGCAGGAGAGCGGTTCGCAGTTCGAAACTCCGGCGCCATTGCCGTCGTCGAAGGTGTTGGCGATCATGGCTGCGAATACATGACTGGCGGTGTGGTGGTGGTCCTCGGAAACACCGGCCGAAATTTTGCTGCTGGAATGTCCGGTGGTGTTGCCTACGTGATTGACGAAAGCGGCACGTTTAAAAACCGATGCAACCTTGCAATGGTCGAGCTGGAGCCCGTACCTGATGAAGACGATCTTCTGGAAAAGCTGCATCACCACGGCGGTGATCTGGCGCACAAGGGGCGCGTAGATATTTCGTCAGACATGAACCGTCACGATGATGAACGGCTTTATCAACTGATAACCAATCACTTACATTACACCGGTTCTGATCGCGCCAAAACCATCTTGGACAATTGGGAAGAATACCGGCCGAAATTTGTGAAAGTGATGCCGGTCGAATATAGCCGCGCCCTTCGGGAAATGGAGGAGATGCGGCTTGGGAAAATGGCAGCGGAGTAGGCTCGAAAGTGGGTAAGGTAACCGGATTTCTGGAGATTGATCGGCAGGTGCAAAAGTACCGACCGGCGGCCGACCGCGTGCGCAATTTTCGCGAGTTTACTATCCCCATGTCTGACAGCGAGGTCGCCAGGCAGGCAGCACGCTGCATGGATTGTGGAATTCCCTACTGTCATGGAGATACTGGTTGTCCGGTACATAACGAGATCCCTGACTGGAATGATTTGATATATGCCGGTGACTGGAAAGCGGCCGTAGACAATTTACATTCAACCAACAATTTCCCGGAATTTACCGGACGGATATGCCCCGCTCCTTGTGAGGAGGCATGTACTCTTAATTTGGAAGACGAACCAGTAGCAATAAAGACCGTTGAGCAGGCCATCGCCGACAAGGCCTGGGAACTGGGAATGCTTGCTCCGCGGCCAACTCTGGCGCGTACTGGCAAGAAAGTGGCGATCATTGGTTCGGGCCCTGCCGGCCTGGCAGCAGCGCAACAGCTAGCCCGCGTTGGCCACGAAGTTCACCTATATGAACGCGAAAGCCGCGCGGGTGGCTTGTTGCGCTACGGAATTCCCGATTTCAAAATGGAAAAACACCTGATTGACCGTCGCGTGACCCAGATGGAGGGTGAAGGTGTCACTTTTCATTATGGAAAAAACATCGGTGTCGGCGAATCTTCATGCGAGCTGTTGAATACCCATGATGCAGTGCTTTTGACAACAGGTTCAGAACATCCCCGCAACCCCGAGATTCCTGGCCAGGACTTTGAGGGTGTCCATTACGCAATGCCGTTCCTGGTTCAGCAAAATCGCCGCGTCGGTGGCGAAGGAATTGAAAGCGTTGGCTGGCCATCAGAGGAAATCTGGGTAGCTGGGAAAAATGTCATCGTCGTCGGTGGTGGCGATACAGCATCCGATTGCATCGGAACTTCATTCCGGCAAGGTGCGGTTGATGTAACCCAGATGGATATCCGGCCAATGCCTCCTGAACGCGAGGACAAAATGATGGTTTGGCCTTACTGGGCCACCAAGATGCGCACCTCTTCATCGCAAGCCGAAGGTGCAAAACGTGAGTTCGATGCTGCAACCCTGGAATTCGTCGGAAAATCCGGCCGCCTGTCCGGGATCAAATGCGCCCGCGTGGATGGCAATCGCAAACCAATTGAGGGAACCGAATTCATCTTGAAAGCCGACCTCGCTTTTATTGCTACAGGCTTTGCCGGACCACTCCAGGATACGTTCATCAAGGAGCTCAAAACAGACTTGGCAACAAATTCAAGAGGCGATGTTTCGATTGCTGCAAACGAGCATGACTACAAAACATCAACAGACAAGTTGTATTCAGCTGGCGATTGCCGTCGTGGTCAGTCACTTGTCGTATGGGCCATCCGCGAGGGCAGACAAGCCGCACGCGCGATTGACCTCGACCTGATGGGTGAAACAACCCTTCCACGTTGACCGGGAATTCTAAAGTCAGTTGGCGGTGACACCAACCTGAGTAACCTTGGGTAAAATAGTCAAGCTGGATGTTTTCTCGCCAGCTTTTTTGTCGGAGCCAGCTTTTTTGTCTTTTTCTGCCTCTTCGGTTGGCTTACCCCATTGGGCATCAATCCTGCCGGATGTTGGAGCAACTCCCACACCCTGCTCAACCAAAGAGTAACTCACGCTCTTGTCCACTCCGGCTGAATCGTAAAAATTGGCTTCACCCTCAAGCGCTATTCCACCATCAGAAACCGCACCACCGAGTGGAATTACCACTGTTTTACCCGTCCCCACAGGATCATACTCGGGTTTGGATGTCTGGGTATTAACACCGTTTACATCCAGCGAAGATATAAACTGGTATACATCCTGAACTATCCCTAATCTTCGAAGCGCCTTGTCTGCATAAAAGGCAAGCTTTGCCTTGCCGGCGCGGGTCATGTTGATCCCTTTCGAACCACGCAGGCGTACGATTTGACCCTTAATATCTGGCCCGGCACTCACAAACTTGCCTTCGGCGTTGGTAAATCCATCCCAAACATCCACGAAGCTGCCGCTAACTGCTTCCGTCTTGGTACGGAATATCTCATTGAATACCAGATAATCCGAACTCATCGCATTGGAGCGCACAGGTGGCAAGCCCACCCACACCAGCGGCAAGTTCTGGCTTGTTACCGCTGTGGCAATTCCTTCAACACGCTTGTTGTACCCGGCGGTCCACGCATCAGAAAGCTTTGAGACCCGCCCTTTGGAAGTACGCATCTGCTGCCGGTCATTCATTCCCACCAAAATTATTACGGCCACAGGATTCAGTTCTTCAATCAGTTCTTTGGTTCTGGTTGGCCAATCCACAACATCGTCGCGAACAATTCCGGAATTGGCTTTCGACTTGTTGACGACCACAATGTCAGGATTTTCTGCGTAGAGCTTCACCAATCCACTAGCCATTCCCCCGGCAATAAAGTCGCCTACAACCAGAACCTTGGGCGCGTCTTCGCGTTTAACAACCACAACCTTTGGAGCAGATTCCGTGGAGCCTTGGCCACCGTTGCTCGTAACAGTGCTTCTGCTGCTGCCGCCCGGATTTAGAGGATCGAAGTTGAAAAGCCTGTTTTTCTTTTTGCGTTTTTTCTTGTTTGTGGATTTTTGCTGGCGCCGCTTGAAAAGAAGATCAAACAAGGTTTTCCGCTTCTTTTTCCACTGCTGCGCGTTGGCTTCATGGATGCCGGTCAAACCGTGTAGCACCGGAACGGAAGGCACACTGGCAAAGACCAGTGCAAATCCAATTAGTACTGCAAAGATAATCCGAAACATTTTTTAAGGCCTGCTCAATCAGCTAAGTGCATGTCAGGTTCAATTGCCGCGTATACTAGCCAATAGTTTCTTTGAAGCAAAGCCATCAACGTCAAGTCCATTCCGTTTTTGGTAGATTTTGATGGCGGCACGCGATCCCGATCCAATGTTGCCGTCAATTTCACCGTCATATAGTCCAAGGCGGGTAAGATGAACCTGCAATTCTTTCTTTTCCTCGTCATCCAGTATTTTGTAGCCCCGAGGCCAATCCTGAACAAAGGGATCACCGCCGCGAATTCGGTCAGCAAGATGCCCGACCGCAAGGGCATACTTGTCAGCATTGTTGTACCGCTTAAGGACAAAGAAATTTTTCAACATCAAAAATGCCGGGCCGTTCCTGCCAGTAAAGACTTTCAGGTTCGCCTTGTCATCAGGGCGAGGAAAGCGTTTTCCGGATACACGACGAATTCCGAACTTTGACCATTCAGCCAGATTTCTGCTTTTGGAGCCGAATTTGTCGGGGTTCACATTATCGGGAACTATGACTTCATACCCCCAGGTTTTTCCTGATCGCCAGCCATTCTTGACCAACAAATTGGCGGCAGAAGCCAATGCATCCGGTACTGAATTCCAGATATCCCTGCGTCCATCACCATCTATGTCTACTGCCCAGGCAAGAAAACTGGTTGGAATAAACTGGGTGTGCCCCATCGCGCCCGCCCACGATCCGCGAAGGCCCGAAGCACTGATATCACCGTTTTGGGCAATTTTCATGGCCGCAACAAGTTGCTTTCGCGCAAACTTGCGCCGCTTCGGATCGGCATAGGCAAGCGTTGCCAATGACCGGGCCACACTTCGAAGGGAACCATCTTTTTCAAGCGCCGCCCCGTAGCTCGTTTCCATCGACCAGATTGCAAGCAGGATATGACGGTCCACGCCATACTTGCGTTCAATGATATCGAGCCACCTTTTGTATTTCTTTTTCATTTCCATGCCGGTTTCAATGGACCGGCTGGTTATTCGCGCATCTAGATAATCCCACATCTTGGAAACAAATTCCGGTTGGTAGTTCGCCGATTTCATCACGTCCGGATCAGGTTCAGTTACACCTGCAAAGACCGCATTATATGTACTCTTCGAAATGCCCGATTGGGCTGCAACCGAGTAAAAGTCAGAAATCCACTTGCGAAACTTGGTATCGGCATTGGCCTCATCGAAGCTCGCACCGACAAGGCACACCGAAACAATCATTGCGAAGATAGAAATTCTGCGGAAACGATTCAAAAGATTCTCCGGCTACTGACTGCAATTAAACGAAGCTAGCTGATTCGCCTCAACAAGTCCTGCAAGGCTTGCGCATCTGTTTTGTCCAGTAATGCGGAAGAATTGTGGCCGGAGTGTTACCCGGTTTTCTGAAGTTTCGGCAACTTCTTTTCCCAGTCGAGTGCACTGGATACAATGAGATCAAGGTCATCATATCTGGGTTTCCAGTCCAACCGATTCATTAAACGATGCGCGTTTGCAGTAAGTGCAGGAATATCTCCTGCGCGTCGATCCGTATGAACTACCGGAAAGTCGACCTTTGAAACCCTCTTCACTGCATTAATCACTTCCAGTACCGTATAGCCCCGGCTATAACCACAGTTGGCAGTAAACTTGCGACCGCCATCATTTAAAAACTGCAATGCTGTGTAATGGGCGTTGACCAAATCTGACACGTGAATGAAATCGCGGACACAGCTTCCATCAAGCGTGTCATAATCCGTGCCGAATACCTTCATGGAGCGGCGCTTGCCTGATGCAACCTCACACGCCGCCTTGATGAGATGCGTGGCACCTTCAGTGGATTGACCGGTGCGTCCTTTCAGATCACATCCAGCTACATTGAAGTATCGCAGAATTACATAATTCAATTTATGTGCGGTAGCCGCGTCACGTATCATGATCTCGGTCATCAGTTTGGATGAGCCATATGGTGACATAGGGCTTAAAATTGCATCTTCGCGGATTGGACCCGATGTTAGTGGTGATCCATAAACTGCGGCTGTAGAGGAGAAAATGAATTTTTTCACACCGGTGTTGATTGCAGCCTCGACCAGACTGCGTGACTTCGCGGTATTGTTTTCATAGTACCAAAGAGGATTTTCAATAGATTCAGGTACCACGACAGAGCCCGCGAAATGCACAATCGCCTCAACTCCGTGAGTCCTGATCAAGTCTTCCACAAGCGGCCGGTCGCAGACGTCCCCTTTGATGAATTTGACTGATTCCGGCAATGCCCATGCAAATCCGGTGGATAGGTCGTCAAGGACAACCACTTTTTTCCCATGGTCCAGCAATTCCCAGACCATATGGCTTCCAATGTATCCTGCTCCGCCGGTTACCAATACTGTCATGATCTCACCTATAGTTCCGCCACCCCCGGCTTTTTGAACATATCGTGGAAAACTTAGGATTGAATAAACCCTTACAATGCATTTTAACGTTTACATTAACGATTATTTCAGGAGTCAGAATGTCCTCCACAAATCGAGTTCGAAAAGCCGTGTTTCCCGTTGCCGGGCTGGGTACGCGATTTCTTCCGGCAACCAAGGCGGTGCCAAAGGAAATGTTGACCATACTCGACAAGCCTGTGATCCAGTATGCGGTGGACGAAGCACGCGCGGCAGGCATTGAACATTTCATCTTTGTAACGGGAAGAAACAAGGGCGTCATAGAAGATCATTTCGACCTCCAGTACGAACTTCAGGACACACTGGAAAAGCGCAACAAGAAAGAAGCGCTTGAAGTGCTCGCCAAGTATCAGCCGACAGCCGGAACTACCAGCTTCACCCGGCAGCAAGCGCCACTTGGATTGGGTCACGCAGTTTGGTGCGCTCGCGACCTGGTTGGAAATGAACCATTTGCCCTGTTGCTCCCAGACATGGTGATGAAGGATGACAAAGGCTGCCTTTCGGGCATGGTTGAACTTTTCCAGGAAACCGCCGGCAATATTATCGCAACCGAGGAAGTTGCTTGGGAAGACACCCACAAATATGGCGTGGTCGAACGTGGTAAAAATCTCGACATGGGTTTTGAAATTACCGGCATGGTGGAAAAGCCCGAACCCGGAACTGCGCCGTCAAACCTGTTCATCAATGGACGATACATCCTGCAACCGGAGATATTCAGCCTATTGGAAAAACAGGGGCCGGGGGCTGGAAATGAAATTCAGTTAACTGATTCCATGCTCACACTTGCAAAGTCGCAACCGTTCTTCGGATATCAGTTTACTGGCAATACGTACGATTGCGGTTCGCGGGAAGGGTTTATCAAGGCCAATATGGCATTTGCCATGGATGATCCGGAATTGGCGAAAGAGATTGCGAATGAACTTTCCAGGCTGATTGAAAAGTAAATCGAGTGATGAAACCGGATTCTTTACCGCTGGAGCAGAATACCCATCCGGGCACTTAGCTCGTCAAAGCCATCCGCCGGAATGTTATTCTCAAACACCAGGTATTCGAGATCACTGGTAATGGCCATGTGGCGGTTGAGCCAGTACTCACCACCAATCCCAAATTCCCAAGTGGTGTCCTGATCGATGTTGTCGTTGTATGTATAAGTAGCAAAACCATTGATGCCCAGGCGACTGTTTATCTGCCGCTCAAATTCAACTCCGGCATTGTAGATCAGCGAGCCGTTTTCATTTGCGGAAATTGACCCGTTGAGATCAGTACCTGCAATGAATCTGATGATCGTATCGCGTTCCGGCGACCACTCCAGTTCTGCATCCAGGGTCACCCCTTCAAGGGACGCCAGCAGAGGATCATCAAATTCCTCGGTAACGTAACCCGCCGAGAATTCACCGGTAAGTTTTTCACCCAGGTCGATCTCGACACCACCACGCAGTTCAACTATCTCGCTGTCACGTCGATTGCCATTGCGATCAATTGCCTCGTCATGCACCTGCCATCCCAGGGTTCCTTCAATAAACGGCGTGAAAGCTGGCGAAGTTTCATAACCGGCACGGGCCGTAAGCTGATACAGATTGTTGTTCTGATCGCTTTGAGACTGAACGACGCCACCGCCCAAATCCGCATCACCATAAACGGTTCGGTCAAGGCTGCCGCGAAGTGTCAGTTGCAGTTTTCTGTCCGCGCGCTGAAGTTCAAGATTCCCACCGTAGGTTTCAATTGCCGGTGTATCAATTGCGCCTGGTACAATGGTGTCACTGGTAAAGCTCTGCGTGGCGTAATTGTAGTAGGCCGTCGAAGTCGCAGTGTAACCGTCCGCAAGGTCGAGACGCAACGCTACATCGGCATACAGGTTTGGTTCCTCAAGCTCGTTTTTATCGAACGGCTTTAGATAACTTCCTGTCAGACTAGAACGCAATTGGTGGCGCGACCAGTCGGAGATCAGGCCAAGTGCAACATCGGTTTGAGTAAATGCACCACTGTTGCCGTCTGGCGCACCACGCAGATTGCTCGAATGTCCGATTGCTTGTTCAAGGCTTGCAGATCCGTTGAAGGTGCCAAGGCGGAAACCGGTCGGTGCAAAGGGTTCCTCTTCATAGGTAGAATCATTTCCAGTCTGATTTGGTGCTGCCGCAACATTGGAACGGGCACTTTCATTGTCCGCCGCTCCGTAGATTACCGGACCCCTGGCCCCTGCCCTCGCAGCAGGTGTTGTATTCTGATCACTTAGTCCAACG
Organism: Hyphomicrobiales bacterium; assembly: GCA_021775455.1. Classification (GTDB taxonomy): domain Bacteria; phylum Pseudomonadota; class Alphaproteobacteria; order Rhizobiales; family Rhizobiaceae; genus JAALLB01. The sequence goes on along the minus strand of JAJFHU010000021.1, from coordinate 23,271 downwards.
GGTTCGCGCAGTTGTGGTTCTGCCTCTTGAGTACCAAACTCATCATCATCTTCGCTGTCATCTATGGTACTGCGAAAAACACCTGTTTGAATTGGTTCAGAGTTTGATACGGCCTGTGCCAGTGGGGAATTGAACGTGTTGAGGGTACCACCAGCCGAAATTATCAGCGTAGCCATAAAATACTTGACGTGGGATGGTATTTTACCGTTCATCCACTCGTGCCGGAACCACATTGCAAAACTTGCTGAACCGTAAACATTTGTGGTTAATGAATGGTTTCCATCGTACCTGGCTGTTAATGACCAAATGCAGGAAGAATAATGAATAAATCGAGCGCTTCAGTTACCGCATTACGTACAATCAGGACTGAAATCACTGGGCTTGAGGCACTTGCAAAAGCTATTGAGGCTGATCTTGGACGTGCTCTTGAAAAGGCTGTTGAATCCATTCAGGCAATCAAGGGTCGGGTGATTGTTACAGGTGTTGGCAAGAGCGGGCATATCGGCGCCAAGATCGCTGCAACGCTTGCTTCTACTGGAACACCGGCGTTTTTCGTTCATGCTGCTGAAGCAAATCATGGTGATTTAGGCATGATTGCCCGCGATGATGTGATCCTTGCCTTGTCCTGGTCGGGCGAAACCAGCGAATTGCAGGGGGTCATTGCCTATGCAAAGCGATTTTCGATTCCCCTTCTGGCCATGACCTGTAACGAAAAGTCGGCTCTGGGAAAGGTTGCAGATATTTGCTTCTCCCTGCCAAAGGAAAAAGAAGCCTGCCCAAACGGTTTGGCACCCACAACCTCTTCCACGATGCAAATGGCAATGGGAGACGCCCTTGCCGTAGCTCTGCTTGAGGAGCGGGGGTTTTCCGCCAGCGACTTTAGTGTATTTCATCCAGGCGGATCACTTGGCGCCGGTCTGGTTCACGTCAGTGACCTGATGCATGATGGTGATGCTGTACCGCTGGTGCCCCAAAATTCATCCCTGCGTGACGCAATAGATGAACTTTCCCGCAAACGGTTTGGTTGTGTGGGGGTAGTTAATTCGGACAATGAACTGGTGGGCATTTTTACCGACGGTGATCTGGCCCGAAATCTTGACAAGAACCTTCCCGACCTCCTTGTGGACGAATTAATGACAAGGGAACCAAAAACCATTGCACCTGATATCTTGGCAAGTGCAGCCATGGCAGAAATGAATAATTTCAATATCACAGCGCTTATTGTGACCGAGGACAACAAGCCGGTAGGCATTCTGCACATGCACGATCTGTTGCGTATCGGCGTTGCCTGAATTTGCTACTCGGCTGCTTCCACCATTAAAACACCACCATCATGACCGGTAACCCTGACGCGGGAACCCTGCGCTAGATCAGGCCCTGAAACTTGCCAGACAGTGTCGCCAATCTTGGCGCGTCCGCGACCCTCGCTGATGGCATCAGACAGTATCGCGGTTCGACCAACCATCTGCTGACCACGTTCGTTCAAATTGGGATTGTCGCTTCCATCCCAACCCTTGTTGACCATTATCCGACGTCCGACAATGGCCGTGCCTAGTGTCAGCACCAAAAACACTATCCATTGCAACTGCCAAACCCAAACCGCATTGTCAGTACCGACAACCAATGTCACAGCGCCAACCACAATTGCGGATATACCGAACCAGAGGAAGAATGTACCCGGTGCCATGATTTCAAGGCCAAGCAGAACCAGACCAAATATTACCCAACTCCATGGACCAAGAAACTCAATGACTGACATCATAATCTTGCCCTCATCACGTATCTGATGAAGGAACGGATGGTGTGGATTTTTTTGATGAAGACTTGTTGGAACTGCCTCCAAACGCCTCCTTGGCAATTTCGCCAATTCCGCCAAGCGATCCAAGTATTGAAGTTGCCTCAAGCGGCATCAAAATGACTTTTTGATTGTTGGCGCTGGCAATCTGGCCCAGCGCTTCAACGTATTTCTGGGCAACGAAATAGTTGATAGCCTGTGAGCTGCCGCCTTCAATGGCATTGGAAACAACTGTCGTTGCCTTGGCTTCAGCTTCCGCCAGCCGTTCGCGGGCCTCCGCCTCACGGAACGCAGCTTCCTTCTCACCTTCAGCCTCCAGAATTTGAGATTGCTTCTGACCTTCAGCTTTGAGAATTTCCGCTGCACGAAAACCTTCCGCGTCCAGAATATTGGCACGTTTGTCGCGTTCAGCCTTCATCTGGCGGCCCATCGCTTCCACCAGATCAGTCGGTGGATTAATGTCCTTGATCTCAATACGTGTAATCTTGATACCCCATGGCGAAACTGCTTCATCGACCACGCGCAACAACCGCTCGTTGATTTCATCCCGTTTGGACAACAATTCATCAAGGTCCATCGAACCCATCACAGTACGAATGTTGGTCATGGTCAGGTTGAGAATCGCATTCTCCAGACCGCGCACCTCATAGGCTGCACGGGATGCTTCAAGAACCTGATAGAAAGTTACCCCGTCAACGCTGATGGTCGCATTGTCCTTGGTAATAACTTCCTGGGTAGGCACATCCAACACCTGTTCCATCATGTTCATCTTTGCACCGATTCGGTCAATGAAAGGAATAATGATGTTAAGGCCCGGCTTTAATGTACGGGTGTATCTGCCAAAGCGTTCTACAGTGTAGTTATAACCCTGCGCCACTTGTTTGATACCGGCAAACAGCACCAAGACCACAACAAAAGCCAGCACCGCCAGCGCAATGTCAAATCCAAAAAATTCCATCAACCCCTCCAAAAAACACGAATCTGCATAACCTCCATATAGGATTTATGAAGACTGAATACAAACTTTGACAGCAGGGAAATAGCCTATTCCCAACCGCACATTTCACGTTTGACTATTTCTGAGATTACTTTCATTCCACCTGGACTGTCATTGAGGCATGGGATGAAAGTATAGGTTTCGCCGCCATGCTCATGGAAAATTTCACCACCTTCACCGGCAATCTCTTCCAGTGTTTCAAGACAATCTGCCGAAAATCCCGGAGTGATTACAGCGATACGTTTAACGCCGTTTTTTGCAAGAGTTGCAATAGTCTCGTCAGTATAGGGTTGTAGCCACTCTTCTGGCCCGAAGCGGGATTGGAACGTGGTAATCAGGTAATCCTCATCATATTCAAGCTTCTCCCGCAAAAGTCTGGACGTTTTCATGCAGTGGCAATGGTATGGATCTCCACTTTCAAAGTAGCGCTTGGGAATACCATGATAGGAAGCAATTATCTTTTCCGGTTGTTGTTTAAGCTTTGAGAGCGAAGACGTAATCGAATTTGCCAGTGCCTCTATATATGCCGGATGATCGTGATAGGCAGGAACAGTCCTGACTGCGGGCATCCACCTCATGTCGGACAGCGCTTCAAAAAGCTTGTCACACACCGAGGCGGTCGTCGCAGCGCAATATTGTGGGTAAAGTGGGAATACCACTATCCGGTTACACCCCTGCGCTTTAATTCTGGCAAGAACATCGGGAATGGATGGTTGCCCATAGCGCATTGCCCAATCGACGACAATCGTCTCACCAGCCTTGAGCATTTTCGCGAGCTTGTCTGATTGCGACCGGGTAATCGTCCTCAAAGGAGACTCGTCGAGTTCCTCATTCCATATGGTCTTGTAGGCAGCACCGGATTTGGCCGGACGGGTATTGAGCACAATACCGTAAAGAACCGGGTACCATTTCCACCGTGGCAGATCGATTACTCGTGGGTCGGACAAAAACTCTTCCAGATAACGCCGCATGCTTTTCTTGTCGTAACCATCCGGCGTGCCAAGATTGACAAGCAGTACACCGACCCTGGAATCAGCAACCGGTGGATGTTCTGCCGGCAGATGGGATTTTTTTGTTGTTTTTAGCATTTACAGATTTCCGGGCGAATTCACTGCCCGGAACATAGTGCATGATGCCAATTGTTCAACGCGAAAGGTACCCCGAATTAAAATTCGAACAGGAAGAACCAAGAGTAGCCGATTATGACAGCAGGGATTGCGCTGTACAGTGTCGCAAGTATCGCGGCCCGGGGCGCCAGGGCAAGAGCCGGGAACAACGCATCACCGTCGTTGGCAATGGCATTGGACATTTGTGCAGATAGAGGAATTGCACCAGCAAGATAAAGGGTTGTAACAACCACCTGCGGCCCACAACCAGGAACAAATCCCACCAGAATGGCAATAGCAGGCACCAGCAAAGCCCAACCTTCAAACAGTGCTCCCACATCCAGACCAAATTTACTGGAAGCTATTTCATACATCAAAAATGCCATAACCACCCATGCAGTCACGAAATTGGTGTCCTTGACGACACGAGTAGTCAGGGAATCGTTGGGTAACGTATCGGTACCAAGACCCGGCAAGCCCGGGCGTTTGGAATATGCCCACATGGCAATGCAGAGCATTGCTCCGGTAAATCCAACCCACATCGTTGGGTTATAAGCAGCCAGCGGGCCCATAAAAACATCCGGATTGTATTGAAGTGCAACCGCAAGACCCAGAACTATCCCAATTGCAATCATCGCAATCCAGACGTTGGTCAAGGGTGGTCTATCATCACTGCTACCCTCAAAACGTGTCTGGTCTGCCGTTTGTTTTTCGGGATCAATTGCCATGAAATCACGGCCATGTACCGCGTCAACAATCATGCCGGAAATCACACCCGCTACCATGCTGATCGAAATGACAATCAGCGCAGACTTTGGATCACGAGCTACCAGAAGTATTGCCGCATCACCCATTGTGGAAACCAGAACTGCTATAAATGCGCCAAAGCTGGCATAGCCCTTGGTAAATTGCGTCACTACAATAATTGCACCACCACAACCGGGAATGGCACCCAGCGCACTGGCAATTGCAGGCTGCCATCGCAGATTGTTGCGCATGACCTCACCCAGATCGAATGCAAATTTGCGTTCAAACCAAAATACCAATGCCAAGGTGCCGGCAACAAAAGCTGTCACTTGCAGGAAGGCATCACCCATGGATCGCACTACCAGTTCACTAGTACCTTCATAGGCAAACAGCGCAGTCAGCAAAAACAGAATGGAAAGGCGCCATCGGTTCGCAAGCACCCGCTCACCAAATTTGAAACCGGAGACACCCCGATTGTTAAAGATTACAGTTTGAGTATTCACGCAATAATCTCCCGTCCGGTGACTCGCACCAGTTGAAAATGAGAACCATTCGCAATTTAAATAGGTTTAAATGCCCTTTCAGTCAAGGACAATCTCGGCATAATATATGCGGCCATATACACGGTTACATTAACGGGTTATTCGGCAGGAACGCTTGTTTTCCCTGAACCATTTGGTCAGAAAATCGACAAATACACGCACCTTGGTTGGTACGTGTCTGCGATGTGGATAGACGGCGTAGATCCCGCCACCAGTTGGAAGCTGATCTTCCAGCAGGCTAATCAATCGCCCGTCTTCCAATTCATTTTCAATCGAAAATTCCGGCACAAGCGTCACGCCAATTCCTGCAAGTGCCGCACGGCGCGCAACTTCCGGACTGTTGACCTCAATGACCCCTTTTACAGCGATGCTCTGTTCCTTGCCTTTTTTGTCAACGAAGCTCCAATTATTGCGTTGCTTGACATTGGTGTCGACTACACAGGGATAATCAGCAAGATCTTTTGGTCGTTTGGGAGTGCCGTATTTTTCAACGAATTGCGGAGTAGCACACAATACCAGCCTAAATCCAGCCAGCTTTTTGGCAATCAACATTGAATCTTCCAATCTTGAAATTCGAATGGCTACATCAAATCCGTCCTCAACCATGTCGACCATTTTATCGTCAAGATTGACGTCAAGCGTAATGTCGGGATAGGCCGTCGAAAATTCCACTATTGGAAGTCCGATTTCGAGGTCAGTAAGCGAACGCGGAGCAGACAGTCTGAGTTTCCCTGTCAATCCGTTACCGGCTTCCCGCACAGTATCTTGCAAATCACCAACGCGCTGCAAGATGTCGTTGGCGGACTGATAGTAAATTTCTCCGGCCTCGGTCATCGAAAATTGCCGGGTGGTTCGATTGAGCAACAACGCGCCCAACTCATCTTCCAGTTCCTTCACATATTTTGACATCAATGCCTTTGAACGGCCGTGCCGTCTGGCTGCAGCAGAAAATCCTTCCGCGTTCACCACATCTATAAAGGCCTGCATTCGTGTCAATGTATCCAACTGAGTATCCTGAATTCTGCTAAGTAATGATCGTTGGTCGGTTTACTGTTTAATGTGGTGATTTGTTATTGAAATGTGTCAGGTCAAAATCATGCATTTCGCAGACAAGTGTTTCAAGCCCCGAAAGAGCAGTTTCGAGTAACTTTTCCCCCTTTTCTTTCGTCGCAAGACTGGCATTTCCCGCCACACCCTGTCTGTTGAGGTCCTGCATTTTCCAGCCAAATGCATGCGGTCCATAGGCTTGCAAGTGATCATATTTTGAGGTCAGTTCCTGTTGCAGGGATAAAAAGTCTTCAGCTTTGCTCATGTCCACTGTGACAGGGGCAAGCGACAGCATTACTGATGTTTCGATTTCACCGCCATGAATGCCAAATTTCTTTTCTTCAGCGTCTACATGATTTCCAGCTTCAAGAAACCGGGTCCAGCTGGTCGCCACACATAACATGTCAAAACGAACACGCATTTCTGTTGCAACAATTGTCATGAGAGGAGAATTTCCGCCATGAGCATTCATTAACAAAATTTTTCGAATTCCGAGGTCAGCAAGATCAGCACCAATTGAGATCCAGCGGTTGATCGCCTCATCCCAGGAAAGCGTCTTGCTTCCTGCATAATCCATGTGTTCCGGAGAATACCCCACTTCTTCGACAGGCAACACGCTCACGGGAAGCCGACCCTCAACTCGTTCAACCAAGCGCTCTGCAATGCCGGATGCAATAATTGCATCCGTTTCAAAAGGCAGATGTGGCCCGTGCTGCTCATGTGCACCCAGCGGCAAAATGCAAATCCAGTCGCTGCAATCTACCGCAGCAATTTCAGCACGCCGCATATTGGACCATTGCGGGTCGGGAAACGTCATGCGCTATCTCTTTGAAAAACATGATTTGAAAGGGATACCGATTTCAAAATGGCAACACATTGCTTACCCATTGAAAGTCCAAGTTCATCCAGTGCAAATCGCGTGATCTCTGACACAATCTGTTGTGTTCCAACACCCAGCCACAACTGTACGCGATTATCTGGCAGCTCTTCCACCCTTTGTATCGTACAATTCAAATGATTCCGCGCACTGGTCTTTGCCTTTGCATCTGCCGCAATCAATACCTCAGAAGCCTTGATTAGAATACGCAGTCTCACGCCAGTATCCAGTTTTCCGCCCGGCAACAGTAATGTTTGACCTTCAACATTCAGTTGGTTAAGTCCGTAAACTTCATCATAACCTTCAATTTTGCCGGATATCAATACAGATGAGCTTCCAGTTTCAGGGTCAGTTCCAATGCGTGGCAACAGATCTTCGACAGGCCCGGCATCAAGTACCCTTCCATCGCTTACAACAATCATAAGATCAGCGATCCGGGCAACTTCGCGCAAGGAATGAGTGACCAGCAATACCGGAACGGAAAATTTCCTGTTCAGCGTCAGAATATGCTTTGAAATATCAACAATTCTCTGATCATCGAGGCCACTGAACGGCTCATCCAGTAACAGCACGGACGGATTGGACATCATTGCCCTTCCCAACGCCACCCGACGCGCCTCACCGCCAGAAAGTGAATCAGGATAGCGATCCAGCAATTGATCCAGATCCAGCAAAGCAGTCATCGTTTCCAGCGCAACGTCAGCCTTCCGGCTGGAGATCCGGTTCGAATAAGTAAGGTTCTTCTTGACCGTAAGATGCGGAAACAAAATCCCGCTTTGGGGTACATACCCGCAATGGCGTCGACGAGGATCACGGAAGGTCCTGGTTCCGCTATCAAGCCAGCGCTGCTCGCCAAAACGGATCGAACCGGTTTTAGGTTTTTCCAATCCGGCGATTACTTTGAGCAAAGTGGTCTTGCCAGCACCCGATTTTCCCCATACCGCCGTAATGCCTTCGGTGACACCAAACACATATTCATACGCGAAATTACCCCGGGAACCCCTTACCGAAACTTCAAGCATCGCCACCTCCCCGGCGTCGCGATATTCCGCGCACCACGATTTCGGAAAGAATGATTGCCGCAAAGGATGTCAGAACACCAAACATAATCAAGGTTAGAGCTTCGCGATCTCCATTCGGCGTTTGCATCAATGAGTAAATGCCAAGCGCAAGCGTTTGCGTTTCTCCAGGAATGTTGGAAACAAATGTAATCGTCGCTCCAAATTCACCCATTGCTTTGGCAAAGCCCAACACAGCTCCCGCAAGAATTCCCGGAATGGCAAGCGGTAATGAAATGGTCAAGAACCCTGTCAGCTTGCTGGCGCCAAGTGTTTTTGCCACCTCCAACACTTCCGGATTCTGTACTTCGAATGCCAATCGAATAGGACGCATGATCAACGGAAAAGCCATCACTGATGCTGCAAGTGCTGCACCGGTCCAGCGAAACGCCACCGAGATACCAAAAAAATTGTCCAGCAAGCTACCGAACAGCCCATCCGCCCGAAATCCCTGAAGGAGCAGATAACCTGTGATGACTGGCGGCAGTACCAACGGCAGATGACATATCGCGTTGACCAAATGCCAACCCCAAAATCGCCGGGTTGCCAGGAGATAGGCTACCAGAACTGCCACCGGCACCGTGAAGGCTATCGCAAGACCTGCCACGCGCAACGACAGCGCGATAATCGACCAGCTTTCAGGTGAAAGAACGAGGCTCATTGGAGTAACCCTGCCCGATTGCGCTCAAAACCAAATTTTTCGAACAGCGCCTGCCCTTCATCTGTCAGCAAGAACTCAAGAAATCCGCTTTTGCCGGATCGACCGGTTATGGCAGCGACATATTCAATAGGCAGATGTTTAAATTTGGGAAACTCATAGATGTTTTTCACCCTTGGCTCCACTAGGATATCCGATTGGTACACGATCCCTGCCGCCACATCTCCGCGTGCAACCTGCTCAAGCGTCACCCGAACATTCTCTGAAAACACCGCATTGGACTTGACTTTGTGCCAGTATTCCAGAGACTTAAGTGTTTCCCTGGCATAAATCCCGGCAGGCACTCCGGTAGGGTCACCCATCGCAAAACGGCCGCCCTCCAGTAACGTCAGAGGGTTTGACGGGTAGGTTGACCCCCTGGCTACAGCAATAACCAGCCGGTTACCCACAACTACAGAAACATTGGATGCCACGATTCGATCCCGTTCTTCCAGCCAGTCAATCCAGTCCCGGTTGGCAGAAATGAAAAGATCGGCTGGCGCACCGGCATCAATCTGCCGGGCAAGCACCGAGGAACCGGCAAAGGAAAACACGATCCTGCAATTGCATTCTGCCTGATAGCGCTCGGCAGCAGACATCAACACTTCGCGAAGACTTGCTGCGGCAAACACCAGATAGCGGACTTCTGCCCGCGCTACTGTCTGGATCAAGACGATGCACAAAAAAATGGATGCGAAGAGGAATTTGGCTTTCATCTCCTTACTCTTAACGGAAGAAGAAGGTCCGTAAAAGTGCTTTCGATCAGGTTGCGGGATGAAGGTGACGTCGGAGAAATTCCAGTGTTTTGGGGCCAACAATTCCGTCAACGTCAAGACTGGATTCCATCTGAAAAGCCTTTACCGCCTTCCGGGTCGTCGGCCCAAAATCGCCATCCACATTTATCGTGAACCCTGCGCGACACAAATCGCTCTGTAACAAGCTGACTCCAATACCCTGGCTACCCATCCGCAATAACGCCAGTGCATTGCGCTGTTTTCGATCTGCAAAACTGCTTGCAGTTCCGGATTCCCGGCAATGCTTTTGGTACGCCTTTTCCAGCTTCACATCATATCTGTACTTGCGGTATGCGGGCCCATTGTAAGCGCGGGCAAACCCGGCCCAGTCATGCGTTTGCAGAGAACCTATGAGATCCGCTTTCTCAATGTACCGCATCATCAACCGAATCTGGCCACTCCAATTGTCCCGCGCTTCGATTACCAGAGCATCAATACTTGCATAACCAAGCCACCGCCAATGAGCTCCCATAACCTGCCCGGCTCCCCAGGAAACCGAAGAAAATGCCGCCGTCGGATCAATCTGCTTTGCACGATCAAGAAGTTTCCAGCGTCCTTTCTGACCTCCGGGGTTTTTGATTTGCCCGGCTCGCGGATGGGCAAGTCGTTGTGTTATTGCAATGTTGCGTTTAACGGCAGGCAAGAGTCGATAAAAGTAATGGCCCTCAAAACGGATCAGTGGTTCCATTCGGCCCTTGATCATGGTGCCCAACTTCCCGCCACTTTCCACTTCTACAACAGCCATCAGTGCTTCAGCTTCCAACTGATTGTCCTTTGCGATTTGGCTGATCTCTGACGTCAGGGATTTATCAAACATGTCTCTCTCCAAAAGTTTCTCAAACCATTGTCGACGGAAAATTTGGTACGGGGATAAGTTTTTCAAAGGTTCGACAGATAACAAGGCGAAAGCCTTTTCACTTTTCCACAATGAGATTTCCTGCTAATCCCGCATCCATGACAAAATCGATATTGCTCATCAATGGACCCAATCTTAACCTGCTCGGCACGCGCGAACCGGAAACCTATGGTTCTCAGACATTGCAGGATGTGGAAGCCCTGTGCAGGGAACATGCGCAATCAAAAGGCATCGAACTGACTGCCATTCAATCAAACCATGAGGGCGAGATTGTTGAAGCGGTGCAAAATTCGAAAGGTGTCTACACGCACCTGATCATGAATCCCGGCGCTTACACCCACACATCCATCGCGATCCGCGATGCCATTACCGGCGTGGATGCGAAGGTTTATGAAGTGCATATCTCCAACATTCATGAACGCGAAGCCTTTCGGCATCACTCCTACATTGAGGATGTGGCACAGGCTTCATTCGTCGGTCTCGGTGTTCCCGGTTATATCGCCGCCATCGATGCAATCGCGGCCGCATAATCATGCGCGACTACAAACCCGTTTCCAAAGCCATAGCAGCCCTGTGCGAAGGTGAAAGTGATGATATCGCCAAAATGGCAACCATCGTCTGCGAGCTCTATCAGTCCTTCGAGACATTCGATTGGGTCGGTTTCTACCGGGTTACAGAACCAGACCTTCTCAAGATCGGTCCTTATCAGGGAACCCATGGTTGTCTTTCAATTCCGTTTTCCAAAGGTGTTTGCGGCGCTTGTGCCAGATCCGGCGAAGCACAAATTGTTGATGATGTGAAATCGATTCCAGATCACATCGCCTGTGCTGCAAGCACTCAATCCGAAATCGTTCTGCCGGTTTTCAGTCATGGCGAACTGATTGCAGTTTTGGATATCGACTCCGATCAACCTGCCGAATTCACCCAAGAAGACGCAAAACAATTGGACGTTATCATCAGGCAATGCTTCTGATTTGCCGTTGGCTTCTGGCCTGTTTTGGCGACATTCCAAACTGCTTTGAATAGGCCCTTGAAAAGGCGGCAAGTGAGCCGAACCCGGTTCTCACGGCAATTTCCAGAATTGAAATGCCGCTTTCAACAACCATCCGGTCGGCAGCTTGCAATCGAAGCGCCAGATAGTATCTCGCCGGGGGCTGCCCAAGCAGGCGATTAAATACATTTTCCAGAGTCTTGACGGAAACATTGCAGCGTTGCGCGATTGCTCCAATCGGCAGTGGGTTTTCAATTCGCGCTTCCATCAACCTGATTGCATTTTCCAACCGACGGTCAACGCCAACCAGCGTTCCAAGGGAAACCAGAGGCTGGGCATCCGAATGCACATGCACCTCGTCATAGATGAAGACACTCGCTGCACTGAGTGCAAGTGGAGTTCCATGACGTCGCCTTATGAGATCAAGCATCATGTCGAGTGCCGGAGAAGCGCCGCCGCATGTCATGACATTGCCATCAATGACAAACCGGTCTCTTTGCACTTCCACATCCGGGAATGCTTCTGCGAATATTTCAAAATCTTCCCAGTGGGTCGTTGCTTTTTTCCCGTCAAGTAATCCGGCCCGGCCCAAAATCCAGGTTCCCGCCTCAACGCCCGCAACCATCTTGAAAGCCGAAACAACCTTTTTGATACGTGCAAGGTTTGCGGAATTCACATGGCTGTGCTGATTGAAGCCTCCAATGATGACGAGTAAATCACCGCCAACCCGTTCATCCAGCCGACCTTCAACTGCCAGCGGCAAAGCACAGGTGAGCTGGATCGGCTCTCCATCAAGACTGAGCATCTTGCGCTCAAACATCATTTGACCTGAGACCCGGTTGGCCGCGCGCATTGGATCAATCACCGATGCCACACTCATCATCGAGGATTCCGGCAATGCAAGCACGGATACCTTCAAGGGTTGGTCAGAATTTTCGAAAATCGACATTCGTTTTTTATCAATTTTCCTACGTTTTTAATCAAGCATTTTTTTTGAACTGCAACAAACTGTGTTGATGTCCGCAAGCTGCAGGACATATCAACTGGGAGGACCCCATGCCGCTTGAAATAAACCGTGAAGTATTCATCACCTGTGCCATTACGGGTTCGGGTTCGACCCAGGACCGTTCGCCGAATGTACCGCGCTCACCACAGCAGATTGCCGAAAGCGCCATTGACGCTACCAAGGCAGGCGCCGCGATTGTTCACTGCCATGTACGCGATCCTGAAACCGGTGCTCCTTCGCGTGACACGAAGCTTTACCGCGAGGTAACCGACCGAATTCGTGATGCGGATATTGATGTGGTGTTGAACCTCACCGCGGGAATGGGTGGCGATCTCATTCTGGGCGGTACCGAAACGCCACTTCCCACCGGTCCCGGCACAGATATGGCTGGAGCAACCGAACGCATGGCCCACGTAGCTGAGTGCCTGCCAGAAATCTGTACACTCGATTGCGGCACGATGAATTTTGCTGAAGCCGACTATGTCATGACCAACACGCCCGGCATGCTACGCGCCATGGGTGCCATGATGACCGAACTCGGGGTGAAGCCGGAGATTGAAGCCTTTGACACAGGCCACCTCTGGTTTGCCAAGGAACTGGTCAAGGAGGGCGTGCTCAAGGAAGACGCACTCGTTCAGCTTTGCATGGGCGTGCCCTGGGGGGCGCCTGATGATTTGAACACCTTCATGGCGATGGTGAACAATGTACCGAAAGAGTGGACCTGGTCTGCATTTGGTCTCGGTCGTCATGAAATGCCCTTTGTGGCTGCAGCCGTTCTTGCCGGCGGCAATGTGCGCGTCGGCCTCGAAGACAATCTGATGCTCGACAAGGGTGTCCTTGCAACCAACGCACAATTGGTTGAGCGCGCCGTTACAATAATTGAATCTCTCGGTGCCAAGGTAATCGGGCCGGAGGAAGTCCGCCAGAAACTCAACCTCACCAAACGGGCGCCTCAGTCATGACCAAATCAGCAGCGATTATCGGCGGTGGCGTGATCGGCGGCGGATGGGCGGCACGCTTTCTTCTCAATGGTTGGGACGTCATCATCTCCGATCCCGATCCGGAAGCCAAACGCAAGATTGGTGAAGTGCTCGACAATGCCCGCCGTTCCCTCCCTGCTCTTTCCGATCATCGGATCATGCAGGAAGGCAAGCTGACGTTCGCTTCCAGCCTCGCTGAAGCTGTAAAGGATGCCGACTGGATTCAGGAAAGTGTACCCGAGCGAATTGAAATCAAGCACAAGGTCTTTGCCGAAATTCAGGCGAACTGCCGCAAGGATGCGCTGATCGGTTCGTCAACTTCCGGCTTCAAGCCTTCTGAATTACAGGAAGGCGCCGGCCGACCCGAGCAGATTTTCGTCGCCCATCCCTTCAACCCGGTCTACTTGCTGCCGCTGATCGAGCTTGTCGGCAATGCGGGTACGACCGCACGCGCCAAAGCCACACTTGAGGTTATCGGCATGGCACCGTTGATCGTTCGCAAGGAAATCGACGCCCACATTGCCGACCGGTTCCTCGAAGCCGTCTGGCGCGAAGGCCTTTGGCTGATCAAGGATGGTATCGCCACAACTGAAGAAATTGATGACGCAATACGCTATGGCTTCGGCCTTCGTTGGGCGCAAATGGGCCTCTTTGAAACCTACCGCATCGCCGGTGGTGAAGCCGGCATGGAACACTTCATCGCCCAGTTTGGTCCCTGCCTTTCCTGGCCATGGACCAAGCTCATGGACGTGCCGGAACTGACTGACGAGCTAACCAAGAAAATCGCTGCCCAGTCCGATGCCCAATCGGGTAAGCATTCAATCCGCGAACTGGAACGCATCCGCGATGACAATCTTGTCGCCATGATGCGCGCGCTAAAGGCTCGCAACTGGGGCGCCGGTGCAATCCTTGAAGCTGATGATCGCGCCAAGAAACCGGAATTGCCACAAGACATCACCAAACCGCTGATCACGCTTGAGCGCGTCATTCCGGTCGACTGGACCGACTATAACGGCCACATGAATGAAAGCCGCTATGGTCAGGTAATTTCCGATGCCGGTGATATCGTCATGCAGATGATTGGTGCCGATCAAGCCTACATCGACAGCGGCCTGTCCTACTTCACCGTCAACAATCACATCACGTTCCGAAACGAAACCCATGCCGGTGAGGAGATTTACGTCCGCACGCAAGTCTTGCAGGCCGAAGGCAAGAAGCTCCGCATGTATCACGAGATGCACCGAAAGTCGGATGATGACCTGCTCGCAACATGCAACCAGCTCTTGATCCACGTTTCGCTCGAAACCCGCCGCTCATGCGAACCGGGTCCCAAGATGGCGAAAAAAATGAAATCGCTGCATGAGGCGCAGACTAGATTGCCGAAACCTGAGAGCCTTCCAGACGAAGAATGGAGTAATTCCTGATGGATTTCGCACTTTCCGAAGAACACAACATGATCATGGAGACGACCAAGGCGTTCGTCGACAAGGAAATGAAGCCGCACGAAGACGAGATTGAGCGCACCGGCGTTATTGATCCCGAGCTTGTGCCTGTCCTGCGTAAAAAAGCCATTGAGGCTGGATTGTTCGCCGCCAACATGCCGGAAGATGTCGGCGGCGTTGGTCTGGATACGGTTTCATGGGTTTGCTTTGAAAAGGAACTTTCCAAGACCAATTACGGCCTGCACTGGACGACAGTCTGTCGCCCTTCCAACGCGTTGCTCGCTTGTGTTGGTGAACAGCGCGAGAAATATCTTTTTCCCTGCGTGCGTGGCGAAAAATCGGATTGCCTCGCAATGACCGAACCCGGTGCCGGTTCCGACCTGCGCGGCATGAAGGCAACTGCCAAACAGGATGGTGCCGACTGGATCCTCAATGGCACCAAACACTTCATCTCTTATGCCGATTGGGCCGACTTCGCGATCTGTTTCATGGCGACCGGCGAAGAGGATACACCCCGTGGCAAGAAGAAGCTGATTACCGCATTCTTTGTCGACAAGGGCCATCCCGGCTTCACCATTCGCGATGGCTATCGCAACGTCGCCCACCGGGGCTTCAACAACGCAATTCTCGAATTCGACAATTGCCGCGTTTCCAAGGATGCGGTACTCGGTGAAGTTCACAAGGGTTTTGACGTTGCCAATACCTGGCTTGGCGCAACCCGGTTGCAAATTGCGGCTGGATGCGTTGGTCGTGGCGAAATTGCCATGGAGCAATCCTTGAACTGGGCAGCGGAGCGCAAACAATTCGGCCAGCAAATTGGCAAGTTTCAGGGTGTGTCCTTCAAACTTGCAGACATGGCCATGCAAATGAAAGCCTCCTGGTTACTCACCCTTGAATGCGCATGGAAATGCGATCAGGGCACCGTCACAGACATGGACATGGCAATGGCCAAATTGCACGCAACTGAGATGCTGCAGATGGTTTCTGATGAAGCCATCCAGATTCACGGCGGTATGGGTTTGATGGATGAATTGCCGCTAGAGCGCATTTGGCGTGATGCCAGACTGGAGCGTATCTGGGAAGGGACTTCCGAAATCCAGCGTCATATTATCAGCCGCTCACTGCTTCGACCTCTTGGCGCCTGAACGGAAATTTGCCAATGACAAGCCTTGCAAGGTTTCTCAATCCCAAATCGATTGCATATGTGGGCGGTTCGCAGATTTCCGGACCTGTCCGGGCTTCCCGAAGAGCAGGATATCAAGGTGATATCTGGATCGTAAATCCGGTGCGCGATGAAGTTGAGGGCATCAAATGTCACACAAAGGCAAGTGATCTACCAATGCCACCAGATGCAGCAGTCATCGGCCTTTCTCCCGAACGCGCAATAACAGCCGTTGCAGAACTCTCCACTGCAGGATGCGGCGGTGCAGTTGTCATGTCTTCCGGGTTTGCCGAACTCAACACCGACGAAGGCCGTGACCGGCAACGACGTCTGGTAGAAGCAGCCGGTGAAATGCCCCTTCTGGGTCCCAACTGCATGGGAATGATCAACCAGTTTTCCGGTGCAGCCGTGTGGGGAGACGATAATCATATCGAGCGTCAGGAAGGACCGAGTGCTGCCCTGATTTCCCAAAGCGGCGCTCTGATGATTGGCATAACCAACGTCGAGCAAGCGTTTCCACTTGGTTACGTCGCATCTATCGGCAATCAGGCCGTAACCTCCATGGCCGAATTAATTGAAGCCGTTTTGGAAGATGATCGCATCAGGGCAATCGGGCTTTATGTCGAAGGTATGAATGAGGGCGAACCCTTCGGCCGCGCATGCCTCAAGGCGGCAAAGAAGGGAATTCCGGTAATCGCGCTTAAAGGCGGCGACGATGCCGCCGGCGTCAAAGTAGCAATGAGTCATACGGCTTCGATGGTCGTGGATCGCGATCTTTGGGAAGCCTTTTGTATACGCTTTGGAATCGTTGAAGTTTCCTCTCCCAAATCTTTGGTGGAAACACTGAAGCTGCTGACCGTTTCCGGAATGCCCAAGGGTAATCGAGTTTCAATTGTTTCCTACTCCGGCGGCTTGAACGGACTTGCCGCCACCCGCTGCGGACCTCTTGGGATCAGCTTGCATGATCCAACCAAAGCGAACCGGGATTTTTTGGTGGACATGCTTCCCGAAACGGTTGCCGTGCAAAATCCGCTCGATTTGAACATTCCATTCAGCGCCAGTGATGGCAGTATTTCCATGCAAGATACCAGCGGTGTTGCTGATGCAATAATTGCATTTGCTGAAAGTGTAGCCGATCAAATTATATTCTTCATAGATGTTCCAAGGCCTGGTGCTGCCGGTCTCGACAAGGTCTGGTGCGATTCCCTGGAAGCATTGATCACAGTTCGTGAAAGGTTGGGCATTCCGGTTTCAGTTGCCGGCATTATGCCGGAAGGCCTGCCGCTCGATTTTCGCCGCCACATGCATGCCAATGGCGTTGCTTGCCTGCTCGGTTATTCCGAAGCCATGGAAGCGCTGGCAGTCAGCATCAAGCTTGCATCCGCCCATCATTCGATTGAAGATCATCCCGCTCCTCAATCGTTATTGAAGGGCGGCGATCTCGACAATACTCGTATGTTGGATGAGGCAAATTCGAAGCATGCGCTCGCCGAATTTGGATTGCAGCATCCCAACTATGAAGTTGCAACTCCCGATACAGTTGGTGAAGTAGCAGACAAGCAGGGCTATCCGATTGCCTTGAAAGTGTTGAGTTCTTCCATCCCTCACAAGGCGAAGGTCGGTGGTGTTTATTTGAACTTGAAGGACCGAAGCGAAGTTGAAGCTGCCGCGGTACAATTATGCACGCGGGTCGAAAATTCCGAAGAAGGTCATGAAGTTACGCACATCCTTGTTGAGCGCATGGTTGAAGATGCGAACAGCGAAGTTATCCTCGGCATCAAGCGGCACCCCGCAATGGGACTGGCCTTGATGATCGGTCGAGGCGGAAGTGAGGCCGAAGAAATGGCTCGATTTGAAACAATGCTTCTTCCACTTGGCGAAGATGATTTGAACAAGGCATTGTCTACCCTCGGATTGAAACAGCATCCCGCAGCCGACAATTTGCGCAATACGTGCAATGCAGTGGCTGAATTTGCCACCGCCAACCAGCACAGTCTGATCACACTTGATGTGAACCCGGTTATGCTCACGCAAGACGGTGACGCAATCGCTGCCGATGCTTTGATTGTCTTGGGCGACGAAGGAGCGGTTTGATGGCGCTTCAGGACCAAGTCGGAATGACAGGCCCGAGCTACGAAGTTGATATCGAGCGCGGCAAAATTCGCGAATTCGCCCGCGCCATGGCTGCACCCCTTCCCGAATTTCTCGAAGGGCACGATCCGGTAATTCCCGCCATGTTTCTCGTTTCCGCTCCGTACACCTGGGGCTACACGTTGGAACGCCCACGCGGCACAAATTTCGCTGACATTGAATTTGACCCCAAAGTATCCTTGCACGGCGAGGAATCTTTCATTTTCCACGGCGCCATTCCCAAGGCTGGTGACCGGCTGATCGCTACCCCATGTCTTGAAAACGTCAATCAGAAGCAGGGCTCCAGCGGCGGCGCCATGACTATTCTCACCGTTCTTGTGCAGTATCATGATCTCGAAGGCACGTTGCGGGTAGAACAACGCTCTACAAGCATTACCACCGAAGATACCCCTGGATCCGAAAACTGGCAGGTTGAACTTCCGGATTATGAGCCTGCGTACCTCTCCCTTGAACCTCGATCTCCGTTTACAAATATCAGGCGTTGCAACTTTGAGGATTTGATTGAAGGTGAAGGTCCAGGACCAATTTCCGCTGGCCCGTTGCTCAAGCAGGATATCATTCGCTTTCAAGGTGTGGTTGGCGAGGACGATCCGTTGCACCATGATATGGAATGGGCGAAGGCGCATGACTACCCGCAAGTGTTTGGGCTTGGTACTCACCAGGCTTCGTTGATGTGTGCCTATGTTGCCCATTGGCTGCCGCCTGAGACTGTACGATCTTTCAAGGTGCGCTTTGGTGTGATTACCTGGCCAGGCGATCGTCTGGTGTATGATGCGAAGGTTACAAAGCTTGACCCAGATACCCGATGTGCTGAACTTCATTTGACGAGCACACGGGAAAATGGCGAGTTGGTGAACCAGGCCTGGATGGAATGTGATTTCAACGAACAATGACACATACAGTGAGGAGAATATCATGAGTGGACCAATTGAAACGAAGAAGGAAGGTGGCATCCTCGAAGTCACCCTCAACCGACCAAAGGCCAACGCGGTTGATCTTGCTACCAGCAAAATCATGGGTGATGTGTTCAGGGAATTCCGAGACGATCCCGAAATGCGGGCTGCCATCATCACCGCTGCTGGAGAAAAATTCTTCTGCCCCGGCTGGGATTTGAAAGCTGCCGCTGACGGCGATGATGTGGACGGTGACTACGGCGTTGGCGGCTTCGGTGGCATGCAGGAACTTCCCCATCTCAACAAGCCGGTCATTGCAGCAGTCAACGGTATTTGCTGCGGTGGCGGTCTTGAAATCGCACTTTCAACCGACATAATTCTGGCAGCTGATCACGCAACCTTCGCACTTCCTGAAATTCGCTCCGGCGTAATTGCCGATGCGGCATCAATCAAGCTGCCAAAGCGCATCCCCTATCATATTGCCATGGAACTTCTGATGACTGGTCGGTGGCTCGATGCAGAGGAGGCTCACAAATGGGGCTTTGTGAATGAAATTGTACCTGCCGATAAATTGATGGACCGGGCTCGCGAATTGGCCAAACTGATTGCTTCCGGCCCACCGCTGGTCATGGCTGCAATCAAGGAAGTGGTGCGCGATGCGGAAGACAAGAAGTTCCAGGACATGATGAACCGTGTGACGAAGAGCCAGTTGAAGACCATCGAAACACTTTATAACAGCGAGGACATGAAGGAAGGCTTCAATGCCTTTGCCGAAAAGCGCGATCCGGTGTGGAAGGGCAAGTAGGAACGAAAAATGTATCAGCGAATCGATGAACTTGAAAAAATCACTGCTATCGCCGGGAAATACTACCACGCCATGATCGATGGAAATGACGCGCATTTAAAGGATGTGTTTCATCCCCGGGCATCGATAATCGGAAATTTCGGAGGTGAACTGGAATTTTCCGGGTTAGAGGATTTCATTGCCAGCACTGTGGATGCAAAGACCGGCGATGGGCCTTTCGAGTATCGAATGGATGACGTAAAGCTGATTGGCGATACGGCTGTAGTCACAGTTGGCGGCTATTGTTATGGCACCTGGATTACTGATCACCTTTCCTTCGTGAAGATTGGTGGTAAGTGGCAGATCGTCGCCAAGACATTTTATGCAGAACCATCCGGCTGATGTCGGCGGAAAAACAAAGCTGACACCATTCCGCGAAGTGGTGCCAGAAAGAAGAAGCACGCCACCAGGAACAGCAGGCTTCCGGACAGGCTAACCATATCGCCACTACGATAACTCGCAAACACAAAACAGCAAGCAGATGCGACAAACAAAATCCAGCCAATAAACTCATAACGTGTCATTGAAGGTGCTCCTTTTGTTTCAATGAGTTGATGCTGCCGCGACTTGTCGATATCCGCGTCACCTAAGATATATTTACTCATTTATAGGCTCAAACGATCTTTTTTGATCCATTTGAATAAGCATTCCTTTCTCAAAGCATGAACAGGCAACGCCATCATTCACTTGAATCATTATTTTGCCTTGCCGACCCTCCGGGCTTTTCTGCCCCACTCAGGGCATCGCCCTTCGTCGCCTCTTGGCGCGTTCGCGGACTGGCAGTTCCGCGAGTCGCCTCGTCTTGCCCTACCACGGAGGGTTGTTCTTTTTCCAAGTGCGATCTCTCCCCCCGTCATCCTCGGGGGTATTTGTGGCAAGCGTCATTATTCACCCACTCTTTTGTTTAGCCTTGCTCGCCATCCGGCGAGCGCTCGCTCACGCACTGGCGGTTTTGAATAATTTCAAAACCTTGTCCTGCCACGCAGGGGTAATCATCCACTCGAGCCTTTAAGCCCAGTGTCATGATCAGTTCCGCTCCGTGCCAGCAGAAGCCAATGCGACCAGCATTGGCGCCACTGCGTGAACGGCCGCCCGCCGAAGGCGAGGCGGAAACTTACAAAGGAACGGGGCGCAGTTTTCACACCTTCCGTAACTTTTATATGTGGTGCAAAAACTGCACCCCGCCAGCATCGGACCTGCCTTCGGTTACCCGGGCCTGTCCTTGGAACCAGAGCGACGCAACCCCAGCGTGACTGGTTCTGCAACTGTTGCAGAAGCACGCCTTGCCGCCTTTGCGGCTGGCCTGCCGTAGTACAGGCCGGGTTATCTTCATCGGGCATACCCAACGCTTCGCCCGAAGCTCTGGCTCCTCCCGGTTGCAGACCCACGTTAGGTCTGCAACGGAGACACCGTTCCCCACCCACTTTTCACCGTCGCGACCAGCGTCCTGTTGGTGAGGACGCAGGTATAATCTCACGGGTTTTAGGGGCGGGGATAAAATTTGTTGAAAAGAATTATTTTTCGTCATCCCGGCCACTATTGTGAGCCGGGATCCATTATCGCTGTCCATCGGCACCCAACGACTTAAGTGCCTGATTGTTAAGCAGAATAGATCCCCCCGGATCAAGTCCGGGGCAGGCTTTTTGCTTGGAAACCGTCACCCAGAAATTCTCGAAAGGTGATGCAAGGCAAAAACGCCAATCCCCGTTTGCGAAACTTCGATTATAATCTTTGCCCCCTGATGTTCATGCGGCACAAACTCTCCGCCGTCATCCTGGGCACCATCGCTCCCCGTCATCCGCCCATCAAGGATCAGGAGGATGGTGTGTTTCGTTTCTCGATTTTATCGAATTCGATCAGCCAGCATCCGGATCATATTCGATACAGACCTTCAGTCTACATTTCCCGCTTTTCGTTGGCACCCAATAGCTTCCGGTGATCTGTTCCAGCTGACAATAAAACCGGCTGGCGACAAAGCGCCGATAAACATGACTGTTTTTTGTATCGAGCACGACAGCCCCGCGCTGATGGATCAGGTCCTTCACGTCGTTACAGGTATAGTTTCTGGCGGAGTCCCGTGCTTCAGAAATGTTTGCGAGCGAAAGGCTTATCGCCAGCGTTAGCAATCCTGTCCGGATAAACATTGCTGCCTCCTTCTTTTGTGCAGCCCCCAGCTGAAGTGAACGAACACGGCTACAGCTCTGGCTGCACGTAGATTCGAACTTCTAATCGTTAATGATAACCCCACAGTGCTCTGCCAGACCAGACAGGATTGTTCACAATTGCGTGGAACGAGCGGCCCGCGTTGGTGAAGCGAGGAAGGGAGGCGTCCGCCCCGAGTATGACAGGGGATGTATTAGCCTCACCCCAGCCGCTCTTCACACAGGGTCTTGACCAGTTCCAGCAGCAGTTTGGTGCGTTGGCCGAGCCATTGAAGGTCGTCGGAGGGAATTGAGAATTTCTTTGAGTATCGCGCCTTTACATAGGCCTCTACCAACAGGTTGTAGGGTGCCTGTTGCTTTTTCGTTTGGCGCGGCCACACCTCGATGAGACGTTGGTCCAACTGTTCCGCATGAGAACGAAGTTCCTTGATATTGTGCGTCTCCGGTGAGTGCAACGTGAAAGCCAGCAGCAGACAATGATAAGCGCTTTCGACAGTCTGATGGAGAATAAATGCGGCTTTATTTTCACTACCGCGATTCATATAGAAGGAATAACCCTCAAAGAATTCGCTTGCACTCGGATACCATTGATTAAAATATCCCCGCGCCTCCTCCAGCGCCATTTCCGGCGAGAGCGGTTTTGGCTTGATGAAGGTTTTTGAACCCTTCAACTCGTAGAGCGGGATGCCTTCCCTGGCGATGTTGAGGAAAAACTGTCGTCCCCGTTCCAGTTTTTCGTTGATATCGTGGAGTGTGTGGACGATCATCGTGTATTCCGGCCCTGGCACCGGGTGATCACGCGACATCAGCCGCATTAGCCGGTCCTCGGCGCGATTGCGCCATTCGGCAGACACGTCGCAGAGTTTCTCATGATTGACGATGATGAGCAGATCATAATCCGAGCGGTAGCCATCAAGGCGGTTGTCATCGACCCAGTCATCGCGCGCGTGAGAACCAAACAGAATGATCTTTTCAATCCGCGATTTCTTCTTCCTCTCCGCGGTGGAAAGCTTCAGCGCTTCGTCAAATTCCTCATGGATAATTGCAACACCACGCGCCAGCTCCCGCTGTTTCTTCTCCGGCAGATGATCAAGGCTATCGCGCATGGGGTTGTTTTAATCGCG
>JAJFHU010000003.1 GCA_021775455.1 Hyphomicrobiales bacterium | reverse complement strand
GCACTATTCCTTGCCCAACCAGTACATCTACCTGTCGTAGCTTCGTGACAATCTCTTCAGGTTTATGACGCTTATTAGCCATTCTCAGTCCTCCTGTTACTAACTTATAGGATGGACCAATTCACAGGGGGAGGGTCAGTTGTATCGCAGCATGAGGCTATTGACCGACTTATGCTCACCGCGTTCAGTTCATATGTTCAAAAACTGGGTAGCAAGGAACAGGCTGGTTCTTATCCATGGCTTGCCGAAGCTATCCAGAACGGTAATGTTTTCATTGCTTCAGACGTAGATAAAATTGTTGGGGTCGTCACCACAACTCTTGCTGATAACAATTTGACGATTGGCCAGTTGGGTATTGATCCATGCAGGGAGAGGGGATCGGCAGTTGGCTAATCAAACAGATTGAAGCCGTCGCCCGGGAAAAACGGTTAAAATCGCTATCTCTGGAAACAGCGGAGATCATATCTGACTTGTTGAGGTTGTATACTCGTCATGGATTTAAGGAAGTTCAACGCGACCTTCCTGAACACGGGGATGACGAATATCTTCGTGTTCACATGTCCAATTTGCTTTGAAAGTCCGCTAAATCAGCTCAAAATATCTTTGCAGCAGGTTCCACAACTACGATTTTTCCAGCCTGAACTTTCGATACACCAAATATGCGTTCAATCAGCCCATCAGCACGAAATCGTAACAATCCCATTGAGCCGCGAAATCCAGAAATGTTTTCCAGGTAATTTTTGGTGAGGGCAGCGTTACCCTTTGCTCTAACCGGACAGGAAGCAACGGCAATTACATCATAGGCCTGGGCTGCTGATTGGGGCATTGGGATTGAGAATTCATTTTCGTATCGCTGACTTACAAATCCAAAGCAGCTCAGATCAAGATTGGTTATCATCAATCAAACGGTTCGGTTTGGCCAAAACTTTCAATGCATTCACATCAGTCAATTTGATTGCACTCCCATCAACTTCAACACCGTATTGTTTCAATGTGTTGAATGCCCTTGAAAGATTTTCCGGGGTCATTCCCAGCAAAGATGCAAGCGTCTTTTTGCCATGCAATAATTCTATCTTGCCGTTTTCGCCTTGAACCTGGTGATATTGCAGGAGCCTGTTTGCAAGCCGCTCTATAGCTGTTCGCAATTTCAGGTCTTTGTATTCCTTGATTGCGCTTCGATAGCAGGTTGAAAGTTCAATGACGATGGATTTCGCAAATGCTTCGTCAACTTCGAATGTGCCGCAGATGTTTTCTGATGGGATCATCAGGATTTTTGAACGCTGCAATGTTCTCGCAGACATAAGATAGACTGCATCCATCAACACGGCTGCCAAAATGAAACTACGCACTGGCTGTACGGTACTCATGGTAGCCTCACGCCCGTTGGATTTGGCATAAAGCTCAACGCAGCCTTCAACAACCACGTGAAGAAAATCAGCCGTATCACCCTCGCTTATAATCTCAAATCGAGCCGGGAATGATTGTAGGAACGCGGCCTGCATCATGGTTTCGAATTTCGAATCGTCCATGTTGGAAAACAATTCCAATTCCCTAATCGTAGATAAATCAATCGATCGCATTGTTTTTTTGATATTTATCAAGTTTCTATTTCGTTCATTATTGATGTACTTTTGCTTTTTGGCAATTCAAATGTGCAACATTGATTCCTGAATTCCGAAAATTTTCCGTAACGTCCTTGTAAATATGCCTTCTGATCAATGGTTTGATTTAGATCAAGATTATTGATCGCAACCGTCCCCAACAATGACTTCAATTCAATTGGAACAGTTCAATCCAAAAATATTGGGGAGCCATTGCAATGCACACACTTGATGGGGTTACACGTACAGATCAATACCGTGCGCTCGGCTTAAGCACTTTTGCATTTACTGTATGCTTTGCGGTTTGGACGATTTTTTCGATCATAGGCGTGAAGATCAAACAGGACCTCGGACTGAACGATACCCAGTTCGGATTACTTGTCGCCACACCTGTTTTGACGGGTTCCATCAGCCGAATTTTTCTTGGTGTTTGGACTGAACAGTTTGGCGGGCGGCTCATGTTTCCACTGCAAATGCTGGTTACGGCAGTTGCTGTATGGTTGCTCACGTCCGTCCAAACCTACGAAGTATTTCTAATTGCAGCTTTGGGATTGGGTCTTGCTGGAGGTTCATTTATCGTTGGAATCGCATATGTCTCGCAGTGGTTTGACAAGGACCATCAAGGCACTGCACTGGGAATCTTCGGTGCTGGTAACGTCGGGGCGGCGGTTACCAACTTTGCAGCACCTTTTCTGGTCGTTGCACTTGGTTGGGAAGACACAGCAAGAGTGTATGCGATTGTTCTTGCCATAACAGCAGTACTGTTCTTCTTGCTCAGCAAACCTGATCCTGCTCAGCAAGAACGCAAACGTACCGGTGCTGCTCCCGTATCTGCAGCGCAACAACTTGCACCATTAAAAGACATTCAGGTTTGGCGTTTTTCAACCTACTACTTCTTCGTATTTGGTGCCTTTGTAGCGCTCGCTTCCTTCTTGCCACGCTATTACGTTGGTGCATACGGCCTTGAATTGACAACCGCTGGTGTGTTCGCCGGGCTTTACTCCCTGCCAGGCTCTGTATTCCGTGCATTGGGCGGTTGGATGTCCGACAAATGGGGCGCGCGGTTCGTAATGTACTTCACATTCATCGTATCTTTGGCCTGTTTGTTTGTCATGAGTTACCCGGAAACCTCCTATTCAGTTCAGGGTATCGACGGCCCAATACAATTCAATTTTGGTCTCAGCGTCACTTTCTTTGTGATCATTACCATCATTCTTGGCTTCGTCATGAGCTTGGGCAAGGCCGCAGTCTACAAACACATCCCGGTGTATTTCCCGCACCATGTGGGTTCCGTCGGTGGTTTGGTTGGGATGATCGGTGGCTTGGGTGGCTTCGTACTACCAATTTCGTTTGGAATTCTTCTTGATCTGACTGGTGTGTGGACTGCGCCGTACATGCTGATGTTTGTGATCGTTGCCGTCTCCACAATCTGGATGCACGTCGCAATCCGCAAAATGGAAAGAAAGCGTCACCCAGCTCTTGGTGAAGAGAAGTATCTCTCTGATGTACCCGAAAAGCCTTTGCCAAAGCCAAATACCGGGAAAAAACAATCAGGAAAAAAAGTGTCCGCTACCTGATAACCGAATACGGCAGGGCATGTGGATGTGACCTGCCCCTACTCACTCAAAGGAGAAAACGGTGGGAAAAGATCTGAGAAACTGGAACCCGGAAGATGAGGGTTTTTGGAAAAGCGAAGGCAAGGCAATTGCAAACCGCAACCTCTGGATTTCAATTCCCAGCCTGTTGTGCGGTTTTGCGGTTTGGCTCTACTGGGGCATCATCACCGTACAGATGCTAAATTTGGGATTTCCGTTTGCGAAATCCGAATTGTTCACGTTGGCTGCCATAGCGGGCCTGACTGGTGCGACGCTTAGAATTCCCAGTACGTTTTTCATTCGAATTGCTGGTGGACGAAACACCATATTTTTCACCACCGCACTACTTATGATCCCGGCCATTGGGACGGGTTATTATCTGCAGGATCCGAACACCCCATTGTGGAAGTTCCAGGCACTCGCCTTCCTAAGCGGTATTGGCGGCGGCAACTTTGCCAGCTCAATGTCCAATATCTCCTTCTTCTTTCCGAAAAAGGTTCAGGGCTATGCACTGGGGATGAATGCGGGTCTGGGTAATTTCGGTGTAACCACGATGCAAATCCTGATTCCACTGGTGATGACTTTCGGCTTGTTTGGCGGCGAGCCGATGGTGCTGGAAAACACGTCCGGCACTTTGATCGGAAAAATCCCCGCCGGAACCGAAACGTATATCCATAACGCTGGTTATGTGTGGCTGTTGCTATTAATCCCGCTGGTGGTCGCCGGGTGGCTGGGGATGAACAACATCCGTGACGAACATGTGTCACCCCGCATCCCAAATCCGCTAGGAGCTTTCGGGATCATGTCTTTTATGCTGTTGATCGGATTCTTTGTTGCGGGCGTAGGCCTGTGGCTGATGCTGCCGGCCAAGGTGGGAGGCTCGGGTCTGAATGTCGATAAGCTGATCGTGATCCCGCTGGTAATCGGAACGACCGTTGGTCTGCTGTATCTTATTCCCGGAGCCGTTGGGCGGAACTTGTCGCGTCAGTACAAGATTTTTGAGAATAAGCACACCTGGGCCATGACCATCATCTACACAATGACATTTGGCAGTTTTATCGGTTATTCGGCAGCGTTTGGTCTGACGATCAAGGTAGTGTTCGGTTATCAGCACCTTATGGTCGACGGCGTCTTGACCCATTCGACCGCCAACCCCGATGGCCCTTCAGCGTTGATGTATGCCTGGATGGGTCCATTCATCGGAGCGCTAATCCGACCTGTGGGTGGAATGATCGCCGACAGGTTGGGTGGCGCGAAAGTAACCCATATTATCTCGTTCATCATGGTATTTTCGGCCCTGGGCGTAGCCTACTTCATCCAAAAGGCTTACGTATCATCAACGCCGCAGGATTATTTCCTGCCATTCATGCTGTTGTTTTTGGTCCTGTTCACCGCGACGGGTATCGGTAACGGTTCGACTTTTCGCACCATTGCCGCTGTGTTCGACAAAGAGCAGGCTGGCCCGGTGCTGGGTTGGACTTCGGCTGTAGCGGCCTATGGAGCTTTTTTCATTCCCAAAGTGTTCGGCGAACAAATGCAGTTGGGAACACCTGAAAATGCTCTCTACGGTTTTGCCGTTTTCTATGCAGCTTGCATCATCATTAACTGGTGGTTTTACCTGCGCAAAAACGCGTACGTGCAAAATCCGTGAGGTGCATCGTGAACTACCAAACAACCAATAATCACCGCATTCAAAGGAACATAAAATGAGTCACTTGCTTGATCGCCTGAATTTCCTGAAGCGGAAGAATGTTGACAAATTTTCAAAGGGGCACGGCGTTGTAACCAATGAAAACCGTGACTGGGAAGATTCCTATCGAAAACGTTGGCAGCATGACAAGGTAGTTCGCTCCACGCATGGTGCCAATTGCACCGGATCATGTTCCTGGAAGATTTACGTTAAGGGAGGAATTGTCACCTGGGAAACCCAACAGACTGATTATCCTCGCACCCGGCCGGAGCTTCCAAATCACGAACCGCGTGGTTGTTCGCGTGGTGCAAGTTACAGCTGGTACATGTACTCAGCCAACCGGGTCAAGTACCCGTTGGTTCGTTCACGTCTACTGAAACTTTGGAGAAAAGAACGGACAGTAAAGACTCCTATTGGTGCTTGGGAAGCGATCCAGCAGGACCCAAAGAAACGTGCCGACTATATCAAGGTACGCGGCCATGGTGGTTTTGTAAGAGCAACATGGGACGAAGTTAATGAGATTATCGCGGCGGCAAATGCCTACACCACGAAAAAGTGGGGTCCGGATCGGGTAATTGGCTTTTCGCCAATTCCGGCCATGTCCATGGTTTCTTATGCCGCCGGTTCCCGATACCTCTCATTGATGGGTGGGACATGCATGTCATTTTATGACTGGTATTGCGATCTTCCGCCGGCATCTCCAATGACCTGGGGTGAGCAGACCGATGTGCCGGAATCCGCCGATTGGTACAATTCGGGGTTCCTGATGCTTTGGGGCTCCAACGTTCCACAAACACGGACCCCTGATGCACACTTTTACACCGAAGCGAGATATCGCGGTGCCAAATCAGTGGTGGTTTCACCAGATTATTCGGAGGCTGCAAAATTCTCTGACATGTGGCTGCATCCCAAGCAGGGAACAGATGCTGCACTTGCAATGGCCATGGGTCATGTGATCCTGCGCGAATTTCATTTGGATCGCCAGGCGCAGTACTTTGAAGATTACTGCCGCCGATACACAGACATGCCAATGTTGGTACGTTTGGTGAAAAAAGATGGCGATTACATCCCGGAACGTTTGGTAAGAGCTTCCGATTTCAAGGGAAATCTTGGCGAGAAGAATAATCCCGAATGGAAGACAGTCGCGATTGATGGCAAGTCTGGAAAAACTGTGGCACCTGCCGGCTCAGTCGGATTCCGGTGGGGTGAAAAGGGAAAATGGAACCTTGAAGAAAAAGATGGCAAGGGGAACGAAGTAGATCTTCAGATGAGCTTCGTTCTTGAAGAAGACCATGACAGTGTTGCACAAGTGGCTTTCCCATATTTCGGAAACCGTGAGCATGATCATTTTGAAGGTACTGATCACGACAGTGTGCTCCTTCGATCAGTCCCTGCCAAAAAGGTAAAGCTGAATGATGGCACAACGCTGGTCGCTACAGTCTTCGATTTGTTTGTGGCCAATTATGGATTGGATCGGGGTTTTGGTGATGCGAATTCGGCGAAATCCTATGACGAAAACTTGCCATATACTCCTGCATGGGCAGAAAAAATCACAGGAGTTCCCAAGGACCAGATCATTACAGTTGCACGGGAATTTGCCCTGAATGCTGAAAAGACCGATGGCCGCTCCATGGTGATATTGGGCGCGGGTCTGAACCACTGGTATCACATGGACATGAATTATCGTGGGATCATCAATCTTTTGGTGATGTGTGGGTGCGTGGGTCAATCCGGTGGTGGCTGGAGTCACTATGTGGGACAGGAAAAACTACGCCCACAAACCGGATGGCTCCCATTGGCATTTGGCCTCGATTGGAATCGCCCGCCGAGGCAAATGAACTCCACTTCTTTCTTCTATGCCCATACAGATCAGTGGCGCTACGAAACGTTGAAAGTCGATGAAATTTTGTCTCCAACAGCACCGGAAGGTCCATGGGACGGAACACTCATCGATTTCAATATTCGTTCGGAGCGTATGGGTTGGTTGCCATCGGCGCCGCAACTTCAAACAAACCCCCTCGAAGTAGCCAAAGCCGCTGAAAAATCAAAACTCGACCCGGCAGCTTATGTCGCGAAGCAAATTGTGTCGGGCAAGCTCAAAATGTCATGTCAGGATCCGGACAACGAAGCAAACTGGCCGCGTAACATGTTTGTGTGGCGCTCGAATCTGCTGGGATCATCTGGCAAGGGACATGAATATTTTCTCAAGCATCTGCTTGGAACATCTCATGGAGTAATGAACAAAGATCTTGGCGATGAAGGCCGCCAGCGGGCCAAGGAAGCTGTCTGGCACGACGAAGCACCAGAGGGCAAACTCGATTTACTGGTTACGCTCGACTTCCGCATGTCGACGACTTGTGTTTACTCTGACATCGTTCTTCCAACGGCAACCTGGTACGAGAAGAATGACCTCAACACCTCCGACATGCATCCATTTATACATCCACTGACAGCTGCGGCTGATCCAGCTTGGGAAGCACGCAGTGACTGGGATATTTTCAAGGGAATTGCCAAAAAATTCTCAGAAGTTGCCCCGGAAATATTAGGTAAGGAAAAGGATATCGTGTTGGTTCCTATCCTGCATGATACACCGGGTGAATTGGCCCAGGGGTTGGATGTCAAAGACTGGAAAAAGGGTGAGGTCGAACCGATTCCCGGAAAAACCATGCCTACAATTGCGATTGTGGAACGAGATTACCCCAATCTTTACAAGCGCTTCACCGCTCTTGGTCCTCTTATGGAAAAACTCGGTAACGGTGGCAAAGGGATTAGCTGGAACACAGAACATGAAGTGGAGTTGCTGGCTCGCCTCAATGGCACGGTGGATGAAGAAGGTGAAACCCAGGGTCGACCAAGAATCGATACCGATATCGATGCAACAGAAGTAATTCTGTCCTTGGCGCCCGAAACAAATGGCGAAGTGGCAGTCAAGGCCTGGGAAGCATTGTCCAAGAACACAGGCCGCGATCACACGCATTTGGCTTTGCCCAAGGAAGACGAGAAAATCCGCTTTCGTGACGTAGTAGCCCAACCGAGAAAAATCATCTCCTCACCCACTTGGTCTGGACTTGAATCTGAAAGCGTCTGCTACAATGCCTGCTATACCAATGTGCATGAACTGATCCCATGGCGAACAATTTCCGGCCGCCAGCAATTGTATCAGGACCATTTATGGATGAGGGCATTCGGTGAGGCTTTTTGCGTCTACAGACCGCCGATTGACACAAAGTCCATCAATCCAATGATTGAAAAAAAGTCAAATGGCAGGCCGCAGGTCATATTAAACTTCATCACACCGCACCAGAAATGGGGCATCCACTCCACTTACTCTGATAATCTGATGATGCTGACATTGAACAGAGGCGGACCGGTTGTCTGGCTGTCGGAAACCGATGCTGCAAAAGCAGAACTTGTCGATAATGACTGGGTTGAAGTTTTCAATGCAAACGGTTCGATAGTGGCTCGTGTCGTCGTGTCCCAACGCATGAAGGAGGGAACGATTTACATGTATCACGCGCAGGAAAAAATTGTGAATACGCCCGGTTCTCAGATCACTGGCCAACGTGGCGGAATACATAATTCGGTCACCCGGGCAATAACCAAACCAACTCACATGATTGGTGGATATGCTCAGCAATCATACGGCTTCAATTACTATGGCACCGTAGGTTCAAATCGTGACGAGTTTGTTGTCGTTCACAAAATGGAAAAAGTCGATTGGATGGAAGGGCCGTTCAAGGAAGATGGCTCAACCAAGGAGGCCGCAGAATGAAGATCCGCGCTCAAATAGGAATGGTGTTGAACCTCGACAAATGCATTGGTTGTCACACTTGCTCTGTAACCTGCAAGAACGTCTGGACAAATCGTGAAGGCGTCGAATATGCCTGGTTCAACAATGTCGAAACAAAACCGGGTGTTGGCTATCCCAAGGAATGGGAGAACCAGAAAAAATGGAACGGTGGCTGGACCCGAAACGCACGTGGAAAAATACAACCCAAAATGGGGTCCAAATGGCGAATTTTGGCGAAGATATTTGCCAACCCTGATCTTCCGGAAATTGATGATTATTATGAGCCCTTCGATTTTGACTACGGCCATCTTCAAACATCTGGTGAATGTGAAGCCGCTCCAACCGCCCGCCCCCGTTCGCAGATTACGGGCGACAGGATGGAAAAAATCGAGTGGGGGCCCAACTGGGAAGAAATCCTTGGCGGTGAGTTTTCGAAACGCTCAAAAGACTACAATTTTGATGGCGTTCAAAAGGAAATTTACGGCGAATATGAAAACACATTCATGATGTACCTGCCGCGCCTGTGTGAGCATTGTCTCAATCCGACATGCGTTGCGGCCTGCCCATCAGGGGCAATTTACAAACGAGAGGATGATGGCATTGTTCTCATTGACCAGGAAAAATGCCGTGGTTGGCGCATGTGTGTTTCCGGATGCCCCTACAAGAAGATTTATTACAACTGGTCTTCCGGAAAATCAGAGAAATGCATCTTCTGCTATCCCAGGATTGAAGCCGGTCACCCTACCGTTTGTTCTGAGACTTGCGTAGGTCGTATTCGCTATCTCGGTGTTGTATTGTATGACGCAGACAAGATTTCTGAGGTTGCGGCGACCAGTGATGAACAAGACCTCTACGAAGAACAGTTGAACATCTTCCTGGATCCCAATGATCCGGAGGTAATTGCCCTAGCCCAAAAAGACGGTGTTCCTGACGCATGGTTGGAAGCTGCAAAGAAATCACCCGTCTACAAGATGGCAATGGACTGGAAGATTGCCTTCCCACTGCATCCTGAATACCGGACCTTGCCCATGGTTTGGTATATACCGCCGCTCTCACCCCTTCAGGCGGCGGCAGAGGCCGGAAAGATCGGAGTTGATGGCGACATGCCTGATGTCCGGTCTCTCCGGATTCCTGTCAGATATCTGGCAAACTTGCTTACAGCAGGAAAGGAAGAACCGGTAATTTCAGCGTTGGAAAGAATGATGGCCATGCGTGCCTACATGCGTTCAAAGACGGTGGATGGGTACATTGATGAATCGATCGCCCAAAAGGTTGGCATGAGTAAGCAGATGATCGAGGAAATGTATCATGTCATGGCGATTGCGAACTATGAGGACCGTTTTGTGATTCCAACCACGCACCGTGAAGTCACGGAGGATGCCTATGATTTGCGTGGCTCCTGTGGATTTTCGTTTGGCAACGGTTGCTCTGGAGGAAACTCAGAAAGTGACCTGTTCGGAGCGAAAAAACCACGTACCGTCCAAACACCAACGGATATTTTCAAGGAGAATGTGTGATGAACGACATGCTCAAAATAATCTCGCTCCTGCTGTCTTATCCCACCCATGAGTTGAAGCAATCCGTTCCTGAACTCCAGGAAGTTCTTGAAAACAGCAACTTGTCCAACAGGCAAAAGGACAGCCTTGGAAAACTGGTAAGTGATATTGCGGTAACAGATATCTACGATGCCCAGGAACGCTATGTATTCCTGTTTGATCGGACACGTTCATTGTCCCTGCATCTGTTCGAACACGTGCATGGAGAAAGCCGAGACCGTGGACAGGCAATGGTAGATTTAATGGCCATGTACGAGAATGATGGGTTCGAGATTGATGCAAAGGAGCTGCCGGATTATCTGCCGCTGTTTCTTGAGTATCTCTCACAAAAACCCCAGGTTGAAGCGATTGAGTTGCTCGGCCAGATTGCGCACATAACAGTCGCCCTGAAAGAGCGTTTGAAAAAGCGGGAATCGATCTACGTCCATGTATTTGGTGTTCTCGCGGAATTGACCAAGAAAAAGCCTGAGCCGGGTTTGTTGAGTGAACTGCTTGCCCAACCAGAAGATGACCCAGATGATTTGGACGCACTCGACCAAATTTGGGAAGAAGAGGTGGTAACTTTTGGCGGAAATGCAGGCGAGGGAAGTTGTGGACCTGATAAATTGCGAACACAACTACGGGCATCAAAAAGAAAGCCTTCACGGGCAAGCGCAAACCCGTTGGAGGGTTAACAAAATGGTACATTATATAAACACATTATTATTTGGCATTTACCCCTATATCGCGTTGGCTGTTCTGATACTTGGCACAATCATTCGATATGATCATGAACCATACTCCTGGCGATCAGGCTCGTCGCAGTTGTTGCGCCGCAAACAATTGATTTGGGGGTCCGTACTGTTTCATCTCGGTGTGTTGGTGATCTTTTTTGGCCATTTGGTTGGACTGCTGACCCCAATACAACTGTTCGACGCAATCGGTGTGAGTCATGGTGCCAAACAACTGCTGGCGATTGTTGCAGGCGGTGTCGCAGGTGTACTTGCAATAATTGGCGCTACGCTGTTGGTGCATCGTCGATTGTTTGACAAACGCGTGAGGGCCACATCCAGTTTTTCCGATATAATGATAATCGTATTGTTATGGCTACAGTTAGCACTTGGCCTGGCTACCATCCCGATTTCGATGCAACACCTTGATGGTAATGAAATGGTGAAGTTTATGTCCTGGGCTCAGGGAATTTTCACTTTTAATCCAGAAGCATCAAGTTACGTGGCCGATGCCGCTCCAATTTTCAAAGCCCATTTGGTATTGGGTTTGACAATTTTGCTGATATTCCCATTCACACGCTTGGTGCACATGTTGAGTGCTCCAATCCGCTACATTTGGCGCCCCGGCTATCAAGTTGTCCGACAGCGCAATCGCCGAGTTGGATCATTGAAAGCCGGAGAATAAATTATGGTTACACTCTTGGACAATACAACCGCCAACGCTAATTCCGAGTCTTTAAAGCATGAGACTCAACTTGACGCACAGGTGCCAAAAAAAGCCACGCAACTTTTTGGTGAGATATCTGTAAATGGTATCGTAATCGAAGAGTCGGAAATCTTGCATGAGACACAAAATCACGCCGCTTCAACACCGGGTGATGCTTTGCAAGCTGCAGCCAAAGCACTGGTTATTCGTGAACTGCTTTGGCAAGAAGCAATAAATCAGGGCATAGAACCCTGCTCTGAAGATTTTCCGGATGGGCGGCATGAAACGGACAAGGATGCTGTCATTCGTCAATTAATTGAGCAGGAGGTGACGGTACCAGACGCTACCGAAAGTGAGTGTCGTCGGTATTTTGAACTAAATCAGAGTCGTTTTCGTTCTGACCCGATATTCGAAGCGCGCCACATTCTTTTGACCTGTTCGCAGGATGACAAAGAAGCAAGAGCGAGTACTCTGGTATTTGCAAAAGACCTTACGGTTCAATTGAGTAGGGATCCCGACAGGTTTGGCGAATTGGCTGAACAGTTTTCTGACTGCCCCTCCGGTAAAGTCGGTGGCAACCTCGGGCAGTTGACCAAGGGAACAACAGTGGCGGAGTTTGAAAGTGCCTTATTGAAGATGAGGGAAGGAACGCTTTCATCAAATCCGGTTGAAAGCCGGTTTGGGTATCACATCATTGCCTTAGACCGGCGGGTTGATGGTGATATTTTACCATTTAGGGCAGTAGAATCGCGGTTAAAAGCCTGGTTGGAAGCTTCAAGCTGGTCCAAAGCAGTTTCACAATACATCGGAATTTTGGCGGGACTGGCCAACATTGAAGGAATAACCCTTAATGGAGCCGACACACCACTCGTGCAATGATTGGAAAAGCCCTGAATGCTTGAAGATCTGTTACAGCAAAATGTAGCTTGGGCGAGTGAAAAAAGGCGCGCAGACCCCGGTTACTTCAAAAAAATTATCCTCGTTACAGCAGCCTGAGTATCTGTGGATTGGGTGTTCAGATAGCCGGGTACCAGCCAATGTAATAACCGGTCTTGAACCCGGTGAAGTCTTCGTTCATCGCAACATTGCCAATTTGATTCACAGGAGCGACATGAACCTGTTGTCTGTACTTGAATATGCTGTTGAAACCCTGGAGGTAAAACACATCGTGGTATGCGGCCACTATGGTTGTGGGGGGGTATGTGCCGCAATGGACGGCCATATGCATGGCGTCGTTAATCATTGGCTGCAACCAATCCGGGATACCGCCGACTTTTACCATGATGAGTTATGTACAATTTCTGATCCAGACGCGAAGCTTGATCGCTTATGCGAACTGTCGGTACACGATCAAGTAAACAGTTTGGCACGAACTCCAATCATTCAATCGGCTTGGGAACGGTCCAAGGACCTAAGAATTCATGGCTGGGTCTATGGGCTTGAAGACGGCCTAATAAGAAATCTGAAAAGCGGGTGATTTAAGACCAACATACTGGATTCCTTACAATGCGGGGCCTGCGTTCGGCGCTATCAAGCCAGGCGGCATTGGCAACTTTTAACTGGTTCGGCTTGCTATCCGGAACCTAAATCCAGCCGTTGCCGAAGCGCAATTTTGGAATTCTCTTTCGCCGGATTTTCAGGCTCAATTGTATTGTCTTCGGGGTTGTTGGTATCCAATTCATATTCAACTTTGGTTATTTCAGACGAACTCTCATCAACTATTGATTCATCAACCAAAGATTCATCGCACTCATCTTTTTCATCAGTCTCCGTTTCTTCGTGAGGCGTTATGTTCAAGTCGGTGACTTCAATTTCTTCTTCCTCATTGTTTGAAAAATAACCCTTTCCCACCTTCCAGGCAGAATCGAAGGTCTTCATGATAAGTTCGGGTCTGCCGAAATCTTCATCATAATCACATAGCCCATCAACATTCGCCAACACTGGTGAAGATCGCCAAAGAGCTTTCATTGCCCGTCTCTTTAAATGATCCGAGACACCCTCTTTCAAAAATACAGAGTAATCAGAATCATAGTCCAGTGTTTCCAAGTCAACCGCCTCTGCAGCCAAGCGGTTTTCCTCCAAAACAGGATCCAGTATTTCATCTGTTGCTTCGCTAACTGCCGACGTTGTGTTCGTAACATCGGTTTTGACAATAGAAGATTCAGCCGCCAGATTCTCGGGGGAAGATTCCCTGGCCTTCAGCTTTCGTCGCGACCATCGCGAAATAATTCCGGGATTATCTTGGTTGTCATTTTTCATAGCAACTCAATGCCTCGTAGGATTCACAAAAATAGGATGCTTGCCGAATTTTTGGTCCTCCAGCTTTACCTTGTCGCGTTTTCTCTTGATGAATTTTTGCTCAACGTGATGACAATCTACAAATGTCTCCACAAATGCAGCGACTTCTTCAGGCATCGGTACTTTTTCAATGATTTCATCACCCGCATCCTGGTAATCCTGCGCTTCAAATGGTGATACGGTTATTGTCAACACTTGATAAGGAAACTCACTATTTAGATCTTCAGTTTCCTGCAAAATTACGTAGAGTTCCGGTTCCGGCAGTGACAGGTTTTCGACATACGCCTCAGTTTCCTTGCGATGTAAAGTAAGGTTCATGGTCGCTGCGTGATAACGGGAAATTTCAGGGGTATCCAACATGACACGCCAAGAGTCTATTGGATCAGCGTTTGAAAACACTGACACAGGTACCCAAATTTGATTTGCCCAGGGATGACTGGATTGACGGCGCTCTACTACCACTCCGAGTAAAATTGAAACTTCTCTCGCACCGATATCCATTGACGGTTTTTCCTCCAGTACCAGTATTGCATTGGATTTCAGTTCTGCCAAGGTGAACTAATGCTTGAACCAATTTGCGGTGCGTGTTTGTATTCGACGAGTGGGCGAAAGGATGATGATGGGCCGAAAAACGCACCTTGTGTGTAACTGCGAAAAAACCATGGAATTGGATGGTGCCAAGATAGCCAAGGCACTTGATCTTGATGGACTCAAAGTCCACACCCATCTTTGCCGAACAGAGCTTTCAGAATTTGAAAATGCGCTGGCCAAAAGCGATGATATTTTGGTAGCCTGTACACAGGAAGCTCCATTGTTTGCAGAAATAACAGATGAGGCGGAGTTTTCAGGAAAGTTGAAATTTGTAAATATCCGCGAAAATGCAGGCTGGTGTGAAAAGAAAAAAAAGACAAATGCAAAAGTTGCCGCCCTGCTTGCTGCGGCTACCTACGAAGCTACGCCTGCTCCTCTTAAATCGGTGAAATCTGATGGATTGTGCTTGGTCTATGGCGCAGGACAAGCCGCATTTGAAATGGCTACAATACTTTCTCGTTCACTGTCCGTTACCTTGTTGCTCAGCGATCCGGCAGACGTATCGCTTCCAACAGTGCTTGATGTTCCAATATACAGAGGACGTATAAAATCTGCCCGCGGATCATTTGGTCGGTTTGAGGTCAATGTTGATGGATACGCTGCAATGCTTCCTTCTTCTCGGGGAGAACTCCAGTTTGCCATGGCGCGGGACGGTGTAGTTTCCAACTGCAGCCTGATTTTTGACATGTCTGGAGAAACACCATTGTTAACCGGACATGAAAAACGAGACGGTTATTTTCGGGCTGATCCGGATGATCGTGCAAAACTCATGCTATTGGCAATTGATGCTGGCGAAATGGTCGGAGAATTCGAAAAACCGATTTATGTAAAATATTCTGCTGACATTTGCGCTCATTCACGCTCTCAAATTACAGGGTGTACAAATTGTCTTGATTTATGTCCCGCCGGAGCAATCACAGAAGACGGCGATGGTGTATTAATTGATACCGGAATTTGCGGTGGATGCGGTTCATGCCATGCATCTTGTCCTACCGGCGCAGTTTCTTACGCCTATCCAAGCCGAAACGATTTTATTGCCCGTTCTCAACTTCTGTTGAAATCGTATTCAAAGGCAGGCGGAAAAGATGCAGTTATTCTGATTCACGATGAGAAATTCGGGAACGAGATAATCTCCATTGCTGCCCGATTTGGCTCAGGCCTTCTACCGAACGTGCTGCCGGTGGTTGTTCATGCGATCACCAATGTTGGCCACGTGGAGTTAGGTGCTCTGTTGGCATCAGGGGCATCTCAGATCGTGTTGTTGGCTGATCCTGCGAAAAACGATGAATTGGACGGTCTGAAAAATGAACTGGAACTTCTGCAAGCGATACTGAAAGGATTTGGGGATGAGTTATCCGATCGCATAAAGCTCCTTGCTGAATATGATCCCGAGAAATTTGAAAATGCACTGAACACCCTTGGAAAACGCGGAAAATTACCATCACAAACTTTTACCCCAACTGGATCAAAGCGTGATATCGCACGATCAACATTTGCAGCTTTGCGGAAAGCCACGAGAAGCAAGGTTGAGTATATCGAATTGCCAGAAAAGGCACCGTATGGAAGCATCGAAATCAATCTGGAAACATGCACATTGTGCATGTCATGTGTGTCTGCCTGTCCGGCGGAAGCAGTCATTGATACCCCAGGTGAACCAAGACTTCGGTTTATCGAAAGCGCCTGCGTTCAATGTGGTTTGTGCGTAAATACTTGCCCCGAAAATGCTCTTTCCCTTTCGCCCGGCCTCAACCTCATGCCGGATGCAATGCAGCCCGTAACCTTGAAGGAAGAGGAGCCATTTTGTTGCGTAAAGTGCGGAGAAGCCTTTGCCACCAAGTCCACCATCACTCGCATCTCGGAACAATTGGCCGGCAAACATTCAATGTTTCAGGATGAAGCGCGATCCCAACTCATCAAAATGTGTGACAATTGCCGGGTGGAGTCTCAGGCAAACAGTAAAGACGATCCTTTCACCCTGGGAGAGCGACCCAAAGTCAGAACTACCCAAGATTACATCGATGCGGAAGATGCCGGATTGTCTATTGAAGATTTCCTGATCAAGGATTGAGCAAAGGCGTATTAGGGCGCCGGATTTTGAGCCCGACATAGATCGGTAGCTCGTTTGCTGAAAACATCAAACTGGCTATCATCGATAATCCCGTCTTCTTTCATTTTTTGCACATCGACCAGTCGTTTTGCCAGACATGCCGTTAATCCCGGATTACTGTCATCCTCACCTTCTTGATCAGAAACTGTTTCGACCGGCGGAGGCGAGCCCGAGATCAGCGCAACCATTTGATCTCCCCACTTAACGACCAAAAACACAAGTATCGAGATTCCCATCAGCAGTGCGATAATCCTGCCGATCATGTCCTTTGAATTGTTCGGAGGTTTTCCGGTCACCTTTTACCCCAACGTTTCATGTTTCAGTCAGCCTATCTCAGTTGGATTTTATCGGCAAATTCAGCAAAAGATTCTGCGGCTTTAGTTTAACTTTCTTGTCGGCATCCATGGCGATCCCCAGATATACCGGTTTACCGCGCAAATTTTCCATCATGTCGCTGGGGTCCACAAATTCCAGTCGATAAAGCGCGACAATCCGTTGAAGCTCTTCATCACCAACTTCTTCACCATTATATAATTTGTTCAAAATATCATTGGAACTCGCATCACAGCCAATATGCCAACTCCACCGTTCATCGCGGATTGCCTGTCGTGCCTGGATGCGGGTTTCGATTCCCATGAAATGCGCTATCCATTTTTCCACCACCCTCGCAAATGCATCTGGTGCCGGTTGCGTGAAGCGAAAATCAATGGCCGTATCAAAGCGATCTGAACGCTCCCAGTAAATCTGTTTGTTGTCTTCATCCAGCACATCCAGCGCCACCTGTTTTGGTGGAGTTCCAGCCTCAGTCAGCAACTGTCCCAAACTGCCGAAATGATCTGGTGAACTTTGCATCTCCACTATTTCTTCATCCGCCAGCATTAGCGTTTCTTCAGCCAGCGTTACCAACTGATCGCGGAAAAAAAGCTCCGCTGCTCGAAGCTGAAGTGGGTCAGAAACCTCATCGAGAATATTCCGCAAGATCAGGTGGACAATTTGGTCAATAAACACCGGTGGAATATCAATTCGGGTTTCTGAAAACAGGGACAAGTAGGCGGATTCAAGCGTGCCGTGAGCGGTCAACCGATCCCTAAACTCGAGCACGACCCGATAGTTGGATGCTGTATCCTGATCGACAATTTCGGAAAGCAATTTATCACCAATTTTGGCATTGGGATCCGCCATGAGCGTTTCAAAAATCCGGTGTTCTGTTTCACACGATTCCTCAATTGGATGGATCTCCGGGCGTGTGAAATAAGCACGCAGTAAATCGTCAGTGACAACCAACTGACCAGTTGAGTTTCTCTTCACCAGATGAAAGCCTGCCGATTTCCAGAATTCACTCATCCGCGTCTACATATCTTTCAGTACGGTTTCGGTGAGTAGCAATTTGGGTTCACTTTCGTCGGATTTTACGAGCGCATTGCCATTTTCATCCATTCCTAGCCAAGTTCCATTAATCAACTCACAAGATTTGGTTTCATCCGGCAGTATGAACATTCTTTCTTCGTCGTGATGCCGACCAACCCATTCCCTGTGGATGGGAGAAAATCCATCCTCGCCCCAAGTATAAATCCAATTCAACAAATGCCGGGCAGTCGACTCCAACAACATGGTTCGATCAATGTAGCCGCAACCTTCCATATGAAGTGTTGTGCGTGAAACTCGCAAACCGGGATCAATATCGGCTTCCTTCGGCGCTATTTGAATTTCCAGACCAAAGACAATCCAGTCTGGCGTTTCTTCATCAGTTTGAGTTATCGCAAGGCTCGCCAAACCTGCGATGCCGCCATTTACAAGGATAGTGGATGGCCACAAAAAAGTAACTGCAACTTCCGGTGGTGCCACAGCACCGATCGCATCTGAAAACGCAACCATTCCGAGGAACAACATTTCATAATAGCGCTGTCGTGAGACTTCCGGTTCCAGAACCAACGCAAACTGCATTGTATTTTCGCTATTACTCCAGAACAGGTCCCCGGCTTCGCATTCCCCTCGTTGAGTAGCATCTCTTGCGCACTGAAACGGATCATCCGGCAGCAAAACAGCAATCCCGTTCATCAAAGGCGGAAAGGTGGGATCAACTAGGGACAATCTTGTCTTTCCTGTTCAATGTTTCCGGTCAAGGAAGGTCAATTTGGCCTTCAACCACGTGATTGAGATCGGTCCCTTTTGCGGTTAAAACAATTTTTACTTCAAGTTTGTTCTGGCCTCCATGTTCAGTCTCGCGAACGATTTTTTCAATTTCCTGCTGAGATGTAACACCCACCTGTTTCAGAAATTTACGCATCGACATATTGAAGTTGTCATCAGACATTACCAGCTCCGGGGTTCAATTTCAGTTGGAAAATTCTACCGTTAATTCAATCACTTTGTCACCCCTGGCAAGCCTTAAATTCATTGATCCAGCCGTTTCC
Organism: Hyphomicrobiales bacterium; assembly: GCA_021775455.1. GTDB lineage: Bacteria > Pseudomonadota > Alphaproteobacteria > Rhizobiales > Rhizobiaceae > JAALLB01. The sequence continues at coordinate 47,535 of JAJFHU010000003.1, read as the reverse complement.
AGTTGTGCGAGTGCTGATCGATAAGCCGCTGGATGTATTGTCCGGTTTCCATCAATTGCCAGAATAATATCTCCTGATTTGAGACCCGCCTCAGCTTCCGGTGAGTTTGGAACTACATTCATCACAAGAGCGCCCAGGCTTCCCTCGCTTCCGGTTTCATGACTTTGAACGAGAACTATTCCCGAACTTTTCCGGTCAGTTCTGCCATTGTCCAACAAATCATCAACTACAATTCTGACCAAACGAGAAGAAACTGCAAAATTTACACCAATATTTGCGTCAGACGTTTTGGTAAATATGGCCGACAACATTCCAACTAACTCACCTTTGTGATTGATCAATGCGCCGCCCGACATCCCGGGGTTTACCGCAGCATCAGTTTGGATGAAATCTTCAATTGGGTTAAACCCAACGCCGAGTTTTCCAACGGCTGAAACTACGCCGCATGTAACCGAAACATTCAATCCAAAACTGTTTCCTACCGCACAGACGGGCTCTGCAAGCGAAACCTTTAATCCCAACGGGAGAGGTTTCATAGGATTCGCAATGCTCAAAATGGCGACATCAGTTTCCTTGTCCCTGGCAACAACTTCGGCTCGTATAACTTCACCCTTGCTGGTGCGAACCAATACCTCTCTGGATCGCCCCAAAACGTGATCAGCAGTTACGATAATTCTTCCATTGCCAATTATGACACCGCTACCTTCAGGTTCCTCCTGCAACTGCCTTTGGCTGATATTTTGCGGTAGTACGCTTACGACAGAATTTGTAATTTCTGCATTAATTGCTGTGACGGGTTCGTGCGCAAAAACAATTGAACCTGGCAGCAGGACGCTAATCCAGAAACCAAACAAAATAACCGACTGCGATCCAAGCCTCATTTATTTACTGATCGAGACGAACACTGCCGGATTTGGAAGTATATTCCATGGATGATGGATTTTCTGATGTTTCAAGCACGAGGGCTGCCAATATTGACACAACTACAACCAGAGCGCCTCCAAATATTACCGATTTCATTTCATTTTCCTTTATTATTGAACGGTTGTCGCTTCTTTCAAAAAGCGGATCAGTTCATCCCTTCGCTTGACACTTTTCAGTCTCTGGATGGGCATTTTTGTTCCCGGCGTTACGATATCCGGCCCTTCATCAAACAACTGACCAATTGTATGCTCGTTCCATACAATATTACTTTCCAGCAGCGCCTTTGAATAGGGATAACCTGTCACTGTCCCGGCCTGTCTGCCAAACAAGCCATATAAAGTAGGTCCGGCGCGGTTTTTTCCATCTGGCTCAAGCGTATGGCACACAGAACATTTGCGTTGAAATTCCAGCTCACCGGGATCATCAGAACCTACCAGTTGGAACCTTCTGGGAAACTGACTGGCAACCGTTTCAAATCCAGCTCGAGGATCCAGTTGCCAACCGATTATGAAGTCATCCAGACCAACATGAAACATCTGTTTGTCGCCTGGTAAAAAGGCCAGATCCCATATGGGATCATAGGCGGCCACATATTCTTCCTTCAGTTTTCCTGTGGCAATTTCATAAAGATGAATGAAACCGTCGCCACCGCCAGATGCAATCGTCAAACCATCATTTGACACGGCCAGAGACTGAACAGGGCGATCAAATTTTGCGAACTGGAGCACGTTCCCGCCGTCGGTGATGCTAATCTTGCCGAGCGTCCCCTGCGTTGCACCGAACACCAATGATGTGCCATTTTCCGTTAGAGCAATCGAATTGATCCCCCAACCATGCTTGTACAATGGCCGGATCAGCTCACCGCTTTTCACATCCCACTCCCGTATGGATCCGTCATAAGCGCCTGTAAACAGAGTTTGATCATCAACCGAAAACGAAACGGTATTTACACGACTGCGATGACCTTCCATAACCGCGACCGATTTCAATTCATCTACTGAATAAATTCGCGCGGTACCGTCCCATTTTGCGATCGCTAAACGTTTGAAATCTGACGAAATGTTGAGTTGCAAAATTCGTTCCGGTCCCGTTTCAACTTTGTTGGTGATACTTCCGGTGTGAAGATCCCATATGATGATCATTCCATCATCGCCGACCGAGACCGCTCGATTATTCGGCAAGAATTCAACATCGTTTACAGCAGCAGTATGCCCGATCAATCTGCGAATAATTCGATCTTTTTGTTCCGCTAACTCGGACAGGTCCCAAAGGATCACGGTATAGTCGAAGGATGCCGAAAGAGCTTGTTTTCCATTGGATCGAATAGTAATCGCTTTAATTGGTCCACCATGACCTTCCAGTTTTCTGGGAATTTCGATCGCGGTAGCATGAGCATTCGCCATACCCACTATCAGAGATATCAATAGCCCAATAAACAGCAAGAGCCTTGGCACAATATACGCCATCAGGAGTCATTCCGCTGGTTGTGCCGCGCCCTTGCCTGCAGCTTTGTCCATATCCTGCTCAATTTCCTCAACCCAAAGGCTATGATGTTCTTTGGCCCAGTTCAAATCGACCTCACCAGTGGTCATGGCGTCAACAGCACCCTCCATCCCTATCGTGCCAATATATATGTGGGCAATAATTACCACGATCATGAACACGGCCATTATGGCATGCCACAATGAAGCGTATTGCTGTTCCTGAACCCCTGAAAGTTCTGTTGGCCAGCTCGTGCCCAGAACAGAGTTCAAAAATGAGAAGGTGTCTGCAAACATCGTGGTCTGGAACGGAAACATAAGTGCCCAGCCCGAAAGCGAAATCGAAATGCCGCATAACACAACAACCCAAAATATGATTTTCTGGCCGCCATTGAATTTCTTTGCAGGTGGGTGAGCACTACCGATGATACCGCCACCTTTCAAAAACCACCCAATGTCATGTCGGCTCGGAACATTGTGAACAATCCACATGATTGTAACCATTGCCAAACCGGCCATGAAAGCAAAGGCTACATAGTTGTGTACCAACTTGCCAGCCAGTGTGATTGATGCGAAAGCACTCTTGCCAATTACCGGCATGATCAGTGACTTGCCAAACAAAATGTTAAGGCCTGTCAATCCAAGAATAATAAAACTTATTGCCAGCAACCAGTGTCCGACACGCTCGACCAGATTGAAACGTGTAACAAGGATGCCAGCTTTACCGGAGCTGATTCGAACCTTCCCACGGACCGCATAAAACACACATAAAAGTGCAATTACGCCCAAAATTGCCCAACCCGAATACAAAGGCAAAGGACCATTGCGAATGTTTCGCCAGTCTTCACCCTGAACCTGAATCAGAATGCCTGACTTTTTATCCACTCCCACAACCGTTCCCGTTTCACCATCTTTGAGCTGCCGCCAAAAATCAGAGTCAGAAGTGTTCCCCAATGTTCCGCCTGGCACCAATCCAGACTGACTTGTCGTGGTTGGTTCCTGGGCAACGCTGGTAGCTGGAAGGGACAGCAGCATCGCTGCAAGCGCCAGCACAACACCCAAACTTGGCACAGCAATAAAACTTGTCCTTGGATCGACCAATTTTCCGATCAAAACGAATATTTCGCGCATGTAACTACCGCCTAATATTTCTGGTTTACTGAAAGACAATTCTTTGTCCTTCCTGACCAACTCCGGACTAAAGGGATTCCCAACTTCATCGAATGACGGAATTGTCAGCTCCCCGCTCGGTTGAAAAAGGCGGCTCTTTTCAAAGCCGCCCCTTCATTGTTGCAAAATGCCATCACAAGGCAGGGCAAAACGTCGGCTTACGCCTCATCCGCCTGTCTTGGTGCCATATGCTGTTCCCCAGCCCCAGGCCCCGGCACCAAAACCACGCGACACGATTCTTTCGCGATAAATGGCAGATACTACATCACCATCACCGGCAAGAAGCGCCTTGGTTGAACACATTTCTGCACATAGCGGCAACTTTCCTTCTGCAAGCCGATTACGGCCATATTTCTGGAATTCCGCAGAAGACATGTCTTCTTCAGGACCGCCAGCACAGAAAGTGCACTTGTCCATTTTTCCGCGAGATCCAAAATTGGATGCTTGTGGAAACTGCGGTGCACCAAATGGACATGCATAGAAACAATATCCGCAACCGATGCACAGATCCTTCGAATGCAGCACAACACCATCTTCAGTATCGTAGAAGCAATCCACGGGGCACACCGCCTTGCATGGCGCATCGGAACAATGCATGCATGCAACGGATATTGAACGTTCGCCTGGCTTGCCATCATTTATGGTTACCACCCGGCGGCGATTGACGCCCCAAGGCACTTCATTTTCGTTTTTGCAGGCCGTTACACAGGCATTGCACTCAATGCAGCGTTCGGCATCACATAAAAACTTCATTCGAGCCATGATGTATACCTCCCTTATGCCCGTTCAATTCGACACAATGTCGTCTTGGTTTCTTGCATTTGGGTAACCGAGTCATACCCGTAAGTCTGAGCCGTGTTACTCGCTTCACCCAATACATATGGATCTGCACCGTCGGGATACTTGTCCCTCTGGTCAACACCCTGGAAGTGTCCACCAAAATGGAACGGCATGAATGCCACGCCTTTGCCCACTCTGTCAGTGGTCATCGCCATGATTTTCACTTTACCTCCTTCAGGACCGTGCAGCCAAACCTGTTCACCATCCCTGATGCCCAGATCGTTTGCATCCGATGGATTTATTTCCACGAACATGTCCTGTTGCAGTTCAGCCAGCCATGGATTGGATCGGGATTCATCACCCCCACCCTCGTATTCAACCAAGCGTCCCGATGTCAAAATCATCGGAAAATCCTTGCTGAAATCGTTCTTCTGGATGGACGCATAGGCAGTTGGAAGACGATAGAATTTCTTGTCTTCATAAGTTGCATACTTATCCAGCAAATCACGGCGCGGTGTGTACAGAGGTTCACGATGAACCGGCACCGGATCCGGGAATGTCCATACAACTGCCCGTGCCCTTGCGTTACCAAACGGAGCACAGCCGTGCTTGATGGCTACCCGCTGAATACCACCTGACAGATCGGTTTTCCAGTTGACCTTTTCAACCGAACCTCCGCCATCGGTATAGTACGCTTCAATGGCATCCGGAGTTTCGCCATCCTCAAGGTTGGCATTCTCCATCAAATGCTCGTCGGGGGTATAAGCCCCCTTCGCGACGGCATTGATGGCGACCCATTCGGCTTTCGACAAATCCTTGTCCCAGCCGAGTTGCTTGAGCATGGCCATGGTGAATTCCGGATATCCATCCTCGATTTCCGAATCCACTGACCAGGATCCTTCCGCCAGTAAATTGTCGCCGTCACGTTCCACACCAAAACGGGCACGGAATGTAAGGCCACCTTCTGCAACCGGTTTTGACGTATCATAAAGGATCGGCGTTCCCGGATGCTTCATGTCTGCAGTGCCCCAACACGGCCACGGCAAACCGTAATACTCACCATCAACCGGACCACCAATTGCTTGCAGCGTTGTCCTGTCGAAAGTGTGCTGGTTGGCCATATGAGCCTTGATGCGCTCAGGCGACTGGCCGGTGTATCCAATGGTCCACATACCCTTGTTGAATTCGCGGGTAATATCCTCAACATCCGGCTCATCATTTTCCACACCGATGTTCTTGAACATTTCTTCGTGGAATCCGAGCTTCACCGCAAACTTGTACATAATGGTGTGATCCGGCAGTGATTCGAACAGAGGCTCGACGACCTTTTCACGCCATTGTAATGACCGGTTGGATGCCGTAACCGAACCATACGTCTCGAACTGCGTTGAAGCCGGAAGCAGGTAAATATTGTCTTTCTTCTCTGACATCACAGCCGACATGGTCGGGTACGGATCAATGATCACCAACATGTCCAGCATTTCCATGGCTTTTGCCATTTCCGGCAGACGCGTTTGCGAATTGGGGGCATGACCCCAAAACACCATGGCCCGAACTTTGTTAGGGTTGTCCATTTTTTCAGGATCTTCAAGGACACCATCAATCCAGCGCGAGACTGGAATACCTGTCAAGTTCATCAGGTTACTATCACTTCCGTCAGCACTTTTGACGGTGGCAAACCGACCTTTGAGATACTCAATATCGGTATCCCAAACACGCGCCCAGTGCGCCCACGATCCTGCTTTCAGGCCGTAATAACCTGGCAGGGTATGAGACAACACACCGAAATCGGTTGCGCCCTGCACATTGTCGTGACCACGGAAGATGTTGGTTCCGCCACCGGATTTACCCATGTTTCCAAGTGCCAACTGCAAGATGCAGTAAGCGCGGGTATTGTTGTTACCGGTGGTATGCTGAGTGCCACCCATGCACCAGATAACGGTGCCAGGACGATTATCTGCCATCAGGCGGGCAACCCGTTTCAACTGGGAACCAGGAACACCCGCGACCCGTTCAACTTCTTCAGGGTTCCAGTTGTTGACCTCTTTGCGAATTTCATCCATGCCCCAGACGCGCTGGCGAATGAATTCCTTGTCTTCCCAGCCATTCTCAAAAATGTGCCACAGAAGGCCCCAGACAAGCGCGACGTCCGTACCCGGACGGAAACGCACATACTCGTCCGCATGGGCGGCTGTGCGGGTAAACCGCGGATCACACACGATCAACGGCGCATTGTTGGACTCTTTTGATTTCATCAAATGCAACAGGGAAACCGGGTGGGCTTCTGCCGGATTTGAACCAATCAGGAATATCGCTCTCGAATTGTGGATATCATTATACGAATTGGTCATCGCACCGTAGCCCCAGGTGTTCGCAACACCTGCAACAGTTGTGGAGTGACAAATTCGAGCCTGGTGATCCACGTTGTTAGTGCCCCAATAGGCAGCAAACTTGCGGAACAGATAGGCCTGCTCATTGCTATGTTTTGCTGATCCGAGCCAGTAAACTGAATCCGGTCCTGATTCTTCACGGATTTTCAGCATACCATCGCCGATTTCGTTAATGGCATCATCCCATGAAAGGCGCTGCCATTTGCCACCGACAAGTTTCATTGGATACTTCAAGCGACGCTCACCGTGAGCATGCTCTCGAACCGAGGCGCCTTTTGCACAATGTGCACCAAGGTTGAAGGGTGAATCAAAACCAGGTTCCTGGCCTGTCCAAACACCATCTTCTACTTCGGCCATAACCGTACAACCCACAGAACAGTGTGTGCATACGGATTTCTTGATCTCAACATTCTTGGCTGCTTGTGCCCGTGCCTTCGTTGTTGCACCACCTGTAATCGCACCTGCAGCCGCTATGCCGCCAACAGCAAGACCTGATTTCTTCAGAAATTCACGTCGTCCGACTGTGGCACTTGCAAGCTCTGATATGGCTGATGACAGACGGGGGCCTCTCGCAACCCCACCTACCTTCTTCCTTAACATTGCCGTTCTCCTATTTGCTGTCTGCAAATTTCATTATTCAAAGCAGACATTCCTCCAATAATTTGTCCTGAACTGCGTCGGCCATTTCCAACCGTGGAACTCAGAACTTCGCGAGCTCGTAGTAAGTCTTTACGTGTTCGGTCAGGGAATATCCTGAACCTTTGACTTCTTCTGCCTGCGTTGAACCAGTCGCAACCGTTGCACCGCTCGCAACTACACCAATTCCCGCAAGTTTAAGGAAATCGCGACGATCAGACGTAAATTTCTGCTCGTCTTTGATTTTCTTTGACATCATATCTTCCTTTCTCCACATAACCGCCAAATGCGGAATTCTTTTTAATTTTTTGGTTCAGGACATACGCAACGATCCCTGACCTTACTCCATCGCGAAAGCAGTGCTTTCTATATCCATTAACAACCTGCCAATTGTGCCGACTGGTTGATAAAGGCGCGAATTCTTTGCTCCCTCAAGGTCTGAGAAAAAATGCCGGACCCAAGGCGCTATGTAACTATCAAAAAATGAGAATTGATCTTTAACCGATGCCGGTTCGCCATACTCTCCCATGATAAGGCCAGCCATAATTTCCATCAGCGAACCAACGTGGTCTTCCGGCTCTGCAACACCTTCCGTTCTTGCAATTCCCAATTGCCGCATTCTGCTCCGCAGTTTTGCCAAAGGTTTTTCGTTAAGAAAGCCGGTAAGATAGTACGATGCAAACGGCACAAGTTCCCCGCGACCAAGCCCGATAAACAAGGCTTCATATTCTTCAGAAGCCTGATCCGCGTTTGTATTGGCAGCCAGTTTGGCAAATGCAGAAAAAGCTTCGCCAAGCTCTGTGTCGTCTCCCATAATTTTCACTGATTTTTTCAGTGCACTTTGATCAGGCGCACGAAGAAGATGTTGCGCCAAAAAACGATAAACGTTGGCGCGAAGCCGATCTTCCTCCGAGACCGCAGCAATTACATCTGCGTGCATACCCATTATTTTGGGTACTCCTCTCCTGCGACAATTGGAACATGGATGCAGTGATTTTGCAATGTTGGGTGGCTCTTATACAGGCCACATCATACGAAAGGTGAATACCGTAACGTAATCATAAGAATTGAACCTGGAGTCAGTAAAATTGTGTCCAGTTTTTTTCGTGTTATTCAAACACGATCTCTGGAGTACCAGACTTGGCAAGTTCTTGTTCGATTTCCAATCTCGATATCACCTCCTCTGCGATCGACAGATAAGTTTGCGCGTGGGGACCATCTGGCTGGGAGATCACTACCGGCGTTCCGCCATCTGAATTGATGCGGATATCCATATGCAACGGGACTTCTCCCAGAAAAGGAACCCCAAGCTTACTTGCTTCGTCTTGTGCACCACCATGACCGAAAATGTCGGAACGCTCCCCGCATTTTGGGCATACGAACGTGCTCATGTTCTCGATAATGCCAAGTATGGGTACTTCTACTTTCCTGAACATATTCAAGCCCTTGCGGGCATCAATAAGTGCAATGTCCTGGGGTGTTGAAACAATTACCGCGCCAGCCAAGGGAACTTGCTGGGCCATGGTCAGTTGTGCATCACCGGTGCCAGGCGGCATATCAACAACCAGTATGTCGAGCTCACCCCAATCAACCTCTCTCAGCATTTGAGTAAGGGCCGAAATTACCATGGGACCACGCCAGATCATTGGCGTTTCTTCTTCAACGAGAAATCCCATCGACATCACCTTCAAACCAAAGCCTTCAAGCGGTGACAAAATCCTGCCGTTAGCTGTCGGTCGGCCCGTAATACCCACCATTCGGGGCATTGAGGGACCGTAAATATCCGCATCAAGCAATCCTACCCTTTTGCCAAGCTTCTGCAGCGCCAAAGCAAGATTGACCGAAGTTGTAGACTTACCCACCCCGCCTTTGCCGGAAGCAACGGCAATGATTGCCCCGATTCCGTCAACAGCCGCCTTTGGAGCCGGCGGTTGCTGATGTGCCCTTCCCTGCATGGGTGGAGGAACATTTGGGGCCTGTTCAGCGCTCGGTGCCGGGCGAACCGGAGCGCTGCCGCCTTTCTTTTCTGCAGTCAGCGAAACGATGGCTTTTTCTACACCAGCAAGTTCGCCGACAACTTTTTCAGCCGCAAGTCGCATGGGTTCAAGGTTCTGGGCGTCTTCAGCGGGAACATTGATGGCAAAAATTACTTTGCCATCAGATATCAGAATATCACTGACAAGGCCCATGGTGACAATATCTTCCTTGAGGCCAGGGCCCCTTACCTTCGAAAGCTCTTCAAGGATCGTCTCGGTTGTAGGTTCATTCATAAATCAACGCGCCCCTTCGGCATCAGTAATAATTACATATAGGGTGAAATTTTTGGTATCAAAGATAATTCATGCTGTGGTTGTTACCAAAACCGAAATGTTGCCTTGCCGTGGGTGAACGGCTCGGATCGTTTTTCAAAGATTCGGATCCGCTAAGTGATTTCGCAGCATTTCCTGATAGTTTTGAGTCATTGATTTTACCCACTCTTCCTGGTTATCAACTTCGGCAATATTCTTGGCCACATGGGCGGAATAACGAGATGAGCCATATAAGAAGGCCAGATGCAAATCTGTCGCGAGAAATGTTTTGTTTTCCCGATTGGCAACATCAATGAATTTGTCCGCAATTTTTGCAAACATTTCATTGTCCAAATGCCCTTCACCTCTGGCACGTCGGCGTTCGTTTCTGTTAGACATCGGGCTCTCCGAATTCAGTTGACTGGCTCAGGTTTTCGAGCGTTCGGCATAAACAGCCTCTCCTCGGCAATTTTATATTCACCAATCATCAACTGTCCGTTGTCGCTGGTCAACCAGTCTTCAAGTGCCTGTGCTTCGTTGTGTTTGACATGAGGATGCCTTGCGGGATTTAGGCGTAAATAAGCATACTGATTATACAGTTCAGGATCGCCTGAAAACAAGAGTTTCAGGTTCGCCTTGTTGCCAAACTTTAGCCAGGTAGCCCGGTCTGACAGAACATACCCGTTACTACCAGCAGCTACATTAAGTGTCGCGCCCATTCCTGATCCTGAAGCGCGGTACCAGACAGGATTAAATTGGTTCACGTCAAATCCCGTTGATTCCCAAAGGGCGATTTCCTTACGATGTGTACCACTGTCATCGCCACGGCTTACGAATATGGCCTTTGCCGCTTCAATTTTCTTGAATGCTTCTCCGGCGTTACTCGAAGACGCTATATCTGCTGGATCTTGAGAAGGGCCAATTAGAACAAAATCATTGTACATGATTTCGCGGCGGCTAGTTCCGTATCCCTCAGACAAGAAAGCTTCTTCTGCTTTTCTTGAATGAACCAACACCGCATCTACGTCACCAGCCTTGCCGAGACGCAGAGCCTGTCCAGTCCCTACGACAACCAGATACACATCCAGATCAAGATCTTTCTTGATTTCCGGAACAAGAATGTCAGACAGACCCGAATTATGGAAGGATGTCGTGACTGCCAATTTCATCTCTGCCGCCTGAACCGTGAAGGCCGTAACAACGATCGAGATGATCAACATTGATACCCGACAAAGCCCCCAGATACTCATATGACAATCTCTCCCTTGATAAATGCTTTGGACACTTTTGAGGACGGGCGTTTCAGAAATTTTGAAGCGCTTCCGGATTCATGAACTTGCCCGCGATACATGAATACCACATCATGGGCGAGCCTTTTAGTTTGGGCAATGTCATGCGTCGCCATTACTATCTTTGTTCCACCGGATGAAGTTTCCTTCAAGGTGGATTCAATATCACTGACCGCCTGCCCGTCAAGATTGGTGGTGGGCTCGTCGAGAAAGAGAATTTCAGGTTCAGTTATCAACGCCCTTGCAATTGCAAGTTTCTGTTTTTCACCACCAGACAGACTGGTAGCATTGCGGTCGGCTGCAAATTCAAGACCAATTTTGGTGAGTGATTCCTGCGCTTGATTGAGCGCACTCTTTCTTGAAACGCCGCGAACTATCAGCGGATAGGCAATATTTTCGCGAACTGTTCGGTGCATGATAATGGGTGCCTGGAACACGAATGATTGCCGTTTAAACACATCGCGAATATTGCCATTCCATTTGACAGAACCCGAGCGGACCCTTTCAAGTCCATGTAACACACGCAACAAAGTCGTCTTACCCGATCCATTCGGACCCATGACAATGGTGATACCCCGATTGTGCAATTCCAGGCTGGTCGGTCCAATGAGCCTGGTTCCCCGTTTGGCAACCACTACATCGAACATTTTCATGGGAAGCATGGATTCTACCACCTGCTCCCCCGTTCTGTTCCTGAAATCCAGTGAATTGCGAGATTGACCGCGAAAGCCAGCGCAATCAAAATCATTCCCAATGCAATAGCCAACGCAAAGTTACCCTTTGCCGTTTCAAGCGCAATTGCAGTTGTAAGTACCCGCGTCAGCTGATCAATATTTCCACCAACAATCATGATGGCGCCAACTTCGCCAATTGCCCGGCCAAATCCTGCAAGAATTGCTGTGATAAGCGATCGTCTCGCGTCCCACACCAATGTTTTGATCCGTTGGACAGGAGACGTGTTCAGGGAAATGAGCAAATCATGATACTCCGCCCAAAGATCACGAATAGCCTGATGCGAGATTGAAGCGATTATCGGCGTGATGATGATGACTTGTGCGATGATCATGGCAGTCGGGGTGTAAAGAAGTCCCAGCACACCAAACGGTCCCGCATGAGACAGCAGCAGGTAAACCACAAGCCCTACAACAACTGGTGGCAAACCCATCAAGCCATTTAAAATTGCAACGACGATGCGTCTCAGGCGAAAGCGGCGAATTGATATCCACGAGCCCAGGGGAACTGCAATAATCGTTGCAACGATTACTGCTGAAATCGTTACATACAGGCTCCGGGCCGCAATTCCGACCAGTTCAGGGTCGAATGTAACAACCAACCAGAACGCCTGGGAGAATCCGTCAGCAATTTCGTTCATGACAAATTATCTTCGAAAATTGGCGTTGAAGGAAAACTGGAATGCAAATCGTGTTCTTTTCTGGTTATTCGTACGTTTCATCATTTTTTAAAGTGCGCGCGAATTCAACAATCTTTTCAACATCATTAAGTCGTAGTTCAATTGGTACAGTAGCAGGCTCCTTTACAAGCGGATTTTCACTTCCTTCAAGTATCAGGAATGCCGGATGAGGCCGACGTGCAAAAAAAGTGTTAAACCGATCCTCCCAGTTCGAAAGTCTATTGACCATCAATGAAAATGAAGGAGTGGAAGAAATTCCGGTAAATGGCTTGTCATCATCAACTACATGGCACCGCGAGCAATGAAGTTCAGAAATCTCTTGTCCCGTCATTTCCTGTGCAGTTGAGTAATTAGGTGTCCATGAAAAACAAAATAGAAGAACCCAAATAAAGAACGTCGCCCAATGTGCCGGAGCAGGCTGATGGCCGATCAAAGTTGCTAATGAGTATTTTTGATACTTCAACATGGCATTCTTCAGTAAGCTAATCGATAGCACCTGGAAGGTCCATATCGTTAGGCGGCTCTGTCAGGGTAAATTAGCTTGAACGGATGTTGCAGCATTCGTAGCGTTTTGTAATGAAGAATCCATTCGGATATTTCAAAACGTCAGCTGAGGTTATTCGATTGGCGGTGATGTAATCCGTGCGTTTTCCGCTTTCACATCGCAATGCGGAAGATTAGCTCCTCGAACGGGGCATGGGCGTGAACCACCAAACGATCCGATTTTGGTGGAACCGGTTTGGCCCTCAATTTGCGAGCGAAATTGGGAAGCGGCAAATTGAGAAGCGGCTAGGATTTTCGCATCGGTGGCGGTACTTCGACGAAGCGCCAGTCTCCAAAAATTCTCATCAATTCACGCATCCGTTTTGAACCATTTCAACCAGGATCGTCACCTAAACAAATACCAGATATTCAAAGGAAGCCGATCTACCACGATTGCTGAATTGCAGATGTTGTTGATGGGACGAGATCAATAATGGCGGCATTTGACTGACAAGACACATTAGACCGACAATGCCCGAATCTGTTCACCAGGCGCTGATGTTAGACATGCGAACAGATCCTCAACATCGTGATAACTAATTGTAATTCGCGAATACAACCAAATGGCATGAACAATTATGGATGGAGGAAACCGATGGCGTTTGAAAGAGATGCATTTAATCTCATCAAGCAACACCCAAATTGTAGTTCTGAAAGTTAATGTGACAATGCCCGCAGTGCAGAAACAACCGGAAAAAAAGCTGACTAATTGCGATCAATTTCAATTTGAACATCTATATCCTTAAATTGCTCATATGTACCCGCTTTCAGCCGAAGACTGTCTTCAAGCACAGACGCAAGAGCCGCAAAACTGACAAGGAAACCCGAAATCGGAACAATTGCAATGGCGTATTTCTTGGGCATGTAGTTTGGCTTGAAGACAAATTGGCCCTCTTCCCAAGCGAAATACCACATTTCCCAGTACTTACCACCCATGGTGGAAACCGCTTCAATTCCATAAATTATCATCACCAGGCCGAGGCAGAAAATGACAATCGCCCAGAATTGCTGAATAAAGAAAGCGCCCTTTAGAGGTAGCCGGGAATAGATCAAATCCAAAGCGATATGGTCCTTGTCCCTGACCGTTAGGGCAAGAGCCAAAAACACCAGCCAGATATTACTTAGAACCGTTAGCAAATCTCCCCAAACCGGGGGATCTTCAAACACGTAGCGCATCACAACGGAATAAACCGTGAAGATGACCATCAGCAGCAGCAGGATGGCACAGAAAGCGGTTAGTAATTTCTTAACCGCTCTGTCGATGAACTTGACAGTCGCAAACATGGCTAAAATCTCCAGTGAAGGGTGATTGCACCCATTAAGGCGCCGTGCTGGAGAATATGGATGTCCGGCGCGTCCATTAGTTCACAAACCCGAAAACACGCGGTAGGTACATGGTGATATCCGGCACGATGATCAGCACGAAGAGCAGCGCAAACAAAGCAACAAGATAGGGTAGCATCGCAACGGCTACTTTTTCCAATCGCACGTTTGCAATGGCCCCTGCAGTAAAGAATGCAACGCCAACCGGCGGCGTGACTGACCCGATCAAAAACCCAACAACCACGACTAGCGCAGCCTGCACGTCTTGGTAGCCCGCCTGCACCATCACATCGACCAGAACTGGACCAACGACGATAATATTGGCCGCAGAATCCATAACCATTCCCAACAGGCAAATGAACAGCACCAACACCAGAGCGAACAGCAGCGGATTATAGGTGTAGCTCAGTAACCATTGTTCCAGTTCGTTTATCGCGCCAAGGGAGGTTAGGAGCCAACTGAATGGACCCGAGGCCGCGATAATAATGAACACCATCGCAGAATTTCGGAAGGCGCGGACAAATGCGCCTTTGCAATTAGACCATGTGATGGTGCGATAAATGAAAAGCCCGACGAGTAACGCGATTGTTGCAGTTAGCGCACCAGCTTCGACAACACCGGCTATTCCGAACACAACCGAGCCTACCAACACGATGGGAATGAGCAGTGCAAAGGAAGATTTGTAACTGACGATTGCAAGCGCCTTGAAACTGAATGGCTCTTCGCTGCGCTCGAAATTATTGCGCCTTGCAATGATGTAATTGATGATCATCAGCAACACGCCGATCATGATGCCAGGAATTATGCCACCAGCAAACAGGGCGCCGACGGAAATGCCGCCCGCATTTGCCAAAACAATCATCATGATAGAAGGCGGGATAATCCCACCGATAGTAGAGCTAACCGCAGTGATTGCGGCGGCAAATTCTGGAGGATAGCCTGCTCGTTTCATAGCTGGCACCATTAGCGATCCCACAGTCGCCGTATCGGCTACTACCGATCCATTCATGCCGGCAAAGAACATGCTGACCAATACGTTCGCCTGCGCCATGCTGCCTCGCATTCGACCGATCAGGCGTTGACTAAGCTCCACCAGCCTGTCGGTAATGGTGGCGCTGGTCATAAGCTCTCCGGTTAGCATGAAAAACGGGATTGCAGTCAGCGGAACTGCATCTATGGCACTGAACATCTGGCTTGGGATTAGGATCATCGGCGCAGCGTCGGTGATCAAGATGTAAATCGTCGGGATCAGGATCAGGGTAAAGCCCACCGGTGCGCCGAGCAGGATCAGCAGCACAAGAATTGTCAGAAGCATTACGCTTTCCATAAAGGCCGGTCCTGTTGTTGCCTGGTAGCTGGATATAATTTTATCTGAAAATAGTGGCGCACGATACGCACGCGCGCCACGAGTTTATTAATTTGATTTAGTCTGCGTAAATTACAGCGCTCCAGCTTCCTTGAGTTGAGCGATAAAGTCAGTCATGCCCTGTTCCTGCAGAACCCGTTCCGCAGTAGCCGGATCAAAGGAGCCTTTGGCATTGAGCCAGGCGTCAATTGCCCCTGCGCGCCACTGTTTCATTTCCTCTTCAGTCGGCACATACCATTCATTGATGGCGGCCTTGATGGCGGTCTCACCATCTTCAACCCAATTGCGGTCAAGCTCCTGCACTTTTTGGCCAAATGCCTTCGCAGCTGCATGTAGCCATTCCTTTTCTTGACCGCTCAATTCATCATACTGGCGTTTGTCCATCGACAGTTGATTTCCAGACCAGGATCCACCGATTTCGGTGAAGTATTTTGCAACTTCATGCAGCTTCGCGACATGCTGCCATGGTGTTGCAACATACTGGCCTGAGACGACGCCGGTTTGCAAACCCTGATAGAGTTGTGCCCAGTCATAGGGTACAGGCACGGCACCCCAGTTCTTGATCAATGTGTACTCAATCGGGCTCTTTGTAACGCGCCACTTGATGCCTTCCATATCCGAAGGGACATGTACAGGGCCATGGGCGTTGCCAAGTTGGCGGAAGCCACCACTGGAATAAACGGTCAGGCAGATATGACCTGCTTCTTCTGCAGCAATGTCACATTGCTTTTTGGCCAACCATTCCGAAGAAATACGATCCGCGTCTTCAATGCTCTTAAAGATGTATGGCAGGTCGAAAATGGCAAGTGCTGTACCAAAGTTACCAAAGTTTGCAGTGGAGCTTGTCCAGAGTTGCAACAGTCCCTGGTTTGCCTGTTCACCGCAAGATTGTTCGCTGCATAAAGACTTTCGGTAATGTGGCTCGATGGTCAACTTACCGCCGGACACTTCATTTATTGTGGGGATCAGGGCTTGATCAATCGCGTCGCCAATCGGCATGCCCAAAAAACCTACGGTTCCCAATTTCAATACTTTTTCTGCGCTTGCAGTTTGAACGCCAAGCATCAAGGCTACCGCTGCAACCGATATCTTCCAGAATGAATTCTTCATAGTGTTCCTCCCTTTTCACAAGCCAAGTGGCTGTGGTTCGATAAAACAATTCTGAGATTCATCATTTACTCATGGGAACGTGGACAAAAGGTACAAAAGGCTCGATTAGTAGGGACAGAATCAAGGAGTTTGAATTTCCATTTTGCGGAAACAAAAGCAAATTAAGATCATTTATTTATTTTAATTCAATATCTTAACTTGCCTGGAGAGCAAGCTTACAACAACTCAGCTTACGGGCTAATGATGCTATGGGTGCTTTTCTGTCCCTACAAAAACAATAAACTGCTCCTTACTTCCATTCACTCTATTTGGGTAAGAAAATGGAAGCCCACATTATCGTATGCGGAAAATATGTTCGCCCGAAATGGCGAAAAAGCACCGGGCAAAATACCAGGTGCGCAGAAACAGAAGGGTTGAAATGATAGGTGTCAAACCATTCAGTGTCGATGTTCCAAATGAGACAATCGAAGTTATTCGTTCGCGTGTTGAGGCCTATCCTTGGCACGAAATGCCTGATGATGGGGGATGGAATTACGGTACAAATTTAAACTACCTGAAAGAGTTCTGCGATTATTGGGTAAATGAATTTGACTGGCGAAAACAGGAAGCGGAAATCAACAATTTTTCGCATTTCAAAGCTCCGGTTAACGGGATTGACCTGCATTTTATCCATGAGAAGGGCAGCGGCGACAATCCCAAGCCGCTGATTATCAACCACGGTTGGCCCGGCACAATTGTGGAGTTTCTGGATTTCATTGATCTTCTCGCACATCCAGAAAAACATGGTGGAAGCGTCGAAGATGCATTTGACGTTGTGGCCCCCTCACTTCCAGGTTTCGGATTTTCTGGTCGGCCGCCACGCCCCTATGGCCCAAGGAAAATGGCGGATATTTTCAACACACTGATGACTGATACGCTTGGATATCCATCCTATATTGCTCAAGGTGGAGACTGGGGAGGTGCCATTTCAAGCTGGCTTGGTTACGAGCATGCGCCAGCGTGTCGTGCAATTCACATCAACGTGTTGACCATGCGTCACAAAGACGGGCCACAGGGGTCTGAGGAAGAAGCTTGGGCAGCTCAATTTGATCATGACCAGATTATGCAGAATGGATACCGCACCCAGCAGGCAACCAAACCCCAAACGCTGAGTTATGCGATGATGGATAGTCCAGTTGGTATAGCAGCATGGATTTTGGAAAAAATGAACGGCTGGTCAGATATAGACGGGGATGACGTGGAAAGCGTCTATACCAAGGATCAGCTTCTAACCAATATCATGGTCTATATTGTTACACGTACATTCAATACCGCCTCATGGATTTATTATGGACGCCGTGAAGAAGGCGGTAGAATTCTGTCCCCTGAAGGCAAACGGGTAGAAGTACCAACCGGATGCGCTGTCTTTCCAAAGGAAATGCTTAACTGGCCGCCGCGCAGTTATGCAGAGCGTATTTACAACATTACCCAATGGACGGAAATGCCGCGTGGTGGCCATTTTGCAGCGATGGAACAACCGGAATTGCTGATCGAGGATATCCGGAAGTTTGCACGTAGCCTGGATTAATAATGTTTATGAAAGCAAGGGGACACCAAGAATGAAAATGACCCCAGCTGATTTTCACAACCCCCAAGTAACATTGGTAAACGGTTACGCAAGAATTCGGTTAATTGCCAGGTGGCTTGGGGCCGTGTTACGTTTTGGCTTCACAATTGCATAAAAGCGAATGATGCCACGGGTAAATTATTCTGTGATTAAACCGGAATTAGAAAACAGCAATATACAAAAAGTTGGAAAGAAAGATCTCGTTCGTCGGGCCATTTGTTCGCGGATAGTGGAGGGCATTTATCGAAAGGGCGAGAAAGTTCCGTCCTGCCGCGAGATTGCAGAGCAGCTTCAAGTTTCAAAAAACAGTGCTTATGAGGCCTATTCCGGTCTTGTTGGTATGGGAATTCTGGAATCTCAAAATCGTTCTGGATTTACCGTGGGAATGGATGTTCCGGATCTGAAAATTGAAGGACCGCTTGAAGAATATGCCGAGCCGAGTTCGCCGGAAAAATTGATAATCGGCAGTAACCTGCCTGACATTAACATGCGTGCGAACCAACCCAAAAATTGGACTGAGTTTGAATATCCCTTTGTATATAACCAAATTGATACAGAATTGTTCCCGATCGAAGCCTGGCGCGAATGTTCGCGTTTGGCGCTTGGACGAAATGCATTGCCAATCTGGACCAGTGAAGCGGTGGATGTCGATTGTCCAGATTTGATTTTTCAACTTCGCCAGCGTTTGCTGCACTACCGCGGCATCAATGCGGCCGAGGATGAAATCCTGATTACTGTCGGCGCGCAACATGCGTTGTGCATCATCAGCACACTATTTGCAGAAGATAACCGTCCCATAGCATTTGAAAATCCTGGCTATCAGGAAGCACGGCACTTGTTTCACCTTTACAAAAACAAAATTGAGCCTGTTTCTGTAGATGCGCAGGGTCTTGATCCCGACAAGTTGCCGAAGGAATTCAAACTTGCGTATCTAACCCCCGGATGCCAGTTCCCCTCCATGGTTATCATGCCAGACAGCCGCCGCAAAATGGTGTTGCAGAAGGCAGAAACTGCAAATGCTTTTATCATTGAAGACGATTATGAGGTTGGCCTGCTGGGTCATGTGAAACCGAACCCCTCCCTGAAGAGTCGCGATAGAAACGGGACAGTAATTTATATTGGCAGTCTTTCCAAAACTCTTTCTCCCAGCATTCGAATGGGTTTCATTGTGGCGCATCGCGATATAATTGATTCTGCCAAAATAATTCGCAGCCTGACCGTTCGGCATCCACCCAGCATCGTCCAGGAAACCACCGCCATGTTTCTGGCGCATGGATACCATGATGTTCACCTGAAAAAACTCAGGGAAATTTATTCGCAGCGTTGGCACGTTATGCGCGAGGGCATAGAAAAATATCTGCCAATGTTCTCACGCGGACAAGCGACCGGGGGAACATCCTTCTGGTTAACAGGCCCGAAGGATTTTGACGCAGATGCATTTGCAAAATATCTTCAAAGTCGTGGTGTATTAATTGAGCCGGGTCACATTTTTTACCATAATGGAACTCCAAAAAACTCATTTCGGATTGGATTTCCCTCCGTCGCAACGGACAAAATCAACACGGGACTCCAAATTATCGGTAAAGAAGCTGAAACATTTTTGAGGTAGTTGTCACGATCGGTCTAATCCAATAACTGAATTCAATTGATGAAACTAATAGACCAATCCGTTTGACTGGAAACTTTTCGGCCGCATAGCCACTATTAGTCAAGTTGGATTGAGCGTCCTGTGTGGATGGCTCCCTGTTTGCAAGGATTATTTTGATTTGATGACCTTTGGTCGGGTACGGTCTTGTGTCCGGCCTGTTGATGCGGTGTTTTTACCGCTGGCCCTGATGGTTTCCGTGGACTGGGTCCCACTCTGCTTTGCGGATTTTTAATGTCCTGGGCATTTGTCGGGTTTCCCAAATCCCCGGCCTGACCGGTTTGCCATCATGTCTCGTCGTCCTCGCATTTTTATCTGACGATGCCGTTAAAATTGCAATTTCAGTACAACACCCACACGCAGACATTCTGGTAGCGATTACATTGTTTGCTCCGTGCCAACAGCGGGTGTTTACCAATGAGTCGCATCGACCGGTAGAGGTGGCAGAGAGAGCGGCCACTGCGCAATAGAACGTTCCAGTTGATATATACGTGGCGCTTTGTGTCACCGATATACAATTTTGTGCATAGAATTACCTTAGTCAGCGTAAGCGGTAGAATCGTAGTTCTCGACGCGATCTAGTGCATCCAGCCAGTAACCAGAACTTACAACCTCAATTTTCATGACATTGTCGCTAATTACTTCTGAGCGCAAAATCCAGATTACTTCACTGGCATTGGGGAAAGATTTGCCCTTGAGTTGTTCACCATACAGGCGGTGTAAAATTGCGTGGTCGTCCATACCATCGGCAAGCAAGCGCACCAAAAAAGATTCATCAAGCGATGAGGTTACAAGTTTCTTCGCTTCTGCATTGGCTGCCGTTGCTTCAAATTCCAGACAAACTGCATCGGGTTCAGGGAAAAATTCCGAGTGGGCTGCATAAACCAAACTTCCAACGTTGAATATCCGTTCGTGGAGGGAGGAGTCTGAGTATTCTTCCCAAAGCTTTTCATCAAGCATTTCGTGGGCAAGGTCGCGAAGCTGACCGTCCCGAAGGGCGTTGCCAACTACGTGCTTGAGAACAACATATGCAGCATCTACCGGTTTGAGATCCTGAAGAGACAGAACACACATTTCGCGTAGTTCGTCATCGCTCATTCCGGTCAGGTCGCCATACTCCATTGCATCAAGCAGAGCAGCAAAATCATTACCCGTCCAGGCGCCGGATATTTCGCGAATGTTTGAAAATTTGAGAACCTGAACATGAAATTCATTATTCATTTTGCCAACTTTCCGGACCGGATATGGATATCGCGTTGAGGGAATGGAATTTCAATTCCATATTTTGTAAGCGCTGTCTCCAATGCCCAGTTGTAGTCAGCGGCAACGGCAGATGGCCGTTTTACCGCTTCGGGAGAAAGCCAAACAACCAATTCGAAATTCAGGCTTGATTCCCCAAACTCCACCAACCATACTTCTGGTGGCTTTGCTCCCCGCCCCGTTAGCATGTGAGGCAATGTGTCTGCAGCTTCCAATGCAGCTTTTTTAACCAATTCCTTGTCCGTGCCGTAAGCCACACCAAATGGAATTTTAGTACGTCGAAAACCGTCTCTAAGCGTCCAGTTGATTACCCTGTGATTAATAAACTCGGCGTTGGGAACAAGGATATCCACATTGTCGTTTGTGCTGATTAGCGTTGAACGGGTATTGATTTCGCGAACTTCCCCGGTGAGGCCAGATTCCAGCTCGACAAAATCACCGACCTTGATGCTGCGTTCCAACAACATGATGATACCAGCCACAAGGTTTGAAAAAATTGCCTGTAGGCCAAAGCCGATGCCAACACCAACGGCACCTGAAAAAACAGCAAGTGCAGTCAAGTCGACACCAATCGCATTCATTGCCAACATGACCGCGCCAAACAGCAGTAAAATTCGAACACCTTGACCGATCAAGGTTTGCATGGACGGAGTGAAAACTTTCGACTTGCTTACTCGTGATTGCACAAACATCGTAACCGCAGAGGCGGTCCAAAGCAGTAATACGAGGAGAATTAGACCCTTGATCATCATGTAAACTGAGAGCCGGGCATCACCAAAGTTCACCGCAATCCCGTCCAGTAAAACAATGGTTGGGTTTAGCAGCCGCAAAATGTAGAGCGCCGCAGTGGTCCAGGCGATCGTGGCAAAGATTTTCGACCAAAGTGGATCACGTACCAACTTTGAAAACAAATGCACGAGGATCCACGCGTTGAGGAGACTGGCCAATATTCGGATCAAGTCATTGCCTGTCCCGATCGTGCGGTAGGATTTCACCGATATCCAAAGCGCCATAACCCAAAGGATGGGGAATATCAGTCGGTTGAATGTCTTGATCGCCCCAATCTGGAATCCACCTGTGTTGTCGTCTTCAGGAAACTGTCGTTCTACGAGTGCTCGGACCGGTTTGCTGAGATACCAAGCGATCAGGCCGGCAACCAATATTACTGCCAGTTGAAACAGGCCTTGTTCAGAAAGAAATTGCGCTGACAAAGCCTGTAGCTTTTCTGAAAGGAAATTGATCGTTGGAACAATACCAGCCGTTACACCCTCAACAATTTTTTCAGCATCATCCGGGCCCTTGTCGACTATGGCTTTGACAGCCTCTGGCTCGGCAGGCGCTTCGGTTTGTGCAAGAATTGTGGATCTGGTCATGTGATTTCCTGTTGATGTCTCAATGGTTTCTAAAACCATTTGAGCCTGCGCATTATAAGGACAGCAACAACGAGCACTGCAAGCATCAATCCACAAGCGACCCAAAACGCCATATCATTGTCAACGCCGGGCATACCGCCAACATTGATACCCAGCAGGCCGGTCAAAAACCCAAGGGGCAGGAAAACAGCCGAGATTATGGAAAGCACATAAAGACGGCTGTTGGTCGATTCTGCCAATTGGTTCGAGATATCATCCTTGATTACAATTGAACGTTCGCGTGCAGCGTCCAATTCTTCGATGTAGCGGAGCAAGTGGTTCGAAGTTTCTCGCAAGGCCAATCTGGAACGATCTTCAAGCCAGTCGGGTGGTTCTGTTACCAGACTGTCTAGGGCTTCGCGTTGGGGGGCCATATAGCGACGCAGGATTACGGCATTTCTGCGCACGTCCGAAAGTTGTCGGCGAATTTCAGACGCGTTTTCGACATTCAAATCCACCTCCATCGTATCCAACGCTTCGTTGTAGGAAGAAACGGTTATGGCCATGCGTTCAGTCAACCGGCAAATTAGTCTCTCATAGAGTTGAGATGCGTTGTGTGGGCCATCGTCATACTCAATCAACTGTTGCAAGATATCGCGTGGCGTCATCAAGCGGTGATGGCGCAAGGTTATCAACCGTTTACCGTCAGACCACATTCGGATGGCAACCATGTCTTCAGGATTTGCATCCGGGTTCATGTTCACGCCTCGCAGGATTGAGACAACTCCCTTGCGGCCACGAAATACGCGAGGGCGCGTTTCCGGTTCAAGTAACGCATCAATGGTTGGGTAGGTAAGGTCGCTGTCCTGGCGCAACCATTTTTCAACTCTGGGTGAGTTGCGGTCCAAATGAACCCATAGGGTTTTGTCACCGGGTTTCCATTTTTCAACGTCTTTCCAGCCGATTATCGAAGCGCCGCCTTTGCCATCAAGTAGACACCCAAACAACAGGCCGTCTTCTTCTGCAAGGTCGTTGATGTTCATATTCATGGGGTGATCTCCTTTTCAGTTTCCGCGTCCGCAAGATGCCCGGGCCAACCCTGTATTTCGATAAAGACACGTCGAACTTGCGGATGATCATCCTTAATCCGCCGTTCAAGTTTCGAGATTGCGCGTTCAACTTCTTCAGCCGGAAGCCCATCAATAAAATCAAAACTGGCGCACAATAGAATTTCGTTGGGGCCCAGATGCATGGTCAAAATTTCGTTGGTTCGGGCAATTTGCGCATCCCCGTTTACCATGTCCTCGATAGCTGCAACTATTGAAGGGTCAGCGCCTTCACCGATCAGCAGCCCTTTGCTTTCAATAGCCAGCAGAATTGCAACCCCGGCAAGGACAATCCCGATGC
This sequence comes from Hyphomicrobiales bacterium, assembly GCA_021775455.1. GTDB lineage: Bacteria > Pseudomonadota > Alphaproteobacteria > Rhizobiales > Rhizobiaceae > JAALLB01. Next base: position 23,554 of record JAJFHU010000003.1, on the reverse strand, counting down.
CAATGGAGGCCAATCCGTCCAGTTCAGCAATGCCAAGAAAATGACTTCCTGCGACTCCAGCAAATGCAATTACCAAGCCAATAAGCGCAGCTGTATCCTCAAAAAGAACTGTAAACACAGTTGGATCCTTGGAATGACGTATGGATTTGATAAAGGACCCATCCCCTCGCTGTTTGTTGAATTCCTTGTATGCAATGGACCACGCAACACCTTCAAACACCATACTGAGCGCGAGTACGGAGTAGTTCCAACCAGGACTTGTGATGGGTTCGGGATGTAAAAGGTGCTGCACACCTTCATAGATCGACAGGCCAGAGCCAATTGCGAAGATCAGGATTGCAACAACAAATGTCCAAAAATAAAGTTCCATGCCATACCCGAAAGGATGATCAGCATCGGGTTTTTGTTGTGCCCTTTTTATACCATACAGTAACAACAACTGATTGCCTGAATCGACAACAGAGTGAATTGCTTCCGATAACATTGCTGATGAACCAGTAAATCCAGCGGCGACAAATTTGCAAATCGCGATCAACGAATTGCCTATAAGTGCAGCATAAATGACTTTTCTTGACTGGTTTACGGACAATACGTATTCCTTGGGTAAAAAGCAGGCCTTGGGTGGAGACCGGGCTTGAGCGAAGCTGTCAGGTCTGGAGAAGTCTTGACGTTGAGGACCCACTGAAATGCCGTCCGGTACATCCACTGCGAATATACAAGGGCAGCATGTTCCGGGCCCTCAACGCCTCCAACGGTTTCCCGTCGGAAGAAGTAAAATCGACAATTAGTTTTACAAGTCTGGCTAAATGATTTCATCCTCATCAAGCATCGCTTCCTGTTCAACTTGCTTTGCGTGGGCAGAAATTTGTTTCTCGGCGTCTATGTCGTGTTTGATTTGCGCAATGTGAAAAAGCGCGTCTCCTTCATTTACAATTGGCATCACGGTGCGCCCCATCAATAACCCATCCATCTTGGTCAGAATTTTCGTTTCAGTTTCGCCAAATGGATCTGAGATCACTCCGAGCAATTCACCGGGGCAGACCCTTTCTCCAATTTCCTTGTACGATATCAACAAACCTCCTGTTGGGGCCCGCACCCAGCTGCTTGTTTTTGAGAAAATTGTTTCAATTTTCCTTCTGTGTGATGCACGAGACTGGATCATGCCCAGGTGGCGCATAGTCCTTACAATTCCTGTTACGCCAGCGCGCACGGACGGTTTATCAAACCTTAAAGCTTCCCCAGCTTCATAAAGCAGGACACCTACACCCTTCCGCCCAGCTGCCTCGCGAAGGGATCCAGGTCTCATGGCAGACGTGAGAGTAAGGGGTGCCCCAAAAATTTCGCCAAGTTTCAGCATTTTTTTATCGGACGGTGAAATTCGAATTTGAGGTAAATTGGTACGGTGAATTGCAGCAGAGTGCAGGTCAATTCCCAAATCAGAACGCGATACGATTTCATTCATGAATATGTGGGCCAAACGTGACCCAAGCGAACCAGTTGGACTACCTGGAAAGCTTCGGTTCAGATCGCGCCGATCGGGCAAGTAGCGTGATCGATTCATAAACCCGAAAGCATTTACAATTGGAATTGCAAGCAGGGTACCCTTCAGGTGCTTCAGATTTGTTGTGCGCAGGAGATTTCTGATAATCTTGACACCAACCACTTCGTCGCCGTGTACTGCAGCACTTACAAACAATGTGGGCCCCGGTCTTCGACCATGAACAACATGAACAGATAGGGACACTGGCGTATGGTCGGAGAACACACTAACTGGCAGGTCAATAGTTCTGCGGGTGCCCGGTTTTACAAACTGGTCTCCAATTTGGAAATCACTTCTCACATCCATTAGCCGCGGCCTTTGGTTTTCGTACTGTTTGGTTTGGCGTGCTTTTCAAGATGCTCAATAATTTTCCCGGCAATATCGATACCGGTTGCGTTTTCTACACCTTCGAGACCCGGTGAAGAGTTCACTTCCATCACTACTGGTCCATGATTAGCGCGCAACATGTCCACCCCGCAAACATTCAGCCCCATCGCCTTGGCAGAACGCACCGCAATTGATCGTTCTTCTGCTGATATTTTGATTGTCTTGGCGCTTCCGCCGCGATGCAAATTGGAACGAAAATCACCTTCCGCGCCTTTTCGTTCCATCGCCGCAACAACCTTGCCGCCAACGACCAAAGCGCGGATGTCAGTTCCTCCCGCCTCTTTGATAAATTCTTGCACAAGAATATTGACCTTGGCACCGCGAAATGCCTCAATTACCGACGTTGCGGACCGGTCCGTATCAGCAAGAACAACGCCAATTCCCTGTGTGCCTTCGAGTAGTTTAATGACCAACGGAGCGCCGCCGGCGAGCTTGAGAATTTCATCTGTCTGTTTTGGATCGTGGGCAAAAGTCGTTACCGGCAGGCCTATTCCGTCACGCGCAAGCAGCTGTAGGGATCGCAATTTGTCTCGTGAACGGCCAATTGCAACCGACTCATTAAGTGGGTACACACCCATCATCTCAAATTGACGAAGGACCGCCATACCGTAGAAAGTTACAGAAGCACCAATTCGGGGGATTACTGCATCATATCCCTCAAGCTTTTCACCATTATGATAGATTTCCGGACGCCTGGAAGCGATGTTCATATAACACCGAAGCGTGTTGACAATATCCAACGTGTGCCCGCGCGCTTCGGCTGCTTCCTTCAATCGTACATGTGAGTAAAGTGCCGGATTTCTTGCCATCATTACAATTTTCATTCTTCTTCTCCATTTCCTGTTCTGCTTTCACGCACAATCGTTTGTGAAAGTTCCGCCTTTGGTGGAGGAAGTTTTGATAAATATTCTGGTTCACCAGCCAGATACGATCTACCTGGATCAATAGTGAGATTGCGTCCTTGAATAGCCGAGCGCCCAAGAATTAGTTCAAATTCCATTTGCGATCTGTCACTTAGTGACAACTCTATGTGCCAATTTCTTTGCCCAATAATCAGAGCAGTTCGGATAACGTATCTAAGCTCAGGAATTCCACCGGTATTCTTGATTGCTCGTTGATCAATTACCAAGGCAGAACAGTGAACTGATTTGCTTGCTGCTCCCAGTTGCACATTGAATGAAAGCCATTGTTCGCCATTTTTTCGAAAAGGCTCGAGATCAATGGCGTGTAACGCTGATGTTCTTGCGCCTGTGTCAATTTTTGCCCCGATACGCTGGATTTGTAATTCCGGTAATCCAACGGTTTCACGCCAACCGATCTCCGAGCGGGCTTTTGCCGTGTGGCTGCGTTTTGAGTTTTTCACTTGATGCATTCTTCATTGGCGCGCCGATAGTTCACGAACGTGTTGGCACTTAACACAACGAAAAAACTACCCATGTCGACAAGCACGTAGCCACGCTCAAGCATAATCCTCGTCAGATCACATATATCGTCTTCATAAAGCCTTCTGCGCGACGCCAGATTGCATACTAGTTTGGATGCAATCCTAAACCGTCCCTTGGCTTTTCCACCAAAGGATTTGGTGTAGAGATTGGACAATTTGTCGGCAACCAATGCCAAACTTGGTAAGTGATTTTTCATTCCCATACCATAGAAAGGCAAGTTTTATTTGTCCATAGCAATTTTATTTTATTTATTTGCGACTTTTCATTTAACCTGCTAAAAACGCTACTTGCACTATGGCTCGTTAAATTTGGATAGTTATGCGCGTGTCGACATTACCCAATAGTGCACGGCCTAAGTGGAATAATAAGCGTTCAGCGAATTGCGCCGAACGCGAAGCTCCAAAGCACTTATGCTTCGATCGTTCAAGAGAAACGGGAATCCGCAAAAAGATTTGCGGCTCTGAAGACTACAAACACACTGACCTGATTTTTGCGACTACAGAAAAAACTAGTGTCACTATTAAACAATGAAACTACCGCATCGCAATTTGGGCCAGCTGCATAAAATCAAAAGGAAATGTAGAAAATGAAACGATTACTTAAAATATCCGCTGTCAGCCTTGCCATAATCTGCGGCTCGGCAACCACGTCTGCCGCCGCCGTCGATGAAACCAAAGGCACAGAATTTGGCGTTCTATCATGCACCGTTGAAGGAGGGTTTGGCCTGTTGGTGGGGTCCAGCAAAAAAATGGATTGTGAATTTACCCACACGGAGGGCACAATCGAAAGATATACTGGCCACATCGACAAGCTTGGAATAGATATTGGCGGAACCAGCAAGGCCTTTATGGAATGGCTGGTTTTTACTCCTTTGGGCAACAATCCAGGTGATTATGCTCTGGAAGGCAAATACGTCGGAATATCAGGAGAGATTTCGCTCGGCATTGGTCTTGGTGCAAATGCGTTGATTGGCGGGTCCAACCGAAAAATCGGACTGCAACCGGTTAGCGTTCAAAGTTCGACCGGATTGAATCTGGCAGTTGGTCTTAGCTCGCTTACCCTTAATCCGGTTAGTGAATAATCGAGACACCAAATAGCATGGTGAAACGTATGCCGATTAGTGGATCAAATCAGCCGATGCATTGTATCTGCGACATTTCCAACCGGATTGATGCCAAACCTCTATCCGGTTGGTTGGCTGGGATGTTGATTGCAGCATTATTTCAGATTCTCGTTGGGTTTAGCCCATTTGTACCAGCAGCGCATTCTGCGGATAATTCAAAAAACCGATTTTTCCGCGGTCTTGAAAACGGACTGCAACTCTATCAAAGGATAGCTTCACAAAGTGGATGGAAGCTAATTCCATCGGGCCCTGTGATGAAGCCCGGAATGTCAGACATGCGGGTTCCGATGCTTCGCCAACGTCTTTCAATAACCGAGGATTTTATCGGAAATCCCAGCAATGATCCTCGATACGACGAAGAGTTGGTGGAAGCAGTTGTAAATTTTCAAAACCGCAATGGTCAGGAGCCTGATGGTGTCATTGGCAAGGATACGCTAGCCACCCTGAATATTCCGGTTGAACAACGAATAAAGCAAATCAAGATCAACATAGAACGTTGGCGCCGGATGCCACCTTCCTTGGGCAAACGATTTGTCCTGGTCAATATGGCGGGTTTTGAGCTTGATGTTATCGAAGGAGACAGAACGGTTCTGGAAATGCGTGTAGTGGTTGGCAAGATCTATCACAAGACGCCGATGTTTAGCGACTTGATCAGGTTTGTGGAAATCAATCCGTATTGGAATGCACCGCAAAGCATCGCAAATAATGAACTGGTTCAGAGCTTTGCTGCTGATCTGGCAAAGGCTGTTAGCGATGGCTATGAAATTGTCCGGGATGGACAATCCACCCCCGTTACCTCCGTTGACTGGCACTCATTGTCCGGAAAGACTGTTCCTTTTTTAATCAGGCAACGCCCGGGTCCAAAAAATGTGTTGGGCAAGTTCAAATTCTTGTTTCCAAATGAATACAATGTCTATCTGCACGATACGAACGCCAAAGGGCTATTTTCAAAAACTGTTCGTAGCTTTAGCCACGGCTGCGTTCGGATTCAACAACCAGAGGCTTTGGCAAACTACCTATTGAAGAATAACGGAGACTGGCCGCCGGAACGTGTCGCAGCAGCGGTGGAATCTGGAAAAAATATTCGAGTTACGCTTGCTAAACCGGTTCCGGTGCATATGGCATATATGACCACCTGGCAGGACAAACGCGGATTTCTCCAGTTTCGACCCGACATATATGGCCGTGATGCTGAATTGGTGAAGGAACTTTAGTAAATTTTCTTAAAGTTTCACCATGATGTTGATCAGCGTTCAAGTTACCGGTCATAGCCGGTTTGCCCGGATATCTCATCGTCCTCGCATTCGTTGATCACTTTGTTGTCACCTCCAGAGTTGAATGTTGGGGGAGGCATAGAGTTCCCCGGAGGTCATGCCAACTCAGGCAATTCGTGCCGCCTTGGTGGCCATGGGTACAGCCACCAGGGCATTGCCAGAGGAAACTGACTTGAGCGAAGAAGTTCAAACCCATACTGTTTTATGTCGCTAACAATCCTCTCTACTAGACAAGTGCCTGTGCACGACAAGCTTTGAATGTCGATATTAGGCGGCCTGTTTGTGCCAAGCAGGCGAGAATTCCCTTTACCATGGCAATCTGCGGCCACACTTTCGGAATTCGCGCGCTTCAACATTTTAAAATATCCTGTTAAACTTTCATCCTGTTTATCCCTTTTTTACCGCGCAGGTTCCCAGTTGTGTTTTACAGATCGATTGTTCGAGCCATTGTATTGCTTTTTGTCCTGAGTACACCGGGATTGTCGCATGCCGTGCCACCTGCAAATTCCCTAACGATCCTGATTAACGGATTCGGAAGCGCAATTCCCTTTGTCGGCTACGGGTTTCAGAAACTGAAGGAAAGGATACCCGGTGCTCAGCTCTATTCTTACATTGGTGCCGTAGAAGGCTGGACCTATATTGCACCAAAGATTTTGAAGGACGTCAGAACTGCCTATCGCAACAATCCCGATATTGAAATTAATCTGATCGGCGTCAGCTTCGGCGCCAATCTCCTCACGCGCATTGTGGCACAGTTCGACAAAGACGGCATTCCAGTCAGTTATCTGGGTATCATTGACGGCCTACCACTGTCGCCGATTACGCCGAATGTGCGAAGGGTGGACAACTTCACCTGTTCTTTGGTTGGCTGTCTTGGTGACAAGGTTGAGTTAACCAGCGGCAATCAACTTACGATTGTAAATACTTTCGATTACAAGATCGCCCATATTGAACTGCCAAACACGGAAGAGGTACAACGAAGAATTTTGCACCAGATTAGCACCTATCCGATTGAAATATTTTCTGTCTCCGAGTGCGAGCTAATAAGGCAGACCGGCCAGCTTTGCACATTCCAAACCGATCAGTAGTTGCTATCACTGCGTTTTGAAGATGATCTGCGCCGACTCTGCGCCCGCACATGGCACTTCGCGGGCGCCGGCAGTTGGACAATACGTTACCTTGTGAAGCTTGGAGCTTCATGATTCCGCAGTATACTACGGAACATAGATTAATTGCACTTCGGAGCAAACCGGATGCGAATTGGTGAAGTTGCAAACCGTGTTGGTGTTGAAACAGTCAGGTCTTATGAACAAAGGGGCTGATTGATCGACCAGCAAAGCCTCAAAATGGTGAGTATAGAGAATACACCCGGCAACAGGTTCTCCATATCCGGTACTTTCACCTACTCCCACTTCGTCGTTCAGCTCTTCAAGCTATCGCGCATTGCATTAAATTGTTTTTTGTCGATCTCACCGCGCGCAAAGCGATCTTCCAATACATTGAGTGCCGTGGAAGTTGTACTCACTCTTCCGTCGATAATCCCCATCCACTTTAGAATAAGCGCAATCAAAACCACCAAAACGACAATCCAGGCAATCATAAAAATCGGACCCATAAACATTCCGGCAGGCCCGTAATCGCCAAACATGTGATTATAGACATTGTCGTGCCCCGAAGCGCTTAGTGCGGGCGTTGTGAATAGAGTTAAAACGGTCAAGCCTGAAAGGCTTTTCAATCGTTTTTCCATCAAAATTCTACTTTCATTGATTGATGTTGAATGTTTTTCTGAATTAGCCCACTAACTACAATTCAGCATTGATTCAGATCAATCGCTGCACTCAAAATGCCAAAAAAATAGATAACCGGTCAGTGATTTCGCTTGTTCAAAATAACCTGATGACGGACATTCCTCAATAACGATCATAAAACCAGCGTTTGACAGTTCGGCAACCCAGAGATTGCCATAATTTTTGATGGACTTTTTTTCGAACACACTGAGTTACAATCTCAGCAAGCCTTCAAAGTTTGACTGCTAAGTCTGTGGACTGGTTGCCGGATCCAGCACCGTTAGGAGGCCCCCAGCCTTGTCTCACTCCTTCAATTCAGTGATGGTAAGCTTGCCGTTTACCCTTTCAACAACAAACTCGATTTTGTCTCCGGGATTCATGCCGTCCAGCATTTCATCCTCGGCGGTTCGAAACACCATGGTCATCGCAGGCATTTCGAGATTGACAATTTCCTCGTGGATTATGGTCACCTTTTTCTTGTCAAGGTTGACCTTCTTCACGACACCCTTTGTATATTGTTGGGCATATGCACCGGTCGCAGCCGCTAAACCAATAGCAGCTGCAAACGTAATTCTGAGGAGTGTTTTCATGATCCAGCTACCTTACCTGATATTTTAATGGCGCCCTTCATGCCAGCATCGTAGTGGCCGGGGATAAGGCAGCCGAATTCAAACTCTCCAGCATTGGAGAATTTCCAAATGATTTCGCCCTTTTCACCAGGCTCAAGCCGAACAGAATTTGGATCGTCGTGTTCCATCTCGGGGAACTTCTCCATGGCCTTTTTATGCTCCATCAGGGCGTGATGCTCATCGAGGACAAATTCATGATCCAGCTTGCCAACATTCTTAATTGAAAACTGGATAGTTTGGCCCGCTTCAAAGGAGACCATGCTTGGTTTGAAAAGCATTTCCCCCCCGGCGGTTTCTTTCATGACGATTTTGATTTTTCGGTTTACATCACCCGCTTTTCCGGGTTCGCCAATCATCATTTTACCGTGGTGACCGTTATCTACAGCAGCTTCGTCGCCATGCCCCCCACCGTGGGTGCCACTTGCGAGCGCTGCTCCAGCGAACATCGTCATACATGTCGTTAGCGTTAAAAGTCGTTTCATGTTTTTTCCTTTTTAATGCTGGGCATAATTGCCCGGTTTTGCGTTATGCCTGTCGGCCTGATTTCCCTGTTAGGTCTTTTTGTTGTTGTTAGGTTTTGCTGTGTACCTGGTTTGAGGATCGGTCACATAAACCGGCTCCGGCAAATCACCCGTCCATTCCGATGCCTGAGTGCCGGGTGGGTTTTCATACCAACCCGGATCTGAATAATCGCCCGATTGAATGCCCTCACGTACTTTGACGACAGAGAACATGCCCCCCATCTCAATCGGGCCGTGGGCGCCCCAGCCCGTCATCATGGGGACAGTGTTGTCGGGCAACTCCATCTCCATCTCGCCCATGTCTGCCATGCCAGCCATGCCCATTGGCATGTATTCCGGTTGCAGCTTGCGGATTTGTTGGGTGATCTTTGTTTTATCGACACCAATGAACGTCGGCACATCGTGACCCATCGCATTCATTGTGTGGTGCGATTTGTGGCAATGGATTGCCCAATCTCCCAGGTATTTTGCGTCAAATTCATAGGCTCGCATGGCGCCAACCGGGATATCAATTGAAACTTCCGGCCAACGGGCTTCCTTTGGAACCCACCCTCCGTCGGTACAGGTGACTTCAAAGTCATAGCCATGCATATGGATCGGATGATTGGTCATGGTGAGATTGCCAACGCGAACCCGGACCCGATCGTCTTTTGCGACCACCAACGGATCAATGTCCGGGAACAAACGGCTGTTCCAGCACCACAGATTAAAGTCCGTCATGGTCATGATCTTTGGTACGTACGTGCCCGGATCAATGTCAAAGGCGTTGAGCATGAACACAAAGTCACGATCGACCGGCATGAAAGTGGGATCTTTTGGATGAATGATAAACATACCCATCATACCCATAGCCATTTGAACCATCTCGTCTGAGTGCGGGTGATACATAAAGGTACCGCTTTTCACGAGATCAAACTCATAGGCAAAGGTCTTTCCAGGGGGAATATGCTCCTGAGAAAGACCTCCGACACCATCCATGCCCGAAGGCAGGATCATGCCATGCCAGTGAATACTGGTATGTTCGGGTAGTTTGTTGGTGACAAAAATCCGTACACGGTCACCCTCGACCGCTTCAATTGTTGGACCGGTTGATTGACCATTGTAGCCCCACAGATAAGCAGTCATGCCTTCCGCCATTTCCCGCTCAACAGGCTCCGCCACAAGGTGATACTCTTTCACCCCATTGTTCATTCGCCACGGCAGGGTCCAACCATTAAGTGTAACCACCGGTTGATAGTCAGGCCCGGTTGACGGGTTAACTGGCTGTTCTGTAGTTGCCGTGGTCTTGATAGGCGTTTCCGGTAGTGACTGGTTGGTGGTTGCCGACCAACTGTTTGTAGAAATGAGCGCTGCTCCAGCTGCCCCTGCACCGATGAGTTGTCGTCGATTAACCATTTCAATTCTCCTTTCTAGTGCCCGCCACCGCCATTGTCGGCAACGATCATTGCATCACCGCCAACGGCGCCAACGCTTCCAGCCAAAACCGCACCATCCAGATTGGCATCAGCAAGCCAGAATTTACGTTTTGCATTCGTTGCCAAAATTACGGCATTGGATTTCGCCCGCGTGTCGGCAAGCAATTCAAACGTGTTGGTAATCATGCCATTGTAAGTAAGTAGTGCCTCCTCCTCGATATTTGCTCGAAGAGGCAGCACGTTGTTGCGATAGTGACGGGCAATATCGTAACGCGCATTGTACTCAGTATACGCAGACCGTGCTTCGCTACGGACATTGACTGCCAGTTCAGCGAGTCGGTTGGCGGCACGCATATATGCCAATTCAGCCTTTCGAAGTCGAGCTTTGCCGGTGTCGAAAATCGGAATGACGAACTCAAGTTCAACCTGGCCGGTCTTTACCTTTTCGATTTCATCGTCTTCCAATTCCTTTTCAAACTCTTTGCCAACAATGATTTCCAGATCAGTTACGTATCTGGTTGCCTCCGTTAATCCGTACGAACTGGCGAGGGTTTCCAGCTCAAGCTTGGCAATCTGCAAATCCACCCGATGCTTTAAGGCCTTTGCCTCAATTCGCGTTTGTTGCTTTCGGCGTTTTGGCAGCGGGGGCAGCTGATCCGGAACAAAATAATCTACTTCCGATCCCCACAATCCCATCAACCGGGTCAGTTCTTCCTTGGCCATCTTTGCGGCTAATTTCGCCTCAGCTCTTTGTCCAGCAAGCTCGGCGTAAAACACGTGTTCACGCGCCTGACCGGCCTTCGTCAACGCGCCGCTCTTGCCCAGTTTTTCCGCCAGTTGAGAAGCTGCATCTGCAGCAACCTGCGCCTGATTGAGGTAAAATACGGTTTCAAAAGCGCCAACCGCATTGATCCAGGCTATCCGCGTCCGTCCTGCCAGTTGCAATGTTTCAAGAATTGCCCGCTGTTGCGCCTCCCTGAACCGGGATTCGGCTATATTCACTCGCCGGTCATAGGTTGCAAGGCGAAGCAGGTTCGTAGCCACCCAGCCTTCAATTGAGCGATAGCCAGGAAGTCCCGGAGCACCGATGCCCAACACCTCAACAGAAACTTTCGGGTTTTCTGGAAGAGCCTGCTGCCAGACCTCCGCAGCGCTTAAGCCGATTTCTGCATAAGCTGCCTGCAAGCCTTTGTTGTTGAGTAGCGCTACCTGAACTGCGGTATCGGCACTGATGGTTTTGCGGTGAGTAAGTGAATGCACCCGTTCAACCATTTCCTCAGCTGTTTCCTGGCTCTGGACCCAAACAGTTTCCTTGCCGGATGCGTCCGTAACCTCGGTATCGACTGTATCAAATCCGACAGTTTTAGAAGAATAGGTTTGGATCACCCCGTCAGAGACACATCCCGATACGATGGCCGACAGGGCAATCGTTCCAAAAATCGTCTTGATGCTCTTGTTCATGAGTCATTCTCCTTTGCCGGAGACTGCTCATCGTTCAACTGACGCCAATTACCTGGTTTTACCGGTGCCCTGTGTTGATAATCACTGATTATGTTTCCCTGGCCCGACCGCCTGATACCTGCATCTTCTTCAACTGGCGAGCTGAATGGCAGGACCTCCGCAGGTCCACCGGATGCAGAACATCCTGCCAGCAATGCAATTGCCACTATCCCTGTTGTTTTTTTGATCATTATTTATACCTGAAATCACAAACTCACTTATTCCGCGTTCAGAAAATTGAATCGCAGACACATTTATCCCGTTAAGGGAGTGGAGTTTCAGATACTCGGGGGACGGTGAGGTGTTGCCCATTCACCCGGCGCAAGGGGAGAGGCAAGAAAGGCGGTCTTAAGTTTCGGGAGCGGGATGCGCGAAAGGGATTGGAATCCCGTCTCAAGAGCCCCATCACAAAAGCTTACGCAGCATGTTTCGTGAGCATTTAAAGGATGCCCCGGCATCCCTCCACCTACATCATTGCCAGAAACATTTTCTAACAAATCGGATGCAACACCATCCACTTGATGTTGATGTTCGGTAGTTGAATCATACGAACCAAACAAGTGGGATGAGGCAATTATGCCAGTATTGTTGGCATGAGATGCAGACGCGTGAGATAATGGCAAAACCAGTAGCGAAAGCACAATCACTATTTTTGCGAGCAAGCACGCGAATCCAGAATCTTTTGGTCCAGCAAATTTCATCAGCGGGAATGTACTCATAAAAAACTTACAGTCAACCGCTATCCCAATGACTTTACTGACAATTTGATAACACTTGGTAACAGCACTGTAACAAATGGCTCAATTGTTGGGAATCAGCCTGCTCCAGAAGAATTATTCGGATAAAAACGTAGAAATCAGAAGCTTCAAATAACTGTGATCGGGATGTGCAATTTCATATGTTCATCCAACAAAGGATGATTGACTGCGTTATTTTCGGTAAACTGATTCAGTTTATCCCGTTAGCCCGTTGCAGTTCACGCACATATCCGATTATCGCCGTCAACTCATCTTGGCTGATATTTGCCACCGGCGGCATGTTTCCAAATGGCCAATGATGTGCCCGCACACCAATGTTGGCGGCTGAGTAAAAAGCCGAATCGCCATGATGGTTTTTTTCGTAAAGCTTATGGACCAGTGGCGGCCCTTTTCCATCCCGACCTGCAGCGTTTTCTCCGTGGCATGCTGAGCAATAATCATCAAATGATTGTTTCCCGGCCTGACCGGCCTTTGATAGCACCGGAACTTTAACATCCGCCAAGACGCCAGATGGGTTGGGAGACATTACGGTTGGATAAACCCACCACACAACCACGCCTAGTACTGCGCATAACCATAAGGTTGTCCTAATATTCATTTGAATTTCCTTCCAGAAAGATCATCAATTATTGGGCAATCCGGTTTGTCATCTCCATGACAATTTTTAACCAGGTCAAGTAGCGTGTTTTTCAGGGACTGAAGCTCTTGTCGCTTGCGGTTGATTTGTTGAATTTTCGCGCTGGCAATTGCTTTAACGTCAGAACTTGCCCGATTCTTATCATCGTATAATGACAAGAGAAGACGACATTCTTCGATGCTAAAACCCAAGCTACGTGAGCGTTGTAAAAAGAGCAGCCTGTAGACGTCATTGTCTGAATAGTCGCGGTATTGATTCCTAGTTCGCGATGGTTTTATCAGATCAATATCCTCATAAAACCTGATGGTTTTTGGCGGCAAGTTTGACCGCTCCGCAGCTTCTCCAATTTTCATGATAGCCCTACCGTGTATCCCTCAGCGATCACAATTAATGTGTTCAAAGTTTTATGCTCCTCAGTCTGAGCGCATTCCCAATCACAGAAACTGAAGAAAGGCTCATCGCTGCCGCTGCAATCATCGGGGATAGTAGCCACCCGGTCAGCGGATACAAAACACCCGCAGCGATCGGCACACCGGCAGCATTGTAGGCAAATGCAAAGAACAGATTTTGCTTGATGTTGCGAATTGTTGCGTGAGCCAATTTTCGGGCGCGGACAATGCCGTTCAAATCGCCTTTAACAAGTGTAATACCAGCGCTTTCCACCGCTACATCCGCACCCGTGCCCATGGCAATCCCAACGTCAGCAGCTGCAAGCGCTGGTGCATCGTTTACCCCGTCGCCAGCCATGGCAACGGAATTACCCGCAGCCTGAAGTTCTTCTACCAGCGCTTTTTTGTCCTCAGGAAGAACATCTGCACGCACATCATCGATGCCGAGACTTGAAGCCACCGCCTGGGCAGTGCGGACGTTGTCACCGGTTGCCATTATAATTTTAAGGCCTGCTTGGTGGAGGGATGCAATCGCCTCTTTCGTGGTTGCTTTAACCGGATCCGCAACTGCAATTATGCCCGCTAGCTGATCGGCGATCACCACATACATCGCGGTCTTTCCCTCATCTCGAAGTCGATTGGCTTCGGCATTCAAAAATCCAGTATCCAAACCCAGGTCTTGCATCATGGCAAGATTACCAAGTGAGACAGATCGCTTGCCGACTTTGCCTGACACACCTTTTCCCGTCACTGCTTGAAAATTACTTGCATTTTTTATGACAATACCGCGGTCTTCCGCGCCATGGACAATAGCTTCTGCCAATGGATGTTCCGAACCGCGTTCTAATGCAGCTGCCATTGCCAAAAGATCATCTTCAGCCTGCCCTTTGACAGGAATAATATCTGATAGTTTTGGCCGCCCCTCGGTTAGCGTTCCGGTTTTATCAACAATCAATATGCCAACCTTGGCAAATCGTTCGAGCGCTTCTGCATCTCGGATCAAGACTCCAGCTTGCGCTCCCTTTCCGGCTGCCGTCATGATTGACATTGGTGTTGCCAAGCCCATTGCACAGGGACAGGCGATTATAAGTACAGAAACAGCAGCGACGAGCGCGTGCACCATTGCAGGCTGCGGACCAACCATTGCCCAGACAGCAAAAGCAATAACGGCCGCGATTACGACGGCCGGAACAAAGTACGCTGCAACCCGGTCAACTTGACCTTGAATTGGTGCGCGAGAGCGCTGTGCTGAAGCTACCATGTCGACAATACGCGCGAGCATTGTATCTCCTCCAACACGTTCAGCCATTATAATTAGTGACCCGGTTCCATTTATAGTTCCGCCAGTAACAGATGATCCGCTATCTTTTTCGACCGGAACTGGCTCTCCGGTAATCATGCTTTCGTCAATTGAAGAATGACCTTCCAGAACCGAGCCGTCGATCGGCACGCTTTCACCAGGGCGCACGCGCAATCGATCTCCAGCCAGGATATTTTCGATCGGTACATCTCTTTCGCTTTGATCCGCATTAATTCGCCGAGCAGTCTTTGGTGCCAAATCAAGGAGTGCACGAATTGCAGAACCGGTTCTCTCTCTAGCTCTTAACTCGAGAACCTGACCGAGAAAGACCAGGGCGACAATTACAGCAGCCGCTTCAAAATAAACCGGAACAGTACCACCTACTGTTCGAAATGAAGGTGGAAAGCTTCCTGGTAAAAGAGCCGCAACAACACTGTAAATATAAGCTGCCGCAACCCCAATCATGATGAGCGTCCACATGTTTGGGCTACGATTTAGAATCGAACTCCATCCTCGTTTGAAAAATGGAATTGCCGCCCACAATACTACTGGAGTTGCGAGAACAAGTTCGAGGTATATGGATAGTTTCTCACCGATCCATTCTCTAATCGGTATACCCAGCAGAGGGCCCATAGTTAGAATTAGCAGGGGTACTGCACAAACTGCAGATATCCAAAACCGCCTGGTAAAATCTATCAATTCTGCGTTGGGTTCATCTGTTGGAATACCCATTGGCTCCAACGCCATGCCGCATAGCGGGCAATCGCCGGGGTGGTCCTGGATGATCTCCGGGTGCATCGGACAAGTGTAAGACACCAGTTTGGTAACAACTTCTGAGCGTCTCTTATGGGCGCCGGAAATATAGAAATCCGGATCTGCTTCAAATTTGTCGTGACACCCTTGTGAGCAAAAGTGAAAAACCTTATTACCGTGTTCGAAATTGGGCTTGCCCGCCTCAACGTCAACATTCATCCCACAAACCGGGTCCTTGACTTTCGGTTTTTTCACCAACGCGGCATTTTCCGAAATACTTGCTTTCATAATATTCATTGCTCCTGCTATCCAATCTGAATATAGAGGTTCCACTTACTGGAAGGTCAAGAGTAAAAATCGTTGGGCGATTGAATAGGGAGTGCACTCGGGATCAATTAGACACAAATCAATAAAGTATGACCCATATTGGGGCATGTCATTTTTCAGTAACAACTTTTTCTTGCTTTCGATTGGAGAACCAAATTACCAACATGGGAACAATGAGCCATTGAAGTAGTGGGCTTAACCCGGTTCCAAATGGTGGAACCAACGGCATAAGTTCCGAATACGTCCAACGCAGAGAAATGTTCGTGTAATAGTATTCGAAGCCGACCGTAAGAATGACACCAACAGCCAGAAACACCAAAACCTGAGTGGTGGTTGGTTTTGACATCCACTCTCTGGACCGGGCTACTACTGCAGTTATCCAAAAGGCCGTAAGTGCAAAGCCGACATCTCCAAATGTCGCTGATGTGCACAGCTTGATCCCTTCCCAATGGTTTTTTTCTACCATACCTGCATATGTCGGTGCCTGTATGAACTCCCACACAAAATGTAAAAGAAAAGAATATACGATGACATTGAACTCAGGCATGCCAGTAACAGTACGATTTTCTTCAACCATGTTTTTCTCAGTTCTAAAATTCATCACTCACCAACTGCTGAAATCACAACCCGGGAGTGATTGGCTTCTCGAATATTATTCGTGCCATAAATCTATATCATACCCGACATGTTTATAAATCAAGCCAATTGTGATATGTTTCCAAGTGGTAGCGACTAGCACCATCCCGCTATGATTGGAGTTTCGCTGCTGATCCAATTTCAGTTGGCGAGTGTGTGTCGGTCGTTTCTTCTGAATTCACATTGCCGGTCATAATGTTGGGCGCGTTTATACTTTGACAGCATTTGCTACTCACGCTTGAAATGCAGCACTCTTGTAGTAACTTGCTGAACAGATTGTTTTGATCTGAATTGGAAGATCTAAAGATGTACCAATGGCTTCTAACCATTATTGGGGCTTCGGTCGCATTTGCAACTCCGGTGATAACGTTCGCCAACAGTCATTATCAGGGTATTTGGAGTGGCGGCGCTCATGCTTCACTAGAAATCATGTCAGAAATGCCGCTAATTGTAACATATTGTTTTCAAAGCGACTGTCACCTGTACGAACCCTCTGGAACCATCGATGACATGACGTTTGTTTTCAAGGCACGTGGAGATTTCCCCGGTGCAACAATGACAATGCAAAAAAAGGGTACAGACTACGAAGGAAATTTCCAACAAACCGGATCAGCTGAAGTTTATACAGCGACACTGACTAAGTGAAAGGCATTGTCAGAGGAAACTAGCTTGAATCTGCGAGAGACGCCTCGTGGCATTTCTTAATGAAGAATCCTTTTCGATATTTCAAGACGTCACCCGAAATCATCCGACTTGCTGTGATGCTGTACGTTCGCTTTCCGCTTTCACTTCGAAATGTGGGCATTGTCAAGTTAATCATGTATAGACCATTTCTGGGGATTTTTGAGTTTTCTAAATCATTGAAATTGCAGGAGCTGGCCAATTAGAGATTGCCAAACTTTGCAGTAATTCCAGTTAACTTGACAATGCCGGTCCGTGATTTACCAGGTCAAATCCAGAAACGTGCACGGGCAAAGCTGCTAATGATTGATGCGGCTGTGCGGCTTGATGATCTTCGAATTCCACCTGCAAATCGTCTGGAAGCTTTACGTGGAAACAGAAAAATCAACACAGCATCCGCATCAACAATCAGTGGCGGATTTGTTTTGAATGGCGAACTGATCAAGCCTGGAATGTAGAAATTGTTGACTATCATTAAGGAGCAAGCAATGACGATCAAACGAGAAGACCTTGACAGCCATCAGATCGATTTTTCTGACGTGGTGACTGGCCGTCGATTGCCGACCATTCATCCGGGAGAAATCTTGCGTGACGAGTTTCTGATACCGATGGATTTAAGTGTTTATGCGCTTGCAAATGCCATCAAGATACCACGCTCCAGAGCCAATGACATTGCACGAGGGCGTCGATCAATAACTACAGATACAGCACTCCGTTTTGGACGTTATTTTGGCACATCGCCTGAGTTCTGGATCAATCTACAAACCCGATATGATCTCGATGTTGCAGATTGGAATTTGCGCAAGAAGATTGAAAGGGAAATTGAACCACATGAGGCATGAGGGCATTGACAAGTTAACTTCGTAAGATCGCGTGGAATTGATTTGCTTAAATCCTTTACGCGGCCCTCGCCACATCTCGCCATTCCGCTGTGGCGGCATTGCGAAACTGGCGAAGTGTGTTTCGTGAAATCAGATGACGTTGGATATTGAAGTGGTTGTAGATAGAAGAATGAACGGAGAGAAAACGTTGTGCTGAACCGGCAGACTTGAAGCGTTGCATTTTCCGCTCTTGTCGCCTGATTGGTTGATGTGAATTTTCTGCTCGGTTGTTCATCCTACCGCCAAAGTCGTGGCACCTGGAAAGACCCAATTCCCTTAACACAGCACCGTATGAAGGTAGTCTATCTGTTACAATTGTGGACGGCAAAAAGCCTTGTTTTTTCAACAACTTCCTCATCAACTTGCATGCAGCCTTCTTGTTTCAACGTGACTGAACCAAAACTTCCAGAATCTCGCTTTCATCATCAACTGCGCGCCATAGATACATTCTCTTGCCATTATTTGTGACAAACACTTCATCAAGATGTCACCGGCAATTCGGGAGTGGCCTTCTGCAGTCGACTTTCCGAGCATATTGTTTCCCAAACTTCAGAACCCAGTACCGAATGCTTTCGTAGGAAATATCCAATCCTCGCTCAGCCAGTAGATCTTCCACGTCACGAAAACTCAACGTGAATCGGAAATACCGCCAGACCGCCTGTTGGATAACCAGTGGTGGAAAACGGTGACGTTTGTAGGAAATCTTTGTCATCCAACGACGCTAACGCCACTGATAAATCCAGTCCAGCGAGTTAACTTGTCAATGCCCGTCCAGATGCCACCTCCAGTTTGAGTAGGCTCTAAGTTGCTGGATCCGTTTTTGCTTTATGTCGGCTGCAAACATTGGACCGAACCTATTCCACCAATAACGTATGCTTTCGTGAGAAATGTCTATGCCTCGTTCATGCAGTAAATCTTCTACATTTCGAAGTGAGAGTGGGAATCGAACATACAGCATCATTGCAAGTCGGATGATCTCGGGTGACGTCTTGAAATAACGGAAAGGATTCCTCATCAAGAAATGCTATGAGGGCGTGCCTGACGTTTCAAGTCGGTTTCCTCTGACAATGCCTTCGAACTCAATCGTTACGCAGGATTGGAGGAATGGTGCCAACTCATTTGCCAATATGGGTAAAATTGATCTAGCGCAATGTCACCGGCATTTAGATAATGCATCGCTACCAACCATATCGCTTTAAGAAAACCGGTGCCAACAATGCGCAAAACAATGCTGAAAAAATATTCCGAAAAGAGATTGCCCCGCTATACCAGTTACCCGACGGCCCCCAATTTCACCAACCAAATTGACGCGACCATTTATCGGGATTGGCTTTCAAGCATTCCGGCGACAAAACCCGTGTCGTTGTATCTGCATATACCGTTTTGTCGCTCCATGTGCTGGTATTGCGGATGCCATACCAAGGTTACACTCCGCGAAACCCCAATTGACCGTTACCTTTCGACGCTTCAACGAGAAATCGATATTACTGCATCGACAATTGGTAGATCAGCACAGGCCGGGCATATTCATTTTGGTGGCGGTACACCCTCGATCATAGGGCCTTCAAACTTCCTGAAGTTGATGGCGCGACTGCGGGAGAACTTCGAAATAACTGACTTCACAGATACCGCCATCGAAATTGACCCGCGTACGCTGAGTGCCGAAATGGCAGATGCGCTTGGAAAATCCGGTGTAAATCGGGCAAGTCTTGGCGTTCAAAGCTTCGACCCAGTTGTGCAAAAAGCTATCAATCGCATTCAGACAATTGAGCAAACCCAAATGGCGGTGTCTGACTTATCGAATGCTGGCATCAAAAAAATCAATTTTGACCTGATCTATGGGTTGCCGCATCAAAGCGTTCAATCCTGCATTCGAACAACCTGTCAGGCATTGGCAATGCGGCCAAATCGATTTTCCGTTTTTGGGTATGCCCACATTCCGACTTTCAAGAAACACCAGCGGATTATCAACGAAATCACACTACCCCACGGCAAAGAGCGTTATGAACAGGCCGAGGCCATCGCTAACACGCTTGTTGCAGCCGGCTATGTGCATATTGGTCTTGATCACTTTGCACTACCAGGTGATGCCTTGGCAATTGCCCAGGAAGAAGGGCGCTTGCACCGAAATTTCCAAGGCTACACCACCGATACTTGTGAAACATTAATTGGTTTAGGCGCTTCTTCAATAGGCTGCTTTGAAAAAGGATACGTCCAAAATAATGTTGCATTGGGCAGATATGCCGAAGCGATTGGCCGCGGCGATCTAGCAACCACCAAAGGCTATCGATTGAGCACAGCCGACCGACTTCGGGCTACCATCATTGAGAGGTTAATGTGTGATTTTGAAGTGGATGTCGATCAAATCTGCGCATCCTACCGTGTAGATAGCAGCAATTTGTTGCGGGGCAATGAAAAGCTGAACAATCTCGTTGACGATGGATTAGTGGAAATCCAGAGCGGAAAAATCGCCGTCGACAAGGACATGAGATTCATCATTCGCCAAGTTGCCGCTTGTTTCGATGAGTACCTGGAGTGCAGCGGCAGAACCCACGCGAAAGCTGCGTAGAAAAGCGGAGGTCATATCAAGATTGCTGTATGTCCGCAAATAGACATTGTCACGTTAACTTGGTGTTGGGCATTGTCACTGAAGAGGTACTTGCCAAACTTTTGGGTGAGGTGGTTCTTGGGTGCGCAGTTGATATAATGTGTGAACTACAAAATGTGTCAAATACTCAGCGAACTATGTGGACGGCACACTTGGCATGACGCACTACACGAGCTGCAGTAGAGCCAATTAGATAGTCTTGTAATCCGGGTTTATGCGACGCCATGACAATACAGTCAATTTCCATCTCGTTGGCGTAGTCGAGAATACCTTGATTTGGATGCCCCTCAAAAACTTTACACTGAGCCTTAGGATAATTGTCCCTTGCCAAACCTTCTAATTCTGTTTGAGATTCCTTGATCCAATTAAGTTGAGTTTCCTTTGGCAGTTCAAGTTCAACGTAACCTGGAATTTTATTGATTATGTTAAGTAGCGTAATTTTCCCACCATCAGCCAACAGGCATTTGGCGATTTCAATAGGTGTCTTGGATTTTGAGCCATGATCCAGCGCTACTGGAACCAGAATATTTTTGTACATGGTCTGTTCCTAATCATTGACTTGATTTTAACATATTAGCTTGAATTCGACTTGTTTGATTGATTGAGATCAACTCTCCGGACCTATTCAATCTGGGCAGTTGGGTTAGCAATTTGCACATATCAGACATCATCAGATGGTGGTTGATCATAAACCAACGGTATTGCCATAGATCAATGGCTTTGACCCGATATCGTGCAAATCTTGGTTGGTTTCAATAACCAGGGAGTTGCGGAAATGGTAAGTTCAATAATGATTCCTGTGGACTTGGCGCATGTTGATACCCTGCAAGAAGCGATAGATGTTGCTGTGAAACTTGCTAAAGCTGATAATGCTTCAATGACAATTATCGGTGTAACAGAATCGGTACTAACGCAAGTTGCAAAAGCCCCAGAAGAGTACACATCCAAACTGGAAAAATTCGCAGCCGACCTATCTGATAAAAACAATCTTCCTGTTGCTGCCAAAAGTATTGTAGATGTAGATGTTCCTGCTGATCTTGGTGGAGTTCTAGTTGGTACAGCTGAAGAAATTGGTGCCGATCTTATTGTGATGGCCTCACATATTCCTAGAATACTGGAATATTTATTCTCTTCCAATGCAGGCTTTGTAGCACTGCATGCGAAGTGTTCCGTTTACATAGTCAGGTAAAATCAGGATCACATGTTGCAACTCATAACTTTGAAAGTCTCAGTAAATCATCAAAGGCTTTGATTAATAGTCAGCAACAATCCGCCAGATTAAATCTGAAGGAGCTGTAATGGGCAACCAAGTCAAGGTGCATGCTGAAGTGGTGAGCCTACTGCGTGACGCGAATAATTATGGCGATGATACAAAACAGATTGATATCATTACTAGTCATGGATCAATGGTGTTTCTTGGACGATCGGATGTCTACAAGATCAAATTGCCGGTCAAATATCCTTACATGAATTTTTCGACCCTGAAGAAGCGAAAGGTGGCTTGTGAACGAGAGTTTCATATCAATTATCCGAGAGCGCCCTCCATCTACATCGGTGTGAAGCCAATCACAAAAGAACCTGCTGGAAATTTGGCAATCGATGGCAGTGGTGAGCCTATTGAATGGGCAGTTCATATGCGCCGATTTCCGGAAAAAGACATCTTAAAGAACCTGACCGAAAGCTCAAAATTTGACGACGGGCTTGCGGCAAATCTTGGCAACGTGATTGCTGATTATCACAATCAATTACCGCCATGTAGCAGCATAGATGGAACCTCGAGAGTTTCCATAATAATTGACGAAATACTAAGTTTTTCTAGAGCCTGTAGCCAGGACTTGTTATGTAGTGAATTTCAAAATTTTAGCATTCGAGCACATCAAATGCTGGATCAAATAGAGCCGCTCCTTGATCAACGAGCGAAGAGCGGTTTGATCCGGCGGTGTCATGGCGATCTTCACTTAAACAACATTGTTCTAATTGATGAAGTTCCAACCTTGTTTGATGCTCTCGAATTTGATGAGCAACTGGCGACAGTCGATGTCATCTATGACTTCGCATTTTTATTAATGGATTTAATTCATGTGGGCTTGAAATCTAAAGCAAATATAGTTTTTAACAGTTATCTCAACCGTGCCTTCCCATTAACAATTCCGTCCGGGTTCAGAATACTTCCTTTGTTCCTGGGTTTGCGGGCCGCAATTCGTTCGATGGTCAACATTCAGTCCATCACACAAAATCCATCAAAAGGAAGCCAACTTGAAGGAGAAGCTGGCCGATATATTTCAGAAGCCAATTTGTATCTCGAACCAGCAATCCCAACCCTCGTTGCTGTTGGTGGATTTTCCGGGACCGGAAAATCCACACTCGCTGCTGCACTTGCATCTGAAATCGGATGCACCCCTGGAGCAGTTGTTATTCGCAGCGATATTGAGAGAAAAAATCTTTGGGATGTCGATGAAAATGACCCGTTACCATCCAAGGCTTATCGCCCATCTGCAAGGACGGAAATATATTCGCTCATGCTTGAAAAAGCTGAGGCCATACTCACACAAGGGCATTCAGTAATTCTCGATGCGGCTTTTTTGGAAGCGTGCGATCGCCGGACTGCAAAGCTTTTAGCGGCATTGTCAGACTAAACCGCTTGTTTCAAACAAGACAAGAATTTAATCTAGGCATATGACCAAATCTAACCCATTCCGCTACTTTAATTCATCACCAGAAATCATCCGGCTTGCCGTGATGTTGTATGTTCGATTCCCACTCTCGCTTCGAAATGTAGAAGATTTACTACATGAACGAGGCATCGACATTTCTCACGAAAGCATACGTTATTGGTGGAATAGGTTCGGTCCAATGTTTGCAGCCGACATAAAGCAAAAACGGATCCAGCAACTTAGAGCCTACTCAAACTGGAGGTGGCATCTGGATGAGGTCTATGTGAAAATTAACGGTGAAACTCATTA
>JAJFHU010000020.1 GCA_021775455.1 Hyphomicrobiales bacterium | reverse complement strand
CATTCCGACAACGCCAAACGCGGCTTCGCTGTCACATCTTCCCGGAAAGTTTCGGTGGCCAACCGGCGCTTGTGTGAAGACGCGATAAGCAAATTATGAGGCAAGTCTTGAAAGCGGGGAAAAGTTTTTTGAAAAAAATTTCTACAGAAACTAACCCGGAAGAGGCAAGAATTCTGCAGCACATCAGCAGCTTTGCGGACAAGCTACTGTTTTTGAGTTTTCCAAAACACTTGTTCAGCGACACAGCTTGAAATGGAAAAATGTGCTATGAGCAGACATTGCCGGTGTCTGAGGCGATACCCGTCTTTGATCCAGAGTGGACAATTCCAATCAGATTACTGCCGTACCGCCACCAAACATACACAATGACAAACCCGCGACGCGACGACCTGATACTCTTCGAAACGGACCGTTGCACTTTAAAGAAGGAAATCAAATGTCCAAGGGTAACAATCAGCGAGGCAATAAAGAGGCGAAGAAACCAAAACAAGTTAAGCCAAAGGTTTCTGCCACCGCTGACTCCAACACGCCAAAGTCACTGAATTTCGGTGCCAGGAAAAAAGTTAAATAGAAAAACTTATCCAGCTTTCACCTTTGCACCCCGGTCGACTAAAAATCGGCAGCTGTCAGCATATATGGGGTGCGACGATTGCGGGAATAAATTTTGCATGCGGCTTTGTGAATCAAATCACGTGAAAGATCGAAAGCGGTCAAACAATCTGCTTGAGAATATTCGCCTGTTTCCGACTTGGACAATGCTACAGCGTCTACAAAGAATTGTACTTCGAACAAATTGTCATAACCGGTGAAACGAACAGCTTTCCGCACTTCATCGAAATTGCGTGAAGGGTTTGGAAACGATAACGTCATTTCCGTTCTTCTTGTACTTGGTTATCGCGGCGTGCAGATATAGTTGCAGGTTTGCCCGGTTTGCCGAACGTGTTTTCGATGAGAATATCGTTGCTAGTCGCCGTAGTGCTTTCTGCAAGATCAATAAGATCTTGTACAATCACCCGCTCGTGACGTTCGCTGTTGTTGCGGATACGGTACTGGGGAGAATTTTTCTTCGGTGGAAGTATGGCTGTGATTTGGTACGTCTCCGCTGGGCGGTTTCCAATTCCACCTTTGATCTGGACAATCTGTCCGACCGCAAATCGATGAGTTGCGGTTTTATCGCGCGCATTTTCTGTATTTTTCACTATTTTTTTCCTTTTTGATAGATTTACATTCGGTTATTTCACAGGAGGCTTGCTACTAAACAAGATTGAAGCTTCCCTGAAGATTGCCACCATCTATTGGTTTTCCAGAACGCACAGGCCGTTTGTTTTCTGAAAACTCTGGTTGCACTCCCAGGCGTTTCCGGATCGGTCTAAATGGGCATTTTGGGGTATTATAACTGCTTTACAGGCATCGTCGGATGCTGCAAATCCCCGCTCACATTTCCAACCGATGCCGTAGAATGTGTCATCAAGGTAGGCATTCGCGGGTATGAGAATCGGGCTACATGTGCCTTCAACTTCAAAATATCCACGTTCACATAACCAGGGCTGACCATAGTTGGCCGAATTCAAGAAGGCATGCTTAGGTATTATTATGGCCAGGCATTCATCTGATTTCCTCGCGTAGCCCCGTTCACACGACCAACCTCCTCCATAAACGTCATCCGTTAGATAAGCGTTAACTGGTACTACAATTTTCTCGCAGGATTCATCGGTGTTACGATACCCTCGCAAACATCGCCATCCATCTCCGTATGCATCCAAATAGCCGCCTTCCGGCACCACTGTCTTGTTGCAGGATTTCCCTCCATCTTCTTTGTAACCGTAGTGACATTCCCATCCTTTTCCATAGGATCGATCGCTCAGGCGAGCATTCTCCGGCACAGTAATGGGAGAACATTTACCTCCATCAGATTTGAAGCCGCGATTGCACTCCCATCCGATACCATAACTCTTTGTGTGCGAGTTTTCAGGGATTGAGGAGGCTTCGGATTGTGCAAACGATTGCATTGACGAAGAAAAAAGGAATGCGAATGCCAAAACAAAGTGAATAGATACCGTATGCGGTTTGCTGCCAATGTGCATTGCGTTGACAACAGAATCCAGTCTCGGACATTGATTCTGGCTTTGCCCCCAAACTTCAAAACATTTCAGGGTTGCTGACACTCTTGTTATCGATTCACCGAGACTTCGATTCAATCCAGCAAGTGATCGCTGGGATAATCCGATCACGTAAACAACCATAGCGTGGTTTAAGTTGGATTTCAGCCATTCGTATGTTGTCATTCCAAGTCCTCCAGCGGAAAGAGCGCCGCTACGCGGTTAATGAATTTCGTTTTTGTGCTTGCAATTATGAAAGCGTGTCATTCCCGGTGCTTGAGTTAAACCAAAAGCATTTGCAGGTGCTCGACCTACGTTATCTGTAATATCTATACGCAGGGAAGCGCGAACCGGTTAGCGTCTTTGTCCCAAGTGTTTGGACGAGCGGGATACGCCGTCTATCCAGGTTTTTGAACTCTTGCATCTGGAACAAATGCGCTCACCGCACCAACTACTTTTGAATGTTGTTTTACATTTGAGACAATGACGGGTTTTGGGAACATCTTTCCCTTGCCGATCAATTGTTGCATCTGTTCCCGGTAAGGTGGCATCGGTCATCATTATTCCTTCATGAGGTTCTGTTGGGAATGAGCAAATTGCAAAAATCCTTGGAGTGACCGGTTATCTTGAGCAAACAGACGTTAAGTCTCACCGAACTGCCATTCCTTCGTTTTCGCCCTGTTCGACGGCTTGAAGATCGGCTACTTCAGAACCTGATTTCATTGGCCCTGTCAGCGTCCTGTGATTGGCATCAATATTAATCAATTGTAACGTATTCATTCGATCGCGCTCCAATGCGGAATCGAGCTGACTCGGGTCGATTTTCAACATCCTGGTGCGGACACCTTCACGTGGCACTCCTGGAACGAAAAGCTGCATCGACACGAGCCGGTTGGCCAGAAATGAGTCGCTTTCAATCGGTTCCTCATTCGTCTCCACCAGATAAGCGCCTGCAGGCAGCATCTCTTCAGTGCCATTGAGTGTGAAGGGCCTGGTAAATTTTACGGTCTTCTTGGTTATGCGTATGATCACAGATCAAACCTTTCGCCTTTCCGTCTGGGTGTGTTGCGATTACAGGAGTTCCAAAAGCACTCTTACTCATTCGACTAAGCTGATTGTCAGGATCACAAGGTAAGTTTCACGGAAATCAATATTGAGCTCAGTGACAGACTCTTCGGCTACCAGAATATTTTTGTTGTTATTGGTTGGCTTCTTGCAACTCGGTGAGCTTTGCACTGTCGAAGTTTTTTAAGTGAAATTGCACCAGCTGCAATTCACTAATTTTTTTGCTGACACAAATATAGTATATAGTTTTTCCAATTAAAAACAAATTATTAATTTGTTTTTTATTTTAAAAGAAAATTGTAAAATTAAAATGCATAATTACATATGTTTACTAATATTATTATTAATAATATCTCATGAATTTACTATTCTAGCAGCTTGTCCAGATTGTCACTGATGTCGCCGTATATTTCGCTTAGGATCATCAATGATAGTGTCCCACTTCATAATTTGTTTAAATTGCGACACGCATCCCATAGCTAAAAGGGTTCAAAGCAGTCCTTGGTTATTCATGTCCAATAGCTGTGCTGATTGGCAATCGAATTGAACCTCTGATCCTTGCACATGCCTGTTTTTTTCTCCTGCAGTTGATCCTCGTAATTCGGTATGAAAAACATGAAGTGGCAAAGTGCAATTTTGGCCAAGGGGTATGTGAATGTGCGGCCATGCTGTGTAATTGCCATAACCGGTGAAAAATCTGCTACCGGCATGTTCAGTGTTGTAAAACTGTCCTACAACGCTTGGCAGATTGCGTTTTGACGGGCCAAACTTTGGAACTCATTTTTTCTCTTACAGAATTTTTACCCTTCCTGGCAGCACTTGTCATTGCCGGTGCCATAGCAGGATTTCTTGCGGGGTTGTTCGGTATTGGTGGTGGCGCTGTATTGGTGCCGTTTTTCTACCAGATGCTTGGAATGCTGGGTGTAGATGATGCGCTTCGAATGCATATTTCCGTGGGAACTTCGCTGGCCATTATCGTCCCGACATCTTTTCGGTCCCTTGCCGCTCATTATGCCCGTGGCGCGGTAGACATGACTCTCTTACGGTCATTTGTGTTTATGGTTCCGCTGGGTGTGATATGCGCATCAATCGTGACAGCATATATTTCGGGGGCCGGACTGCGAGGCGTTTTCGCGCTAATTGCATCAATCATTGCTGCCAAACTGCTATTTGGTAAAGAAAACTGGAAACTTGGGGGCGAGATACCGCCAAATCCGCTCAGGGCATTTGTAGGCTGGCTAATCGGTTTTCTTTCGACATTTATGGGAATTGGGGGTGGTGTATTCAACAATACATTCATGACGCTTTATGGTCGGGCAATTCACCAATCAGTTGCAACGTCATCGGGAGTAGGCGTATTGATCTCAATTCCAGGTGTATTCGGCTATCTGTGGGCCGGTTGGGGTGTTGAAGGTTTGCCCCCCTTCTCATTGGGTTTTGTAAACCTCTTGATGGTTGCGATAGTTGTTCCGGTAACACTAATTGCCGCTCCATACGGCGTAAAGGCTGCCCACATACTTTCAAAACGCCAGCTGGAAGTAGCGCTTGGCCTGTTTCTGGTTGTTGTTTCAATACGGTTTTTTGTAAGTCTGATTTGACCTCGTGCACATTCAGCGGACGTTAACCTGCACGTGGTAGTAGTTGCCGGTGGGCGGTCTTTATAACACTATTTGTGTGGGTCTATTTCAATGTTCTCAGATTCTTCAAAAAGTACTGAGGTGTCCGTACGTATGCTGGATGGTGCGATGGTTCGCGGCAGTATTATTGTGGGCCACAGTGGTGGATTGGAAAACATCCTTTCAAAGGAAACACCATTTTTGGAGTTTCATTCAAAACAAGGGCAACGGAAATTTCTTGCAAAGCACCAGATTGCCTATATCGAGCCGGTTGAACCGCTGCGCAAACCAATGCTCATTCCCAAAAACGACCCACGTTACGTGGATGCGTTCTCGATGCTTGGTGTGCCGCGCAATTGTACTTTGGATCAGGCAATAGCGGCTTTTCGGGAAAAGGCGAAACTCTACCACCCGGATACTGTCGCGGCATTGGCTTTGCCGCAGGAAGTGGAACGTTACATGACTGAGACGTTCAAGCAGATTAATACTGCGTACACCGAGGTTCGCGCAGAATTACAGGAAGCTGCATAAATCCTATAAGCTATTCAGCGGATCCGAGGCTTTCAGCGTGTTCCCGCCTCATGCGTTTGCGGCGCGTTTCCCTGCGCGGTTTTCGCTCAACAGTTTTTAGGCGCGCATCCAATTCCGAAATAACACCACTGCGCTCGCCATCAGTAAAATTCATCCATCCCGCTATTTCGTCACGTGTTCGGCCACAGCCAAAACAATAGCCGGTTTTCATGTCGATGGAACATACCAGGATACAGGGAGATTCAACGGTGCTCAATTTTAACAGACCTGTCTCATTTTCGAACTACACCAATAGGTAAGCACTTGTCTAATTTTGTCCAGCAGAAGTTTTATGGCCGATTTTGGCGCGGACAGTACCAGGGTCAGGGCCCATTATTTAATGGGTCCTGACCCTAGGTTAAGATGCGACTAATTCACCTTTGCTCAAATCATCAACCCGGGCTATCGGCTTTTGATTGGCGACTACGCGAGACGGCGGAAGATACACAATTGCTTCGGTTCCATCGCGCAGTTTTGATTTCAGTTCGAACCGGCCATTGTGCATGTGCACGAGTGCCTGAAC
This sequence comes from Hyphomicrobiales bacterium, assembly GCA_021775455.1. Lineage (GTDB taxonomy): Bacteria > Pseudomonadota > Alphaproteobacteria > Rhizobiales > Rhizobiaceae > JAALLB01. The sequence goes on along the minus strand of JAJFHU010000020.1, from coordinate 135,469 downwards.
TATGGACAGGCCCAATCCAGTTCCCTGTTCAGCATGCTTGATTGCAATTGCACCCTGACCAAAAGAAGACAGAACCACTGGTATTTCTTCTTCTGGAATACCGGGCCCGGAATCTTTCACCGAGATATACTGGCCGCCTCTCTGGGTCCATCCAACCTTGATGGTGATTTCACCGTTCATCGGGGTGAACTTGATGGCGTTTGACAGGAGATTGAGCGTGATCTGTCTGAGCGAACGCTCATCTCCCAAGACTGCCGGAAGGTCATCTTCATAGCTGCTGTTGAGTGAGATATTCTTTTGCTTTGCTTTTACATTGACCATGTGAACGGCTTCATCAACAACATTGACCAATTTCAAATTCTCTTCCTGCATTTCATGTTTGCCTGCTTCAATGCGCGAAAGGTCAAGAATCTCATTTATCAGCTTTAGCAAATGGGCTCCTGAACTGTTTATATCCTTGGCGTAATCCTTGTAGGAATCATTGCCCATTGGTCCGAGTATTTCATCTCGCATGATCTCAGAGAAACCCAGAATTGCATTTAGCGGCGTGCGCAGCTCGTGACTCATCGTTGCCAAAAAGCGTGACTTGGCAAGGTTTGCCTCTTCCGCTCGTTTTCGGGCTGATTCTGAAAATGATTTGGCGGTCTCAAGTTCGGCGATCAGTATTTCTTTTTCGGTGGCATGACCAAACATCTTGATCTGGGAGCGTTTGAAGCGGTCAGCTATCATGAAAAACACGATAAGGGATATCAGGGTAATCACCCCCATGATCATCAGGTATTTGTCCTGGGTCATGATAAAGCGGCCTGCAAGAACAAAGCTTGCCGGTGCAGCAACTATCAGCACGCTTCGGCTGAGCGCGTAGTTCAACATCACGGTCAAAGCCTGGAAAATCAATAGAGCTGAAAACTGGATAATTGGGTACTGGTTGCCATCGCAACTCATGCAATCAAAGTATGCATAAATTGCCCAACAGGCAGAGATAGCCAATTGCGGATAAAGAAATGCGTTTTTCCACTTGGAAAATTCTGATTTATTCGGCTTTTCTGACAGATAGCGTCTGGACAGCATCCTTAGCAGGACATAGCAGAGCGACGTCACAAGTAGCCAAATCGAGCAAAAAAACCAGCCGTGCGTTGATACGCTCATCACGCCCACCAGAACGACAAACAACGGCAGCAACAGGCCAGCATTTGTTTGATTGCGGGCAAAATGGGCAAGCAATTCCAGCTCAAATGCAAAGCCCTTGTAATCAACTTCGAGGCGGCGCCTTACCTCACGCACAGATTTTGAGGCTGCACTTTTTTTCTTGCGAATGTCCAGTATGTTCGGGTCGGGTATATCTGACTTCTGCGATGTCATAATTTTGTGCGTCGAGGATTGCTTCTGAATTTGGAAAATAACCAACTTTTACATGCCAAAATTTGGTTAACATGCTGTTAGGATATCCAATTGGAGAGAGGAAAAACGCATTTGACGCAGCGAAACAGAATGCTGGCGAAAGTTCGTGATTACGTCCGTATGTTGCTTTTATTCGCAGTTTTGGCTGTAACTATCACATACTTAACGAAAACGGCGGCAGTTTACTTTAATGGGCACGCGCGGATCATTGATGGCGACAGTATCGTGGTTGATGGTCAGGAGATTCGTCTGGAGGGAATTGATGCACCCGAATTTGACCAAACCTGTAAAACCACTGCTGGTATTGCAAAGTGTGGAAGGCTTTCTGCTGCGCATTTAAGAAAACTGATTGGAGGGAAATCCGTTAGCTGCGAGGGCTGGCAGGAAGATCAATATGACCGATTATTGGCAAAATGCGTTTCACAGGGCAGGGAACTCAATCAAATTATGGTCCACGACGGTTGGGCAGTTTCCTTTGGAGAATACCAAGGTGAAGAAGCCAAGGCGCATAGCGCCAAGCGGGGACTTTGGGCAGGAGAGTTTGAGCGCCCGTCGAGTTGGCGTCGAACAAAGCGGGAAAATGGTGGAAATTTTGAATGGTTCAAAGCCATGATGGGTAACTAAATTTGTATGGAGAGAAATTTTGAAACTTTATGACGGCGGCCGAGCTCCAAACCCAAGGCGTGTTACCATTTTCCTTGCCGAAAAAGGGATAGACTTGCCGAAAGAGTCGGTTGATATCGGCAAACTTGAGCAACGGAATGACAAATTTACGAAGCTAAATCCGCTGCAGAGGTTGCCAGTTTTGGAACTGGATGATGGAACCATACTGACCGAAACTATCGCGATTTGTAGATATCTGGAATCGATTTATCCGGACCCAGCGTTGTTTGGAACTGATCCACTTGATCAAGCGCTGATTGAAATGTGGCAGCGGCGAATTGAGCTGAATTTCTTTTCCAGTGTTGCGCACTCATTCAGACATTTACATCCAGCCGCTGCAGAACTGGAATCACCACAGGTTTCTGAATGGGGTCGGGTTAACCAGGTTCGTGCGATTGAGAACATGCAATTTCTGGATGATCACCTTGCCAATAGCCAGTTCATTGCTGGTGACACGTTTACAGTCGCTGACATAACCGCCATCGTGGCATGCCAGTTTTTGAAACCTGCTCGCATAGAAATGCCTGAGAAACTGTCGAACCTGAGACGATGGTTTGATAAAATGATGGAGCGGCCGAGCACGGCCTGGTAGCAACCACGGATTAAAAATGGTCACAAAGGTAATAAATTTGCGGCAAGAGATTGCACAGTGCCGTATCTGTATCGACAACCCCGACAAGACGCCATTGCCTCATGAACCAAGGCCGGTTGCGGTACTATCACAGAACGCAAAGGTGCTCATTGTCGGTCAAGCACCTGGAACTCGCGTCCACGCATCTGGACGCCCCTTTACGGATCCATCCGGGGACCGATTGCGTGACTGGATGGGAATTGACGAAACGAAATTTTACAACCCAGAGAAGCTGGCAATTGCGCCAATGGGTTTTTGTTTCCCCGGACTTGATGAAAAGGGTGGAGATTTACCACCTCGCAAAGAATGTGCGCGGCACTGGCAAAGTCAGGTTTTGGAAGCGATGCCGCAAGTTGAACTTTTGCTGTTGATCGGGATTTATGCCCAGAAATACCACCTCCGAGATAAAGCTGCCGCAACATTGACTGAAACCGTCAAAAACTGGCGATCAATCAATCAATCAACTTCAATGCCTTACGTAATCCCGTTGCCGCACCCTTCCTGGCGCAACAATTCATGGATTAAAAAGAACCCCTGGTTTGAAGCTGAGCTAATACCGCATTTGCAGATTTGTATTTCCAAACTGATATAAAATGAGAATGAATTTGTTCAGTATATAAAATAATCAACAAAAGTGAGAAAACAGTTCCAAATATTGTTATTTTATGGAATTGTGTTTCAATTATGTGGGGTATCAAAAAAGAGGTATTATTGTGGACAGAACAGACAAGATGATTTTGTCGATCCTTCAGGAGGATGCGACATTGCCGGTGGCGGATATTGCCCGGAAAGTGGGGCTTTCTACAACGCCTTGCTGGCGGCGGATTCAAAAACTTGAAGAAGACAAGGTAATTACCCGCCGGGTCGCCATTCTTGATCCGGAACAAGTAAACGCTGGAGTAACGGTTTTCGTTTCGATCAAAACGGACAGGCATAATGAAGAATGGCTCAAGCGATTTTCCGAAGTTATAGTCAAATTTCCCGAGGTATCCGGATTTTATCGCATGAGCGGTCAGGTTGATTATCTGCTGAAAGTGGTGGTGCCGGATATTGCTGCGTATGATATTTTTTACAAGAAGCTCGTTGGTGTGATCGATATTGAAGATGTTTCGTCGGCTTTTGCCATGGAACGTATCAAGGACACCACGCAGCTACCGCTCGATTATCTCGAACTGGAAAAATCGGGAAAAGCCTAGGGTCAGGTCAGGACTCCAGGGTTTTGCAACCAAATCAGACCAGGTTTGTCTTAATCAAGCCGCGTAGGGAATTACCAACATAAACCTGCTTTGCTTGCTCCAGATCGATTGGCGACAACCTTGATTCAATGACTCTACCATCTGAAATCAGTTGCTGCCGCAGTATTCCTGGTAACAAACCGCACTCAATCGACGGGGTAAGCAGTAATCCATCCTCAATTTCAAGGAAGAGATTGGTGAAGGTTCCTTCGCAAACCTCATCTCGCTCGTTAAGGAGGATTACCTCGCTTACCGAATCAGTTGAAAATTCTTCACGCGCCGCAACGTAGGTTTTTCTGTGCGACGTTTTGTGCCGAAGCAACGGATTAGTTGACGATTGCCGAGTTTTGGCAATCGCAATGTCCCACCTGGTTTCTTCAGATTGCAATGAAAAATCAGCGCTTACGGTTTCAAACCTGCCATCTGGCCAGAGTTCAATACGCACTCTTAGTTCGTGATTACTTGCTGCAGTTAGTTCAAGTTCGTTCTGGATATCACTTACTTTTATATCAAAGCCGAGTTGCCTCGCGGAATTTGACAACCGTTCAAGATGTAAATCCAGCCGAATGTACCCTTGTTCAGGATCAAACCTGAACGTTTCAATCAGCGAGAATTTTCGATCAGTTTCTTGATGAATTTTGCTTTCACCAGACATTCTTCATATTCCGATTTTGCGGTTGAACCCAGTGTCACGCCGCCGCCAACATTGAAGCGGGCCTGACCATTTTCGTAGAGTGTGATTGTGCGGATAGGAACATTGAACTGCATTTGCCCAGACGGCTCAATCCAGCCGATTGCACCGCAATAGACATCACGGGGGCCAGATTCAAGATCGCTCAAAATTTCCATTGCCCGTATCTTTGGCACACCGGTCACCGATCCACAGGGGAACAGGGCACACAGTATGTCGGCAAGGGTAGTCTTGGGTTTGAGCTTGCCCCGAACCCGACTTATCAATTGATGAACCGTCGCGTAGGTTTGGAGTTCATAAAGCTCCGGGACGTGAACACTTCCAGCCTTGGATATTCTGGATATATCATTGCGCAACAGATCGACGATCATGACGTTTTCGCTGAGATTCTTCGGGTCATTTCTCAGCGTTTCCTTGATTTCTTCATCTTCACTTGTGGTTTTGCCGCGAGGCGCTGTGCCTTTCATCGGGCGGGATTCAATCCAACCTTCGCCATCTACCTTGAAGAACAGCTCCGGGGAGCGTGAAAGGATAACTGGCCCACCAAGGTTTACCAATGCCGCATGACCAACCGGTTGAATTTCCTTTAGCCTGTTAAACAACTCCAGGGGGGAACCCTCCCACTGACAGTTCATTTTGAATGTAAGATTTCCCTGATAGCAGTCGCCCATCATCATGTGGTGGGTTAATTGGTCGAATTTTTTCTCGTAAGCTTGAAATTCCCAATCGGGTATGGGTTCACTAAAGAAGGCTTTTTCCAAATTGCCTGGTTTGTCTGGAAGTTTGTTGTCCGACGGGCATTCAAACACGCCGATGCGTGCAAGGGGTACGTTTCTTTTTTCCGGCAGCAATGGTTTAAGTTTTTCCTCAAAGTGCATTCCAGCTTCATAGGAAAAGTATCCCGCCAACCATTGGCCTTCTTTGTGCTGCCTTTCAGCTTCTGAAATCAGTTGATCCAGTTCATCAGGCGTGTGGGCCACCAAAGTTGCTGACGGATTTTCAAACAACACCTCACGTCCGGTAATTTCATCCCGGAACAGAATGTGGTCACTGGAAGTTTGCATCAAATGTTATTCGCGATTCAGACGTGCCAGCAGGCTGGAAGTATCCCAGCGATTGCCACCCATCTTCTGAACTTCGGAATAGAATTGATCAACCAAAGCGGTGACTGGCAGATGTGACTGGTTTTCCCGTCCTTCAGCCAGAACAATGCCTAGGTCTTTTCGCATCCAGTCGACGGCAAAACCGTGTTCATATTCCCCATTATTCATGGTTTTCCACCGGTTTTCCATTTGCCATGATTGGGCAGCACCGCCAGATATCGCGCTGATTACCGTTTCGACATCCAAACCGGCTTTTTGCGCGAAGTGAATTCCTTCTGCCAATCCTTGAACCAGGCCAGCGATACAAATCTGGTTTACCATCTTTGTTAGCTGACCGCTTCCAACAGGTCCCATAAGGCCTGCCTTTTTGGCATAGCAGTCGATTACCGGTTTGGCCTTTTCAAATATAGCTTCATCGCCGCCGATCATCACGGTCAGCACACCGTTTTCTGCGCCAGCCTGCCCCCCTGATACAGGTGCATCGAGAAAATCAAACTTTTTCTTTGCAGCATGTTCTGAAAGTTCCCGCGCAACGGTTGCTGACGCGGTAGTGTTGTCGATGAAAATCGCACCTTTTGACATTGATGCGAATGCACCATCTTTTCCAATGGTAATTTTACGAAGATCATCATCGTTTCCAACGCATGCGAATACGAACTCGCAATCTTTGGCAGCGTCGGCTGGTGTGGATTTGAATCTGCCATCATATTGCTTGGCCCATTGTTCAGCCTTTGCAGTTGTGCGGTTGTATACGGTCACATCATGCCCGGCGGTGGCAATGTGTCCCGCCATTGGATAGCCCATTACACCCAAACCAATAAATGCTACGCTTGCCATCAGCAATTCCTTTCTGCCACTGTGGATTTTTCGATTACTTCCCTCGAAACCAAAAGGCATACATCAATGAGCCGGATTTTCAAATGGTTGATACGAGGAAGCTTGGCGATTTTCTTGATCTTCATGTCGGTCAGCGCCATTGGATATTTGATCCTTCAGCGTTCCATTCCTTCTGAAAGTGGCAATGCTGAGCTTGCAAACTTGTCAGCGATTACAGAGGTGATTTTAGACAAAGAGGGCGTGCCGCATATTGAAGCTGCAAACCTGCAGGATGCTGTTCGCGTCATGGGATATTTGCATGCACGGGACCGCCTTTGGCAGATGGAACTGTCACGGATGGCGGGACAAGGCCGATTGTCCGAGATTTTTGGAAATGCCACCCTCAATACGGATATTTTCCTCAGAACCATTGATCTGGCGGAAAGTGCCCGCAGCTCCTACTTGCGACTGAAACCGCGATCAAAAGAGCTGCTTGAAGCTTATACCGGTGGAGTAAACAGCTATGTTTTTCAAAAATCGCAGCTGTTTTCTCCAAAATTGCAGCCTGAGTTTTTGATACTCGGTCATACACCGGAAAAATGGGAGCCCTGGCAATCTGTGTTGATCATCAAACTGATGGCGCTAACGCTGGATAATAATCTGGATCAGGAAATCAAAAGGCTGGCAATGGCGTCTCAAGGATTCAATCCTAAAGAGATCGACGATATCATGCCCTACGGGCCAAAGGAATCGCCTCCGCCATTGCCTGACCTTCGGTATTTGTATGGATTTGATTCGCGCGGCAAAGTTGCGAAATTTGAGGATCAGAATGCGGTATATTTCGGATGGGATCTGGCGTGGCCAACCGGTGTTACAGCGTCCAACAATTGGGTTCTTTCTGGAGACAGGACTGTTAGCGCAAAACCAATATTGGCAAATGATCCGCATTTGGAGCTGACTGCACCATCGGCGTTTTATCTGGCCCATTTGAAGTATCGAAATCAGGGGGAAGTCCGGCATTTGATCGGCGGGACCCTTCCGGGATTACCTTTGATGGTGGTCGGTAGAAATGAGAGTGTGGCTTGGGGCATTACAACAACGGTGCTCGATTCCCAAGACTTGTTTATTGAACAAATCAATCCTGAAAATCCAAAGGAGTATCGCATCGAAACGGGCTGGGAAACGTTTATTGAGGAGCCGATAACGGTGAAAGTTGCCGGTGGGGCGGACTATCAATTTGTCAGGCGTAGAACCCGCCACGGTCCTGTATTGCCGGAAAAATACAAAAATCTCGAAACTCTATTGCCTGATAAACACGTTGCCGCCCTGAAGTGGGTTGCATTGTCTGGTGAAGACACAACGGTTGATGCCGTCATTGGAATGACTGAGGCGCGGTCAGTTGGAGAATACATTGAGAATTCGCGTTCCTATGTTTCGCCTATGCAATCGATGGTGATTGGAGATATCAAAGGCAATATAGGTTTGATAGCACCAGGCGTCGCGCCTGTCCGGCATCGGGAGAACAAAATTCACGGGCGAGCTCCAGTGCCTGGCTGGATCCCAAAATATGAATGGCAGGGCAAACTGTCGTTTTCAGATTTGCCTCAGGGCACAAACCCGTCAGAAGGCGCATTTGTCACGGCAAATGCCAACTTCCTGCTGCTGGATTATCCTCACCACATTACATTCGACTGGGCTGAACCATTTCGTCAAATTCGGTTAGAGAACCAGATTGTCAAAACCCGAAAAAAGCAGGATGTAAGTGATTCCCGAAAACTACTCGCAGATGATTTCTCGCTTGCGATGATCGAATTTCGCGATGCGGCATTTCAGGTCATGACCAGCGGTAGTGGATCTGGTGACCCTTTATTGCGGGCCCTGCAGGATTGGGATGGGAGGATGGATGCCAGCAGGCCGGAGCCCTTGATCATGATGGCGTGGTTCAAAAACCTGCACCGGGAAATGCTGTTTGATGATTTGGGAAAAGCATACAAATATTTTGAACGTGGACGCCTGAACGCAGTATTGCACATTCTTCGGTATTCCGTTGCGCGCGACTGGTGCGACAAGCGCAACACGGCACCAACCGAAAGCTGCGGACAAATGGTCCGAAGGTCGCTGGATATGGCGACAGATGAAATCAGTCAAACAGAGGGAAGGGACTGGCGCAAGTGGCGCTATGGAAAACTGCATGTTGCAAATGGTGAACATCGACCCTTTGCACAAAATGAGTTGCTAGCCAGGTACTTCAATATCGTAGTGCCAACCAGTGGTGGACCCTATACACTCCTCAGAGGCCAAACTGATTTCAGCAAAACCGAACCTTATCGTAACCGGACCGCGAGTGCCTATCGAGCGGTGTACGACTTTTCAGATCTTGACAGTTCGATCTACATACAGTCAACCGGGCAAAGTGGGCATTTCATGTCACGATTCTACCGAAATTTTTCGAACCGCTGGGCAGGTGTTGAATTTATATCGATGTCGACCCGGAGGGCGGACTACGAACCCAAAGCCAGTGGAACCTGGGTGTTCAGGCCGAAACCGGAATGAATTGTACATTGATCCCAGCCAATATGAATCAACGCATGAAATTTGGGCGAAGTTTCAATTGAGATCGGATTTCGGGATCAAGATGTTTGTTGAGGCGACGGTTGATGATCCCAAACACGTAGATCAGTGTTAGCGTACCGACGATAAAATATCCGGCAATTATTGGATAACAGACAAACGGATTAAAGGTCTTCTGGGCGAAGTAACGGGCATAATACATCGCGTCTCCCATTTGCCGCCAAGCGGGAAAGCTTGAGACAAAAATCAGGGCTGTCGCGTGATACAGGAAGATCGCTTCATTGGTGTAGGAAGGCCAGGACAAGCGGAGCATTGTCGGCCAAATGACTCGCCGAAACTTGGCGAATCCCTGCATTCCATAGGCATCCGCAGCTTCAATGTCACCTTTGGGCACAGAGTTGTAAGCGCCGTAAAAAATCTCTGCGCTGTATGCAGAGGTATTGAGAAACAAGACAACAAGACCGCCCAACCACGCCTTGGTAAGCCAACGCGTTTCGGCAGTGATGGTCATGAATCCGAGATCGATATCCATTCCCAGTTTGGGAAGGAACACGAAGGCTTCATATGCCAGAAAAAACTGAATGAAAAGAGGTGAGCCGCGGAACACGAATATGAACACTTTCGCTGGCACGCTGAGTAACCGATTGTTACTTGCTTTGGCCAGGGCAATTGCGGTTGCGAAGAAAAAGCCGGCAAACAGGGCGAGCACAGCGTAGTATACGTTCCAGATCATTCCGCTGCCGATCAGCACAAATTGTTCGCAAAGCGTTATATCCTCGACAGGTAGAAGGCGTTTGCCGATCCCGATTGATCGCAATGCGTAATCTGAAATGGTTTGCAGGCAACTCATCGGGCAATTCCCTGCGGTAGTTTTTTGCCACCGATTGTGGCCTGTCCGGTATTAAATTTGGCCTGCATCCGGGACAGAAAATTCTCGCTAACCCAGGTTACAAACAGGTAGAAAACCAAGAGCATAGCGAAGTAACCCAATCGCCAATCGCCATGCGGATAATCAAAATACGCTGCTGTTTTTGTCTTTCCCAGCGCTCCAGCCCAATAGACGACATCTTCGACACCCAAAAGGAACAAAAGCGGGGTTGCCTTGACCAGAATCATCCATAGATTGGATAGGCCGGGGAGGGCAAATCCCCACATTTGAGGAAGGTGAATCTGCCAGAATGTCTGGCGCTTCGTCATACCATAAGCAGCAGCTGTCTCTAACTGAGCTTTGGGAACTGCGCTGAGTGCTCCATCAATTGTATTTGCTGCGAAAGCACCAAATACAATCGCGAAACCAAATGCGGCAAGGAAAAATCCGTAAGTTGTGTGAACCCAGGCATCTGCGGTTGAAAGCGGAAGCTTGGCGGCAGTGCAAACCACGAAATCATTACCTTGGTAGACCGGACCGATGACTTCCGGGCATAAAATTTTGTGCCGCGTGAGTTCAAATGCCTGATCCATGGCGATGGGAATAAACAGGAAGAACACGATATCAGGGACACCCCGCACCATGCTGGTGTAGGTGTGGCCAATCAGGCTCACGGGAAATATCCCGGAGCGGCGTGCAAGCGCTCCTGCAAACCCCAGCAACATCGCCAAAGGTGCAGTTAGTGCCAGAAGAGCCAGCACCACCAAAAAGCTCTTGTAAAATGAAATATGCGTGTTGGTGGTCAGGTAACACATCCACCACTTCACGCCTTCAACGGTAGCTGGATCGGCGCAAAAACCCATCATGCCGACATCTCCCTTTTTGCCCCGAGGGCAGACTGTTTCTCGTGTTGATTAAAGCGTGAAATGCAAAACGGTTTCAGGTTTTCATTCGGGCTTTGCGACATAATTTCAAATGCAAGGGAAGAACCGATTAATGGTGCAAGTGTAATGCCGCTGTGCATCATTGCAACGTACAAATTTCCCAACATCGGAATTTGACCAACAACCGGCATGCCGTCCAATGGAACCGGTCTGGTTCCCTTAATAACTTTATCAAATTCCAACTTGCTGCCATTGGGCACATATCGGGAAAGCTTTTCAGTGAGGCTGCTCAATAGTGCATCCGTTGATTGCGAATCCATGTCTCCAGCCTGGTTGCGTCCCGCCAGAAGGGTGCCATCCGTTCTTTGCCAGAAATGAAAATCTGGTGCGCTGATTATCTTGTCAATCCTGATGTCCAGTGGGCTGGTGGAAACAAGCAGCCCGTGCTTGTTGTCTGTTGGCAGGCGAATGCCAAGTTCTCTCAACAGGGTCGGAGTTTTTATCCCTGCGCAAAGTAAAAGCGCGTCCGCGCGGAAAGTTTCCTCAGTTGCAAGAACTTTCCATTTGTCATTGGTGCCAATTTCAACCGCCTGGACTTTTGTATTGTCATGAAATTTTGCGCCATGTTCTTTGGCCAAAACGATAAATGCCCGGGCGATGCGTTGCGGATCCGCTGTACCTTCGTCAAATTTATGTATGGCCAGTTCAGGTGGTGACTTCAGATGGGGAGACAGATTTTCAATTTGGCTCCGACCAACCAATTCACATTCATAATCAAGTTGCCTGTACTTGTTGAATTCGGCATCAATGGAAGATGCGTCCATGTCCCAGTCGATGCTGCCTGGAAATTGTATCGGCAAATCCGGATAATCTGCAGATAACGCTCGCCAGAGTTTTTGGCTTTCCATCCTTAAACGGAAATAATTCGCATTATCCGGGTTGTGGGAATTAATCCATCCAAATGAAGCCAGTGTCGCAGAATTTCGGGAGTTTGATTCATCAAGAACCGCAACCTTTGAACCTGCTTTTGCCAGATAGTATGCTGACGCCGCTCCAATTATCCCAGCTCCTACAATAACAACATTGGGACTTTGCTTCGGCACGGACACTCCGATCGGCGGTTGATTTCTGCAGGAAATCAACTGCTGCCGGGGATTTTCAATCCCCGGCAGTCATCAATGATTAGTAAGGTGCGTCGCGGCCATCAAACCATTTCACAATCAAAGCGTTCAGTGAACCGTCTGATTTCATGGCTTGAATCGCAGAATTCAGTTTGGCTTTCAGTTCGCCATCTGTCTCTCTTATTCCAATGCCAATTCCGCCGCCAATTGGAACTTTCGCACCGACGAACTTAAGCTCTCCGCCACTTTCCTCGACAAATTTCTTCAGGAAAGCGTCATCGGCAAGAACAGCGTCAGCCTCACCAGAACGAACTGCGGCAATAGTTTCATCTGGAGTTTTGAACTCAACCAATGTGGCTCCAGATGAGGCTACATAACTTGCCTGAACGGTCCCGGTTTGTGCTGCGATAACTCCATTGATAACGCTCTCATCCGCGCTGGAAAGGCTAACGTATGCACTTGGATCGGCCGGGAAATATTCTTCGGTAAAGTCTATAACCTGATCGCGCTCTTCCGTGATGCTCATACCGGCAATAATGGTATCATAGTTACCTGAAACGAGGTTTGGAATAATGGAATCCCAGTCATTCTTCACCCAAGTGCATTCCAGTTCCGCAATTTCGCAAAGCTTGTCACCCAAATCGCGCTCGAAGCCGTCAACTTCACCGGCATCATTTATGAAATTGTATGGAGGGTAGGCTCCCTCGGTTCCCATGCGAACAACGTCGGCGAAAGTAATCGTGGTGGAGAATGCAATCGCAGCTGCTCCAATCAATAATCTTTTCATGTTTCTCATCCCTAGATTGAGCGCTTAAGTGGGTTTTCAAGCTGTTACAGTTGCACTCAAAAACTGTATTAGCCGCTTGGATTTGGTGTTTCCGAAAACCTCTGAAGGGTTTCCTTGTTCTTCGATTACTCCTTGATGCAAAAAAACGACATGGTTTGCAACATCTTGTGCAAGTTTCATGTCGTGCGTGACGAGGATCATGGTACGCCCCTCGGCGGCAAGTTTTTTTATCACCTGAACAACTTCCGCCTCGAGTTCTGGATCAAGTGCGCTTGTCGGTTCATCGAACAGCATGGCATGCGGTTCCATCGCCAATGCACGTGCAATTGCTGCTCTTTGTTGTTGGCCACCTGACAGTTGGGCGGGATAGGCGTCACATTTTTCAACTATACCAACCTTTTCGAGGTATTTTCTTCCAGTTTGCTCTGCTTCCATTTTACTACGACCAAGAACAGTGATCGGCGCCTCTGTTACGTTTTCCAGGATTGTGAGGTGAGACCAGAGGTTAAACTGCTGAAATACCATGCTGAGATTTGTTCGTACCAGGCGGACTTCATTCATATCCGCGGGAACACGCTCACTGCCTTTTACTTTCCAGTGAACCGGATTGCCGTCAAATATGATTTCACCGCTTTGGGGCACTTCGAGGAGATTGGCACAGCGAAGCAGGGTGCTCTTTCCCGATCCCGATGAGCCGATCAATGTAACGACTTCACCGGCACGTGCCTTGAGTTCGACTCCCTTGATAACCTCAAGGTCTCCATAACTTTTATGGATGTCTTTTAAGTGAACAACCGGAATTGCATCATCAAATCCGTTGCTTTTCCTCCCGGCCCGTGTCCTTGCGGATTTACTTGCCATGATGCCCCTCAAAAATATGAATTATATCAATTACATGATGCTGCTGTGTATGCAATTGTGCATTAGGGATGTTATTGGCCGGTTAATCTATTCCAAATTCCCGATATGGAATAAAGTTGACTGCATCACCAAGCTCAACTTTTATTTCATCTTCATTGATTTCAATCAGGCCGTCAGACTCTCGCAGGCCGGAAATCAGCCCCGATCCGTCATTACCATATTTTTTAACAATAGTATTGCCGTCAGTATCTTTTCCAATTTTGCCGCGTAAAAATTCCCGACGTCCGGTTTTGCGGTTTGGCATCTCAAAACCGGCTGGAAGGGGATATCGTACCGGTTCTTGCCAACTTGCGCCAGCCAGATTCAACAGGGCCGGGCGCACATACAACAGGAAGCAAACAAATGCAGCGACCGGATTTCCTGGCAGGACGAATGCAACCGCATCACCAATCTGACCAAATCCCATCGGTCTTCCCGGCTTGATTGCAAGCTGCCAAAGATGACACTTGCCAATCTTTTCCAAGGTTTCAATCAGATAATCTTCTTCGCCCTTCGATGCGCCTCCTGTTGAAATCATTACATCGTGATTTGATGCATTTTCTGTCAACAATGCTTCGACTAAATTTCGTTTGTCAGGGCAAATGCCAAGGTCAACAACTTTCGCACCAGTGTTTTTCAGGAGACTCGAAATCATGAAATGGTTCGCATCATATACTTTGCCCGCTTCAAATTTTTCGCCTGGACGCAGTAATTCGTTACCACTTGAAATCAATGCAACCCGGAGTGGTTTATAGACTTCAATCCCGGTAATTCCTGCGGATGCAAGTGCTCCCACATCTTGTGAACGGAGGATATCGCCTGGGTTTACAATTGAATTTCCCACATGAAGATCTTCACCGGCAAGTCTGCGGTTTGCACCCGTTTTCAGGCCAACTGGAATTTCAACAACCTGACGTCCTCCCACATCGCCGAGATTGCAATCCTCCTGCATTGCAACAGTGTCGCTTCCCTCAGGCATGGGGGCTCCGGTAAAAATCCGGACTGCGGATGCCGGGTCGAGCTTGAATGGCCTAACGTCGCCTGCTGCAACACGACCACTTAAGGGGAATATGCCTCCCGTCATTTCAAAGTCGGTTGCCTTGTAGGCAAATCCATCGACTGCGCTGTTGTCATGGGCAGGTATATCGCGTGGCGCAGCAATTGTTTGAGCCGCAATTCGGCGATGAAGGTTTGCCAATTCAATACCCTCGGTACCGGCAATCGGGCTTAGGCGCTCTTCAAGTATCTTGAGAGCTTCGCCATGTTTCAAGCGGTCGCTGTCGTGGAGGAAACAGTCATCCAGAAGCTTTGAGAATTTCTGAGCCATGTTCCTCACTCTTGAGAATTTGTTTGGAAATTACCTGAGCGATCGCCTTGGCATCCGAACGGTTGAACTGGGCTAAATCGCAGCCTTCAACTTCGTTGTCACATGCGAGCAAGAAGACTGTCGAATCGTTTGGCCACAAATAGTCTTTTTCTTTTGTGTCCGGTGCCAGTATTTCAATTTTCGGGATGTTTTCGCGCTTGTATCCTTCCACCAACACAACATCGCACGGACTCAGTTTTTCCAGAACATCATCCAGGGAAGGTTCTTGTTCATTCGCCAATTCGTGCTGGATTGCCCATCTGCGACTTGAAACAATAGCGACTTCCCCGGCACCTGCTTCTCGGTGTTTGAATGTATCGGTTCCGGGCTGATCCAGATCAAAATTGTGATGGGCATGTTTGATTGTCGATACGGACAACCCGTCAGCGATTAATTCTGCAATGAGATTGGATACGAGAGAAGTTTTGCCCGAATTTTTCCAGCCGGCGATTCCTATACACTTGTTACGCTTCATGCTGCGCCCATCACTTTTGCAATTGATATTGCCATTTTCAGGTCTTCGGGTGTGTTGACGTTGAAGAAAGGATCGTATCCGTCAACGGTTGAAAACTCCACTGTACAATTATTGAACCTTTGGACGAACTGCATAACCTTTCGTCCCTCTTCGTGAACGAGGAATGCTTCGAGTTCATCCGCCAGATTGATTGGCCATAGTCCAAAAACCGGATGACGGCGACCGTTTGAGCCTGCAAGTGCAATATCATCTCCGTTCGCGCAGACTTCCACAAACAATTTGGAAGCATAATTTTGCGGAAAAAAGGGTGTGTCTGCTGCAACTGTAAGAACATAGCGTTTATCCGGGTTATTCTCTTCCGCCCATCGCATGCCTGCCAGCACACCAGCCAAAGGCCCGGGATGCCCTTCGATGGTGTCCGGTTGAACGGCCAGATTCAGGAATTCAAAGCGGGCTGGATTATCATTGGCATTCACGATGTGTGTGTGTAGTTGCCTGCTTAAGCGCTCCGACACCCGTTCGATCAGGGTTTGTTCTTCGAGTTTGAGCAAACTTTTTTCCGTACCCTCCATTCGTCGGGAAAGGCCTCCGGCAAGTATAACACCCAGCGTATTTTCAGGATCAGGTATCACGTTTGCGCCTGGCCTCGTTTTCGATATCAGGCGATACCTCGTTATCAAACACAATGCGGTGTTCTCCTGACATTGCGAGAAAGCGTTTACCACGGGCCCGACCGATCAGCGTCAGGCCGGATTTCCGAGCCAATTCCACGCCGGCAGCCGTGAAACCGGATCGAGAGACCAGTATTGGTATCCCCATCATCACCGTCTTAATGATCATTTCCGAGGTTAACCGGCCAGTGGTATAGAATATTTTATTTGCCGGATCGATCTTGTTGGCAAACATCCAGCCAGCAATCTTGTCCACTGCATTGTGTCGACCTACATCTTCCATGTAAACAAGCGGCCTGTCCTCCTGGCACAATACGCAGCCGTGAATGGCGCCAGCTTCCAGATAAAGACTTGGTGTAGTATTGATTTCCTTTGTCAGCGCGTAGAGCCAACTGGTTTTGATTTTTGCTGCTTTTGAAAGTTCTTTGGCCTCGAAATTTTCCATAATGTCACCAAAGACAGTACCTTGGGCGCAGCCGGAAGTGCGAACCTTCTTTTTCATCTTGTCTTCAAAATTGGTGCTGTTTTCTGTCCTCACTACAACAACTTCCAAATCATCATCGTAATCAATGCCAGTTATGCTGTCGGCGTTTGATAGCATGTTCTGGTTCAACAAATAACCGGTAGCCAGCAATTCTGGATGGTCACCAATTGTCATGATTGTCACAACTTCCTGGGAATTGAGATAAAGCGTTATTGCACGCTCCTGAACAATGCGGGTTTCGACCGGATTTCCTTCATGATCAATACCCACTACGGATTGTGAAAGCGCAGGATCTGACGGGTTTGGCGCAATCAGCAGATTTTTGGTTTGATTACTTTTCAATTGTATTTGTCCCAATGGCAATTCGTACTATGGCCTAAAGCACAGCTTATGATGTTGGAACAAGATTATTCGCTTTGGCCAGTCAATCAACTCAAACCGAAAGAAATTTTGGCCAATCCGGTTCAAATATTCGTAGTTTGTTAACCTCACCAACAGTTT
This sequence comes from Hyphomicrobiales bacterium, assembly GCA_021775455.1. GTDB lineage: Bacteria > Pseudomonadota > Alphaproteobacteria > Rhizobiales > Rhizobiaceae > JAALLB01. The sequence goes on along the minus strand of JAJFHU010000020.1, from coordinate 118,301 downwards.
GGTATACATAACGAATTACTTGATCATTGCGATTTACGAAATCTAGATCAAATTACGGTTAAGTACTGCCCAAAGAGGACTTCCGGTTAACGGGAGTGGGGTAATTTATGAAATCCAGGTTCATTCAATCCATGAGTGGAATTCACGCGCGTTTCTTGTGCTTGGTCACAGGGCTGCTGATTTTGCTCTTTGCCTCCATGTTGATGCTGGAAAGCAGTCGTGAGCTGCAGGAAACCAGGATACAGCGCCTGGAAACTGCTGCCATGCAAACACGAGCGGCTGCGAAAACCCTGGAAGGCCTGTTTAATTCAAACCCGAAATCTGAACTGGAAGCAGCGGTTTCCCAATTCAGCGCACAGCCGCATGTTGCAGATGTTAAGGCCGTCGATTGGGAGCGAAAACTGGTTTTGGATGGTAGCGGCGATACTGCTCCTTTCGCCAACTATTCCTTTCAGATCGAGCAGATGGAAGTGCTGGAGAAAAAAGAGGGATTTGTTCGGGTTTCAGACGGCTACATACTTGTTGCTGAACCGTTGCTACAAAACGAAGAAGCCTTTGGCTCAATTGTAGCCCGCTATCACTACCCCAGTTTTTCAAGCACGGTTTGGTCCGTCATGAAATCCAATGCCCTGGTTGGTGTTTCGATTTTGGCAGTGGGTCTGTTGTTTGCAATAGCCTTGTCCAATCAGGTGACAGGTTCGCTGTCCAGGCTTGCGGTGTCAGTGATGCAGGTATCTGGTGAAGATACCGGGGAAAAAATTGTAATTGGAGGGCCACGGGAAGTTCTTGAAGTTGGAACTGCCGTCAAGGCGATGGTGGAGAGGCTGAAAGAGAATATCGAGCAAGTATATGAACTTGCTTATGTTGACCGGGTAACCCAGCTACCAAACCGCGAATTTTTCCGCAAGGAACTTGAACGCTCAATTCATCGTTCCCGCAGGAGGGGGTCAAACGGAGCATTGTTGTTTGTCGACCTTGATGGCTTCAAACGGGTCAACGACCTTCATGGTCACGATATCGGTGACCAGTTGCTTCTGCAATTTTCAGAACGCTTGGGAAATGTTTTGAGAGCGGAAGATTTGGTCGGGTTAAAGACTGTCGACAATTTCGACCTTGAGGAAGAAGAAGAAGGCGAAGAAACCAAGCAAATGCTGGCACGATTGGGTGGTGATGAATTCACGGTGTTGTTGTCTGAAATTCGCCATGAACGTGACGCTGCCATTGTTGCCAAACGGATAATTGAAGCAGCAAGCGAGCCCTTTGAATTCGAGGGAACAAAAATCACGATTGGAGCTTCTGTTGGCATTGGCACATTTCCACGCGATGGGTCAGATTATCAGACAATTTTGAAAAGTGCTGATATGGCGATGTACAAGGCCAAACAGGAAGGCAAGAACACCTATCGTTATTATTCAGAGGAGCTCAACCGAGAGGCCTCTGTGCGAATGCAGATCGAAGCTGACCTTAAAATAGCGCTCGAGGAGAACCAGTTTGAGCTTTATTTCCAGCCCAAGATTGATTGCAAGACCGGTCGTCCGCGCGCTGTTGAGGCGTTGATGCGCTGGAACCACCCCAGGAAGGGGATGATGCAGCCGATGGAATTCATACCGATCGCAGAAGATTGCGGTCTGATTTTGCCAATTGGCCGCTGGGTAATGGAAGAGGCATGCAAGCATTTGGTCAATTTCGATGCGTTGAACCTGGGCGTGAATGTCTCGGTAAATGTGTCTTCAACAGAATTCGTGCGAGCAGAATTTTCTGATGAGGTTATGGATGTTCTCAAGGCATCTGGAGCTGATCCGAACAAGCTGGAGCTTGAGATTACTGAAAGCATGGCAATGCAGAATCCTGATCAGGCACTAAGCCATTTCCATATCCTGAAAATTTTGGGAATTCGATTTGCGATTGACGATTTTGGTACGGGATATTCTAACCTTTCACAGCTGTCGCGCCTGCCATTTGATGTATTCAAGATTGACAGATCGTTCGTTGATATGTTGACCAGCCGGGATGACGAGCATGGGCGGACAATCGTTCGCACCATATTGGGTATGGCAAAGAGCCTGAACTATGAGACTGTGGCAGAGGGTGTTGAAACCGTTTCCCAGCTTGAGTTTTTGATTGAGCATGGTTGCAACTATGCCCAAGGGTTCTATTTCGCCCGTCCGATGCCAGCTCAGGATCTCGTAGACTGGTGTGTAGGTTGGCGAACCAAAGAAGACTTTGAAGTTGCCGGAATACTCAGACAGGGACTGGTTTCTTAAAATCCTAGCGGAACATTGTTTGCGCGATAGCTTCAACAGTTGCTGAGAGCTCATCGAAATGTTCAATAATTCGGTCAGGGTTAAGCTCTTCGACTGGTTGTGATGAATAACCGAACCGAACCGCGACTGATGGAATGCCAGCCTCTTTGGCGGCTGCAATGTCGGCTAACGAGTCACCAATCATTATTGATCGACCGGGGATACCTGCGGCAAGGGAAATGGTTTCCTCTATATGGCGGCCATCTGGTTTTTTGAACGTAAAGGTATCACCACCAGTGATTGCTGAGAAACGGTTCATGACACCCAGTTCTTCCAATAACTGTTTGGCGAGCCTTTCTGTCTTGTTTGTGCAAACTGCAAATCCAAAGCCGCTATTTTCCAGTTGGTTCATTGCCGCCGTAACGCCATCATACAATTTGGTATCATTGGCGATGTTGTCCGAGTAATCCTCAATGAAATGGTTGAACAACTGATCCAATTGTTCCTCTGAAATTGTTTTGTTGTTGTTTTCGAATGCCTGTAGAATCATTGCACGTGCGCCCTGACCGATCAGGGTGCCAAACTCGTTGCGTTGCGCAGACTGAAGGCCGTGCGGTGTGATTACCCGGTTTAGGGTAGCCAACAAATCCGGCGCTGTGTCTGCCAGCGTTCCATCAAGGTCGAAAATGATCAATGGTTTCATGGTTCAACATTTGTTTGTTTGTTCGACGTCCTTGGTAGCGAAGGCTGATGATTCATGCCAGTGAGACTTTAACCAACTTCGCATCAATACCATTGGCATCAGCGAGGAGTACATGATATCTGGCAGCACTATAAAATCATGATTCCGCAATTGTGTGAAAGCTGGCCATTGAATGAGCCGAGAACTAAAGATTGAAGCTGCACGGGCAGCAATTCCGTTTGTGAAAGATGGAATGAAGCTTGGTATCGGCACGGGATCGACCGCCGACGAATTTGTGCGTCTGCTTGCGGAGAGAATTCTGGAAGGGCTCAAAATCGTCGGTGTAACAACTTCCGTAAAGACCCAGAAGCTATGCGATGAACTGGCGGTTCCGACATCAAACCTGGAAGAAATTCCCGAACTTGATTTGGTCATCGATGGTGCAGATGAAGTAGATTTCAAACTTGATTTGATCAAGGGCGGTGGTGGTGCATTGTTGCGCGAGAAAATTGTGGCACATGCTGCGGAAAAAATGATTGTCATCGCCGATGACAGCAAGCTTGTGGACGTTCTGGGAAACTTTCCTCTCCCTATTGAAGTAAATTTGTTTGGGTTGGAAGCCACCAGGAATGCAATAAAAAAAGCAACTGCTTGTCTTGGGTTGGAGGGGACACTAGAACTGCGTAAGGATGGGAACAAGCCATTTGTCACAGACGGTGGTCACTACATTCTTGATGCATCTTTTGGCCGCATTTTGGATGCACAGAGCCTCTCAAACGCACTACTGAATGTGCCCGGCGTGGTTGAACATGGTCTCTTTTTGGGTTACGCCAAAACCGTGTTCCTGGCAGGTAGTCAGGGTGTGCGACGGCTTGATGCGGAGGCTTGACCGCTTCAGACAGATAATCAATAACTTAGACCCGAAGGTAAGGTTAAATGAAACCAGTTGTACATATAATGCGAATTATCAAAGCTTTGGTAATTTCAACTTTTTTGAGCGCCGCACTTTTTAATGCGACATCGGCACAGGAAATCTCTGAAGATCATATTGCAGCAGCAAAGTCTGCTATCAATGCGATCGGCTCAACAAGACAGTTTGACAATGCTTTGCCAGGTATGGCTGCAAACACAAAAACAACCCTTATTCAAAATCGACCAGATCTTCAGGAAGAAATTACTGAAATCGTAGACAATGCTGCAATCGAGTTGGCTCCACGGCGTGGAGTTCTGGAAAGTGAAATTGCGAGGGTCTATGCTCGAATTTTCACTGAAGATGAACTTAACGAAATAGCCGAGTTTTACGCCAGTGATACCGGAAAGAAGCTTATCAAGGAAACACCAATTTTGGCCCGAGAAATTCAGGCAACTGCAAAAGTCTGGGGTGTTGGCCTTGGTCGAGATTTGAACAAAGCAGTTGGCGAAAAATTGAATGCGTCTGGATTGCAGTAACAAATTTTGAGCGTGTGATAAATTCCGGGTGAATTTGTGCAATTCACCCGGTTTTTTGTTGCAAAAATTTTAAAGTGGTTATTGGATGCCCCATGGCAGATTATGATTACGATCTTTTTGTAATTGGAGGTGGCTCCGGTGGCGTGCGCGCTGGTCGCGTAACAGCATCACTGGGAAAGAAAGTGGGTGTCGCGGAGGAATACCGTTTTGGCGGAACCTGCGTCATTCGAGGTTGTGTGCCAAAGAAGTTGATGGTTTATGCTTCCCACTTTTCAGAAGCATTCGACGCTGCAGCCGGATTTGGCTGGGAGGTCGGTGACCCGCGTTTTGACTGGTCAAAGTTGATTGCCAACAAGGATCGCGAAATTGCGCGGTTGGAGGGACTTTATCGAAAAGGCCTGTCTAATGTAGAGGCTGATATACTTGATACCAGGGCGGTGCTATCCGGGCCAAATTCAGTGTATCTGCAGGCAGAAAATCGCACAGTCACCGCAGAGAAAATAATTGTTGCAACGGGGGGTGCGCCGAACCGTTTATCGAATCTGCCCGGGAGCGAACACTGCATTACTTCAGACGAAGTATTTCAATTAACCGAATTACCTGATCGTATCGTCATTAATGGTGGTGGATACATTGCTCTTGAATTCGCCTGCATATTTGCGGGTCTGGGTAGCAAGGTGACGGTGGTGTATCGTGGCGAAGAAATTCTTCGTGGTTTTGACGATGATTTGCGAGAAAATCTTCACGTTGAGATGGCTGCGAAGGGTATTGAAATATTGTGCCAGACAGAAATAACATCTGTCGGGGAAGCTGACGATGGTACTCGATCCGTAAAACTCAACAACGGAAACGAACTGGTTGCTGACCAGGTTATGTTGGCAGTTGGTCGTGATCCGACTACCAAATCGCTTGGCCTTGATGTTGCAGGTGTCGAAACTGACGAGCGAGGATTTATCAAGGTTGATGAGTACTCAAAGACGAATGTGAATTCAATTTGGGCATTGGGTGATGTGACCAACCGGGTTGCTCTTACTCCCGTCGCAATTCATGAAGCCATGTGTTTCATTGAAACCGAATACCGAAATAATCCAACAAAACCGGATCACAAGTTTATCGCAACAGCGGTGTTTACACAGCCAGAGATTGGTACAGTCGGTTTCAGTGAAGAGAATGCTGCCAGGCAATACACGAAGCTGAATGTATTCCGAGCGCATTTTCGTCCATTGAAGAACACACTTTCTGGTTCAGGCGAAAAAATGCTAATGAAAATTGTGTGTGATGCTGAAAGCGACAAGGTGCTTGGGGTTCATATTCTGGGGCCGGATGCTGGTGAAATGGCACAGACCTTGGGAATCGCAATCAAGATGGGTGCGAAGAAGGCTGACTTTGATCGCACTATGGCTGTGCACCCAACGGCAGCAGAAGAGCTGGTGACGATGTATCATCCTGATTATCAGATCGTGGACGGAGTAAGGCAATCTTGAGTAAAGAATTGGTCGGATATTTCGGGTTTGGTTCTCTGGTAAACCGGCACACACTTAGAACTGATTTTGTTAACCATATGCCAGCCCGGCTAAGAGGCTGGAGACGTCATTGGCAGTCACGTACGCACACGTTGGATGATCCGGTTGCCCTGTTATCCATTCACGAAGATGAATCTTGTTCCATCAATGGAATGATTGTGATTGATCGCGCTGAAAACCTGATGCTGGTTGATGAGCGAGAAGCTGGATATGACCGGATCCCAATTGATCTGCGAGATATCGAGTTTGTGAATCCCGCTGGAAATTCCATGACCCCGATATTTGTTCCTGATGCGTTGTATTTTTATGTGGCTCAAGAAAAATCATATTTGCCTGGAGATGGCATGCTGTTGCAGAGCTATATCGATGCGGTCATGCAGGGATATTTCAATGAATTTGGTGTGGATGGCATTGACCATTTTCTGGATACAACCCACGGATTCGATCGTGATATGCTTCTCGATCGCCACGCTCCGAGATATTCACGGGCGGTTTCGTTAAGCGAAGAAGAAATTCAGTTGTTTGATGAAGCGCTGCGCCGGACCGGCGTCAAGGGGTTTTCAACTACAGCATCCATGGCTGGTTGATTATCGGAAGTGCCCCGAAAAAATCTACCCAACCCGGTTTCTGAAACAAGCTTCCCCCATTCCACGAACGGAAATGCCATCAAGCCAACCACGTCGGCGTGTGGCACTCCCTTTGCGCCCATGCGCTCACGACAGGGGCCGGGATCGTAGTAGGTTCCAAACAGATAATCATACAAGGGAATCACATTGGCCAAATTCTTGCCGTATGCTTCGTGATAATCTGCATGGTGCCAACGGTGAAATTGTGGTGAAGCGACCAGTAACTTGAACCGTCCGTGATTCCAGTCCACATCGGCATGAACATACATGTTCAGGAGCATAAGCAATACATAGGAAGAAGCAGCAGCTTCCGGTGGCATGCCCATCCAACTCAACACCAGTATGTGGGACATTTTCATAAACAGCGCTTCAAGAGCGTGTATTCTGAAAGTCGTCATGCCGTTGACTACTTCGTCAGAATGATGGATCGCATGGATCGGCCATACCCATTTTGTATGCATGATCCGATGGTTCCAATAATCCACAAAATCCTTTGAAATGATTGCGATTACGGCAGCCGCAAACACCGGAGTTCCAATCCAGATGTCTCCGGAAAGAGATGGTATGTTCGCCAGTTCGTAAAATTTTGTTGTGTAGTAGACACCTACGGTCAAGATCGGTGCGAGCAGTATGTTGCAGGCAAAAATTGCCACTGAGGCAAGCACACCCTTTATTGTCTTGTCTTTTGGAAGAGATGACGGACCTCTTTTTACGAAAGTCAGTCCCATCAAAAGACCAGCAAATATGTAAGCGATAAACATCTCGGTAGACAACAGTGAGGTTACTATTGCAGAAGGTAATTCACTAACGCTGTAATCTGCTTTTTCGATAATCTGCATTGATGCCTGCCCAGTTTCAAATGGGATCCGAATTTTCGTCGGTTCCATCTTAGGAATGGCAGGTTAAAATCCAATTAAGTCAGTTGGTTGCGACTATTTGCTGCAATTTTGATTCATTCAAGCTCATCAATGTATCGTTGGGCATTTGCTGCAAGGATTTCAGGCTTTTCCATATCGCCCGTATGTGGCCTGAGTTTAACGCCATCAAATCGGGGTATTATGTGCACATGATAGTGGAACACAATCTGACCGCCGGCTGGTTCATTGAATTGCTGGATTGTCAGGCCATCGGCTGCGTACGCTTTCATCGCAGCCTTACCAATATGTTGAACAGTTTTGTGCACCTGAGTCAGTGTCTCCAGATCAGCATCAAGCAAGTTTCTCGCAGGGGCTTTGGGAATTACCAATGCATGCCCATCACCGCGTGGCATAATATCCATGAAAGCAAAAGTGTGCTCATCCTCAAAAATCTTGTGGGCGGGCATTTCCCCGCGCAGGATTTTGGCAAAAATGTTGTCGTTGTCATAGGTGCTAGTCATTACTGCTCTCCTGATTTTTTGAATGGTGCATGTGTTTCCAGGGTGCGATTTTCCATATCCACATGTTTGCGCTCCTGCATCAGATAATCCGAAACAGCACCGCGAAATCCAGGATGAGTGATCCAGTGTGCCGAACGGGTTTTGACCGGCAAATAACCGCGTGCCAACTTGTGGGCCCCTTGCGCACCAGCCTCCACCCGGCTCAATCCGTTTTTGATCGCAAATTCAATTGCCTGGTAATAGCAAAGCTCAAAATGCAGAAATGGATGATCTTCCATGCAACCCCAATGTCTCCCGTACAGACAATTTTCACCAACGAAGTTCAAGGCTCCCGCGATGTATTTTCCTTCCCGCTTTGCCATAATCAGTAAAGTTCTATCGCCGAAAGTTTCTCCAATCTTTGTAAAGAAACCACGTGTCAAATACGGCTGTCCCCATTTTCGGGCACCGGTATCCTGATAGAAGCCAAAGAACCGGTCCCAAACTTCATCGGTCAGGTTGTCATTTGTAAGGTGCTCGATGGAAAGACCGGGAATTGCATGCGCGGTTATTCGCTCTTTTTTGATGTTCTTGCGCTTACGGGAAGAAAGGGCATCCAAAAAGTCGTCGAAATTCCTGTAATCATCATTTATCCAGTGAAATTGCTGATCAGTGCGTAAAAGAAAATCCATGGTCCGCATTGTGCTCCACTGGTCTTCCTCCATGAATGTAATATGTGCTGAGGAAACAAGCATCTTATCGCAAAGTTGTTTGAGTCCCTGCGCCAGAGCTGTTGCGCATGCGTTTGCATTGTTTGAAGGCGGCACCAGAAATCGAGGTCCGGTTGCCGGAGTAAATGGAACGGAGCATTGCAGCTTGGGATAATAGTCTCCCCCGGCGCGGTAAAATGCGTCCGCCCAACCATGATCAAACACATACTCACCTTGAGAATGGTTTTTCAAATAACAGGGCAGGGCACCAAGTAATTTTCCATTTGTGGTTTGCAGCAACAAGTGTTGGGCAAGCCAACCCGTTTCCGCACACGCAGATTTACTGGCTTCCAACGCGTGCAGAAATTCGTGGGTTACAAATGGATTGAGTGGCCGTCCTTCCAGAAGTGCATTCCAGGCAGATGCCTCCACATCATCAAGTGAGGAAATTACCTGTATTTGAAAGCTTTCAGTCACCAAGTGCTTTTCCGCGGGGTAAACAATTATCGTGAGCCAGATGCCAGCTGACCTGTCTCAGGGAAGGAAACCTTCAAAGGTCATTTGGTCTGCGTATTTTTTGCTCTTTTTAATTTGATCATCAGTTCTGATCGTCCAGCAAATAACCGGGCGACCGGTTTGTCGGAAATTACGGACGAAATCGCAATCGAGATCCTTAATAGAATAAGACAGGAAATCCACATTGCAACTCTCTGCAATTTTTCGATGGGCTTCATAATAATCATTGTTGCCTTCTGCGGTCAGGCCCAAATGCAGTTCCGGCGCAATTTCGCGGGCGTCTTCAAGTAACCAGTGGCTGAAGGACATGATTGCTACCTTGCCTGTGTAGCGTTTCGCCAATTCTGCGATGGCAGCTACGAACCCGGCGTCTGTTTCTTTTTGTCCTTTCAATTCAAGGACCAGAGGACTTTTTCCAGAAACCTTTTTAAACAATTCTTCCAATGCAGGAATGCAATCATTGGTGTTCATGATCGAAATGGAACGCAGGGCCGTGGAAGCAACTTCGCGAAAGTTACCTGAATGTTCGGTTAGTCGGTCCAGTGTATAATCATGAAATACCATCGGCACTCCATCAGAAGCAGGCTGCAGATCTACTTCGATTGCATATCCGTTCTCAACAGCAGCCATGGCCGCTGAAAGCGTGTTTTCGTAAATGCCGTGAGTTTTGTCATGTAGTCCGCGATGAGCAATCGGTATTTTACCTAGCCAGGAAACCGGCGATTCACCGATTTTTGAAAGTTGTAGTGTCATGGCATTGCCTCAGTAGTATGCGTCTGTATGGTGAAGATTGCTGACTCGCAAAAAGGCACACAATGCAGTGTTCCAGATTCCCGAAAGGCCAGCAAATGATAAAACTCGCATCCGCATTGATTATTTTGAGTTTTGCCCTGAGTGATTTGGTGCATGCCGCAGGATTTGAAATCCTTGCGGCTCACCGTGCTGTTTACAACATCAAACTTGAAAGTGCCGAACCGCGTTCAGGGATAAAAACCATGAGCGGTCGGATAGTCTATGAAATCAAGGGAAACGAATGCGAGGGAATGGCAGTGCGTTTTCGGTTTGTCACCAATATCAGAACCGGCTCAGACAGTTTTTTGACCGATCAGCAGGTCAGTTCACACGAAAGTGCTGATGGCAAGCAATTCTCTTTCGTAAATCGAAGTCTTGTGAACACGCAACTCGAGAGAGAATTGGCAGGCAAAGCGGGTTTGGAAGAAACCGGGACCGTTGTAACAATTTCCAAACCGGAAGAACTGAGACTGGAACTGGACCCGTCACAATTTACGAATACTCATCTTGTCTCCCTCATTGAAGCGGCCAAGACAGGAGAAGTTTTTGTTACCGCCGATATATTTGATGGTTCTGGAGATGGCGACAAAGTGCTCGCAAGCACAAGCGTGATAGGCAAGCCACGGGTTTTGGAATCCACCCTTGAAGATGAGGAAGTATCTTTGCCCCAGAGTTTGTCGCAGGCGGAAGCCTGGCCGGTTACAATTAGCTACTTTGACAAAAACATTACCAACAAATCTGAGTCTCTACCCGTCTATGAAACTTCATTCATGCTCTACGAAAACGGCATCTCACGGCAGGTTCACATGCGTTATCCGGAGTACACTTTGAAGGCTGAGCTTTCCAAAATCGAGATATTGGAGTCGACTACTTGCACTATTGAAAATTGATTCCGGTTTTGGTTACAACCTATTGATAGTATTTATTTTTTCTTGAAGGTCAATCCGTATTCTACTGACTTGTTGCCGAATTTCCCCCGGACCTTGTCGATTGCTTGTTCTGCTTGTGCGCGGCGGGTAGCCTGTATGTCCACCAGATCATGCGGATCAGCATTGTCATCTGGCCCCAGTGTCGAAACGCCAATACCCAGAAGGCGAAACTTGGTGCCATCTATTTCCCGGTTCAGCAATTCACTTCCGGTTCTGAAAATGCGATCTGCAAGTTGGGTTGGATCAGCAAGTTGGCGGTTCCGGGTGCGCGATTTGAAGTCAGCGGTTTTTAATTTAAGTACGATGGTTTGCCCGGCGATGTGCGACTTTTTGAGTCGGGCGGAAACCTTCTCGGATAGAGATCTAAGTATTGGAAGCAGTTGTTCGATATCTGATTTATCTTCGAAGAATGTTGTTTCAGAACTGATCGATTTTGCGCCACCTCCTGGAGAAACGGATCGACTATCGCGACCGTTTGCCAGTCGGAAAAGGTGCAATCCCATTGAACCGTATCGCTTTGCCAGTTCTTGCTCTTCCATATCCTGAACGACTGAAAGTTCGTGAATCCCATCCCTGGCAAGCATTGCCTGGGTAACTTTTCCAACTCCCCAAACTATTGAAACCGGCTGCTTGCGCAAAAACCCGAGTGCTTCTTCCTTTCCGACTACAGAAAACCCGCGTGGTTTGTTCATGTCCGAAGCTACCTTTGCCAAAAATTTGCAATAGGACAGGCCGATTGAAACCGAAATTCCAAGTTCTTTTTCAACTCGTTTTGCAAGTCCTGCCAAAACTTCTGCCGGGCATGCGCCGTGCAATTTTTCTGTTCCCGAAAGATCGAGGAATGCTTCGTCAATAGAGAGAGGTTCTACCATCGGTGTCAATTCAGTCATCATGGTACGGATGGTTTTTCCGACCGAGCTGTACTTTTCCATACTTGGTCGAATGACCACGGCGTCCGGGCAGGCCTTCAAGGCCTTGAACATGGGCATTGCTGAATGAACACCGTTGATCCGCGCTACGTAACAAGCGGTAGATACAACGCCTCGTTTCCCGCCTCCAATGATCACTGGCTTGTTGGCCAATTCCGGATTGTCCCGTTTTTCAACCGAGGCATAAAATGCATCGCAATCAATATGGGCAATCGACAGTGTTTTAAGTTCTGAATGACCTATGATACGCGGGCTTCCGCAGTTTTTGCACCGTTCGGTCGTTTTTTGCCAGTTCAAACAGTCCCGGCACAGATACTGGAGGCCACTCATGTCCATTCTTCCAGGGGCTGGTTTGGCTCAAGAATGGCACGAGCCTTGGAGATATCGGCTGGATTCAAACCCCGGCTAGCAGCAAATGCCAACAAACTTGGCTCATCAGCCATAAAAAAATCCAGTACAGCGATCATAAAAGCATCAGAATCGGCTATTTGTCGAAGTTCTGACGGGTCGATACCGCTTAGCGCAACGAACCGGGATAGCAGTTCATTGTCACCAGAAAGGTGCTGAACAGCGAAAATTGCCAAATTTGTCGCATCTTGAGGGGTCATCGGACTGATTTGTTTGCGATTCGTCAATAAAATCCACCTATGTTTCAAAGTTGGATGGATCTACAATACCTAATTCACGCAATTTGAGTTACCCGGGGCGGGAGAAATGACCAAAACAGTAATGATTGTAGAGGATAATGAGCTAAACATGAAGCTGTTCAACGATTTGTTGGAAGCAAATGGATACAACATTATCCAGACTCGAAATGGTCTTGAAGCGCTTGATCTGGCCCGTACCCACAAGCCAGACCTGATTTTGATGGATATACAGTTGCCGGAAGTTTCCGGGCTGGAAGTTACAAAATGGATCAAGGAAGACGATTCTTTGCGGGAAATACCCGTTATCGCTGTTACTGCATTTGCGATGAAGGGTGATGAGGAAAGAATTCGTCAGGGCGGATGCGAAGCTTATATTTCCAAACCAATATCGGTTGGAAAGTTTATCGAAACCGTCAAGCATTACATTGGTGATGGTTGATTATCCGGGAACAGGAAAAAATTAGTGACTGCGCGTATTCTTGTTGTTGATGACGTACACACCAACGTAAAGTTGTTGGAAGCCCGCCTGATGGCGGAGTATTTTCATGTTCTCACTGCATCCAACGGCAGGGATGCACTTTCACTATGTGCTGAAGGCCATTGTGACATAGTGTTGCTCGACGTGATGATGCCTGAAATGGACGGCTTTGAGGTGTGCAAACGCTTGAAGGCAGACCCAAACACAATGCATTTGCCGGTTGTGATGGTAACTGCGCTTGATCAACCCGAAGACCGTGTAAGGGGCCTGGAGTCAGGAGCCGACGATTTTTTGACCAAGCCAGTAAATGATTTGGCACTTGTTACGAGGGTCAAGAGCCTGGTTCGACTAAAAATGCTTACCGATGACCTTCGATTAAGGGCTGCAAATGGTGATGAGCTGGCGGTCAATCATTTCAAGAGTACTGAGGACATTCATAGCCCATCAAGGCGCGGAAAGGTCGTAATAGTTGATGACCGGGCGTCTTCTTATGAAAAAATAGTCAGGGTGCTTTCCGTTGATAATGATGTATGCGTGGTTACCGACGCCCAGGAAGCGCTGTTCCGGGTTGCGGAAGGAGACTACGAAGTTGCAATCATCTCGCTCGACATGAATGGTGTGGACAGCTTGCGGCTTTGTTCTCACTTGAAATCTGTAGAACGTACTCGCAATTTGCCAATGCTGGTGATTGCTGATGGTGAGCAGGAAGAAAAAGTCAGCAGAGCCCTCGAAATCGGCGTCAATGATTACGTTCGCCGTCCAGTTGATGAGCACGAACTTCTGGCGCGTTTACGTACTCAAATACGACGCAAGCGCTACAATGATTGTTTGCGCGAGTCAGTGCAGCAAACAGTTGAAATGGCTGTAAAGGACATGTTGAGCGGCCTTTACAACAGGCGATATCTTGAGAGTCACCTAGGAAATGTTTTTGAAAAATCCCAAGCGAGTGGCAAACCTCTCTCGGCGATCATGTGTGATATAGATCATTTCAAATCGGTTAACGATTCTCACGGGCACGACGTTGGTGATGCTGTGATCAGGGAATGCGCGTCAAGAATCAGCAAAAGCATTAGAAACGTTGACTTGGCTTTTCGTTACGGTGGTGAGGAATTCGTAGTCATAATGCCGGATACCGATATCGCCCTCGCAAAGGTTGTTGCAGAACGAATCAGGCGGGAAATCAGTGAGCATCCCGTGATTGCCAACAATGGTGGGTTGCAGGTTCCGATAACGGTTTCGATGGGGATTGCATGTGTTGAGGATGATGAAAAAGATACACCAGAAAAGCTTCTGAAAAGGGCCGATGTGGCGCTGTACGCGGCCAAAAGGGCCGGCCGTAACCGAGTTGTTACAGAGGCTGCGTGAGTTTCCGCAACCAATACGTTCATCACTTATCCGAATTCTGGCGACACAATCATTGAACAGAAGCTTGCGGTTTGGCTGGTTAACCTCAATGAACATTAAGGATTAACGCTAACCATTGAGACAATCAGTGGCTTGGTTTGGTTACCAAATAGTTGATTTTCCAACACAATTGAGTCAGTTTTCGTGGATTGGCAGTGCCTCCTTTTTGGTGGTGGCCATACCCTACGGAGTGCTCAGGTCCGCCGCATCTCCTGGGTCCGTGGGGTCAGTCGGTCGGTTACTGGAATGAATGGTCTCCTCGTACCATTGCCGGTCAACCGGCCGACCCCATTTTTATCAGACCATTAGTGTGTTTTGATCCATTCTTTCTGCCTTGGTGAGGTTGTTGCGTAAATCGGGTTAGATAATCGGGTTCCCGCATTTAATTGCCACGACACTCCCTAACCATGATTATTGGCAAATTCAGGCTCTATTCCGATATCTACTCCGAAAACAAACTTGCCGGTGGTTTTGCGAACCGTATGGCGATATTCGGACTCGCTCATCAATATTTCGTGACATCTGTCAAAATGTTGAACGGGAATGTTAGGAAATAGATGATGGATCAAATGGTAGGAATCATTTCTGGGAAAGAATATTGGTCGCAACCATTTCGGAAGAAAAATATTGCGGGACTGCTCCATTACATCATCGCGGGTTATTAATCCTGCGTGATCAACACAGTCAGTCCAGTAATTCACCGCACTGAATATCCACACAAACGGTATTATGTACAACAGGATGGTTGCCATAGGGGCCAGAATCAGTGCCATCCCAATCATGCCAGCCAGAGCGAATTTCAATATCTGATAAACCCGTCCATCGCGTGCACTGAAGTTCAGTGAAAAGTAATGCCAAATGTGAATTAACAAAATTGGCGTCAAAATGTGCCGGATTACAACCTTTGGCGACAGTTTATCGTCAAAACGGAATACTTTTCGATGCATAAAATCCTGATCATGTTCAAAATCACCGAGATGCATGTGATGGGTCATGTGTTCATTGCGATAGTCAGTGTAAGTCGTGAACAATAAGGATGCAGCTATAGACCCCACGTGGAAATTTTGTTTTTTATCTTCACAAAAAGTCAGGTGGCAACATTCGTGAATTATATTGTTCAGGCCCCGAAACCGCGTTGCCAATATGATCATCAAAATCGCGATGCAAGGTATTTTTAACTCCGGTGAAAGATTTAATGCAGCATACCCAACTACAAAACATGACAATATTTGAACTATGTAAGAAGTTAATATTAAATAAGCTCGGTTTGTCGTGTTTTTTTCGAGTTTTCGAAAATGAGCTCTATAGTTATTTTGAATAAATTCTGGGGTCATTTGTGTCTCCCTTTGTTATCCCGGTTGCCTAACTTAATTGACAGTCTACTGCGAAGACCTGTTTCACTAAAATTAAATTGTGTGATCGGAAATTAGGAAAAATTAATAAACCATGAAATTCATGCGAATTTACAGAAACTGGAAATCAGTCGCCAGGCAATTGAGGTACTGCACTGTAAACCGCAAGAATATGGTCATGAAATTCGCGCGTGAGCGGAAATACGCCAAAAATAACGCCTTAAACGCTCAATCCGTAACATTCCCAGAAGGGAAACAACGGAACAGCCCACGATTTCAAGATTGTCCGCATCAGATAACCTCTCAATTAGGTTAATCATGAGCGATTAAAATGATACAGGCAACGTTAACCTATTGTTAGGGTTAACAAATATGGTTAATTTGAATTTTCAGGATGGATGGCAACACTCGTGAATAATGTTGTTAAGCCCTCGAAGCCTGGTTGCCACGATAATCATCAAACGATGATGTATAGGACTTTTATCCCGATTGACAGATCAATTGCAGCATAACCAACTACAAACCACTCAAATATTTGCACTATATAAGAAAATGGTATTAAATAAGCGCGACCTATTGTATTTTTATCGAGGTTTCCAAAATGTGTGCGGTGTTTTTTTTGAATAATTTCCGGGATTATGTATCTCTCCCCGTATTTTAAAATTGCGCACCTGTGTGACAGTTTACTGCGAGGGGCTTTTTCACTAAAATTAATTTGTTCGATCGGTAATTAGGAATATTTAATAATGAACTTTGATTATGGGTTACTGGAAGCATTGTCAGCAGTGGGAAAGGAACGCAGCTTTGAGAAGGCTGCTGCTGCCTTGAGGTTGACGCCCTCTGCAGTTTCTCAGCGCATCAAGCTGCTTGAAACCCGTATGGGTGCGATTCTGGTTGTAAGGGGAAAGCCCTGCGAATTGACCGAAGTCGGCAATACGGTGGTCAGGCACCTGGAAAACGTTCGGTTACTTGAACGAGAAGTCATGGGTGAATTGCCGGGTGGAGCTGTAAAGCGCGGAAATGAGATTGTTGCCCTGCGTATTGCGGTGAATGCAGATAGTATCGCAACCTGGTTTCCACTGGTTATGGCGGGAATGTCTCCAGACCTTGGTGTTCGACTGGACCTGATACAGGATGATCAGGAAATTTCAGCGGAACGACTTCGTGAAGGTCATGTGATGGCAGCCGTTACAGCAGATTCCAGACCGGTACAGGGTTTCAAAAGCGTTCCACTTGGCACATTGGAATATGCAGCTATTGCAAGTCCTGAATTTGTTGAAAAATTTTTTGCCGACGGGATTGATCCGGCGAGTTTGGGCCGTGCACCATCGATCGCATTCAACCAGAAGGATACTCTTCTAAATCAATGGATGAATTTGGCGTATGAAAAAGAACTTTCCAGCAACTCACATTGGGTGCCTTCCTATGAAGGCTATATTCAGTGTTGCATAAATGGGGTCGGATGGGGTCTTCATCCAATAATTTCAGTCAGGCCGTTCTTGAGCGCAGGAACACTGGTTGAGTTGCACCCAGACGTTCGCATTCGCGTACCATTGTATTGGCAGTTCAGTCGCACGTCTGGTCAGGTAATGCGGGATTTGACTGAGCTTGTTGAATCAGTTGCGAAAGAATGGCTGCCTGCAGAAAGTGATTAATCATGTACGTCACATTACTCGAAACGAAATCTCTTGATTGGCAGTTTCAACCAGCCAGTCAATGAACGAAACGGCTTCAGGTCGTGTTTGTTGATATGCGGTGGTTACGACATCGTATCCGATATCAGTTGAAACAACTTCCAAGAATGGAGCAATCAGCAGTCCGGCATCAATTGGTTCGCGCAATATGGGCCAACTTGCCAATACCATTCCTTGACCGGCTATGGCGGACTGGACCGCCAGGCCGTAATCGCTGAAGTGTAGACCTTTTTCTGTGATCAGGTCATTTGCTCCAACGTGCCGAAGCCAGTTTGTCCAGGTAAACCAGCGCTTTGCTTCGTGTGCCCATTCCAATTGAGACATGTTCCAGTGTATCAGAGGAATAGCGGCAAGATCTGCCAGTGATTGCACAGACGGCGGTCCTGCAGCCAGGGTAGGGCTGCAGACCGGAAAAACCAGATCATTGAATAGACGATGTGAAATCCAGTCTTCCTTGCTATTGACGCCATATCGAATTGCGATATCGACTTCGTCCCGATCCAGATCGACAATTTTCTGGGATGAGTCGACCAAAACGGTTATCGACGGATTAACTTTCCGAAACTGTTCGAGTTTTGGAACCAGCCAGGCGGTTGCGAATGAAGATTCTACAGAAACGATCAGACGTGTTTCCCGTTTTTCAGTTCGCATTTTACGAACTGACAGGGCGATATATGCCATTGCCGCTGATAGATCTTCCGTAGCCGCATTGCCTCGCTTTGTTAATTCAAGTGTCCTTCCGTTTCTTCTAATCAATTTACCGCCGACGGATGTCTCAAGCTTGCTCACCAGTTGTTTAACGGCAGCTGGAGTTACATTTAGTTCCCGTGCCGCGTATTGGTAACTTAAGTGCCGTGAAACGGATTCAAATGCTCTCAATGCATTTAGGGATGGTATCCAATTAGCCATACATTAATTTAGAAAATCTAACTCCAATATTCAGATCAAATCAATTTTCCGATTTACATTGCCTAGTTATGGTAAAAATCGTGGTTTTATCAACGTAAAGAAAATTGGCATCGTTAGAAATGCTAAATTAAGAAACTTGAAAGGGAAGACGACAATGCGATCAAGTGACGGAAAATCTCGGGATCTTGTAACGACGATGCCGGGAGCTGGTTGGGACTATTCAATTACACGTCATTGCTACCATGAAATTGAACGCCCGAAGGGGCCTCATTACTGCGTGTACAATCGTCGCCTGATGGCAGTTTGTTTCGATGACCATTCAACAGAGGACGGTTACTGGAGGCTTCGCCAAAAAGCCGCTCTGTTGAATACCGGTGAGTTCCCCATTCAATTTGAAGGCCCGGATGCAGAGCGGCTACTCAACAAGCTGTTCACCAAGGACATCACTAAACAGAAGGTTGGCCGTTGTGCTTATGGGCTTGCCTGTTATGACGATGGTGGGCTGATTGTCGATGGTATCCTGCTTCGACTTGAGGATAATATATTCTGGTATGCCCAGGCTGATGGTGATTTTTACAGTTGGGCCAAAGCGCACGCCAGGGGTATGGACGTTGCGATTACTGACCCCGATGTATTTGTTTCGCAGATCCAGGGGCCGAATTCCTTGAAGATTTTGGAGGCGGCCAGTGACGACGGGATGCCGGAACCATTCGGCTACTTTGCAATCGCCAAGGTAAAGTTTGGTGGGCAGAAAGTTGTGATTACCCGCACTGGTTATACAAATGAACTTGGATGGGAATTTTATACCGAGCCGCACCATGATGCAGAAAAATTGTGGGCACACATCAACGCGGCGGGAAAACCACACGGGCTTGAAATTTTTGGCCTTGATGCGATGAACATCCGAAGGATAGAGGCCGGCATTCTAAATGCAGGTTCCGATTTTGATGAAACCACAACGCCGTATGATGTCCGATTGGGGCGTTTTGTCGATGAGGACAAGAGTGATTTTATTGGTAAATCTGCCCTTGCAAATGCTATTCGTGAACCAAGGCTGCATGGCGTTAAATGCGAAAGCGGCGAACCACTTATCAGTGGTGCAGTAGAAGTAGCAGGCAAGTGCGCAGGTGTTATTACTGCAGGTGCGATTTCACCTTATCTCGGCCATGGTATTGGGATTGCCCGAATGGATAGTACTGAAAATGGTCCCGGTACTGCTGTCAAAATTGTTTGTCGGGACGGTTCATTACAAGATGGCGAACTGGTGGATCTGCCTTTTTATGATGAGCAGGCTGAAATTCCTCGTGGCAAGCTTGTGGATATTCCAGAAAGAAGATAGCTGCAGCGCACGGATGAAACAAAAAGCCGCCAATCTGGCGGCTTTTGCATTTCAGTTTATCGATGCCAATTACTTGATTTTGGTTTCCTTGAAGTCCACGTGCTTACGCGCGACCGGATCATATTTCCGCTTAACCATTTTGTCGGTCATGGTACGGCTGTTCTTTTTGGTTACGTAGAAATAACCAGTATCAGCGGTGCTTTCCAGTTTGATTTTGATGGTAGTGGCTTTTGCCATGATGGTTCGTCCTGCCTGGCCCAAACGGGCGGATTTCGGTCTCTTGAAAAAGAAATTAACGGAACACCCGGTGATGATCCGCTATTTGTGCGCAAATTACTCATCGGCGACCGAATGTCAAGGTGGTGTCGATCAAACTTGGGATGGTTGCAGTTTCTCTTTCAAGTAGTTTTGCTTGATCCAAATCTTGCCGTGCCCTTATCGCGGAAATGGAAAACCAAAGTGGAAATCAATTTCTGATTCACCAGATTGTAGTCACAGTTAAGATGTTCTTCCAAATGTTGGAAGCCACACACCATAAATTATTTTTTATCGCCTTCATCGGGAGGCGTCACAACTGCAAACCCTCCAGATGATTTACCTTCCGATGGATCAGCAAATTCAGTGGTGCTAAGACCTCTGCTTATAAGTTCACGAATTGCCGCTGCACGTGACGGCAGGCGGTGTTCAAAACGCCAATCATCAATTGTCCTGATTTCATCATCATTCAACATCAGTTGAATTTTCTCAGTTCGTTTTCCGACTGTACGGGGCATCAGTAACCTCTTCAGTAGTACTCAATCTCGGTAATTGAGTAAGATACGTATGTTACATTGTACAGGGTCATTGCATGAAAGTGGTAGCCTGAAGTAGTGAGGTAGCCGTGTGATGCTGCGCAAGAAACATGGCATATGTACAATAAGTATTTGATTTTATTTGAATATTTTAGATCAATGACTATATTGGGTATGAAACGTGATCAGGCAGTTTATAGGCATCTTCATGGCCTCCTACTGCTCTGAAAATTGGAAAGGATACCCGATGACAAAAGAAAAAACTTCATCAGCCATCCAGCAGACCCCCATTGAAGCACGCCATGGGATCATCAATGGTGCTGGTAGACGTGTGCTTGTCGGTTCACTCATTCTTGCGGTTTTAGGCACAATCTTCGTGCTAATCGCACTTTAGAAGGCTGAACTAAAGCTTGCAGGGCCATTCAGTAAATACGTGAATTTTAGACCTGCACCAATACGGCTCTTCAGGACAAGGCCGGAGAAAATATACTTGTCCGCAAAATCAATCCAAAAGGGAGAAAACCATGACCAAGAAAGAAGCATATGTTGAAAAGTTACAAGCTCATATGAACAAGTGGGATTCCGAGATTGTAGCACTGGAGGCGCGTGCCTCGGAGGCTGCTGCAGATGCCAAAATCGGGTATTTTGAGCAGATCGACAAATTGAAGAAGCATCAGCTTGATGCGCAGGCCAAACTAGATGACTTGCGCCAGTCAGGTGATAGTGCCTGGGAAGACATGAAGGCTGGTGTGGAACAGTCCTGGAACAGTCTTGAAAAAGCGGTGAACAACGCTGCTTCGCGGTTTAGCGCTTAGGGTCAGGACCCAAGCAGAAAACTAGCAGATTCATGATCCGGAATTTACCGGATCATGCATATTGAAGGAAATTTCAATGCCCAACACTGAAAAGTTTACCTACCCATCCATCCAGAAAATTTTGGTACACCCGGAATTGTCAGCAACGCAGAAGATTGAAAAACTGAAACTCCAGTTGGAAGACGAACGGGCGGTTCAGCGCGCGGCTTCAGAAAGCAACATGATTGAAGAAGAAGGCCAGGGCTCACGAATGCGCGAACTGGAAATCGCCCTGGACGCCTTGGATGCGGAGGTGACTTCCTGCCAGGACACCAAGGCAGCTACCTTGTAATATTACCAAAAGTACAAGTTTGAATAATAAAATCTAACAATCGCCTTATTCGCATGTTGACAACTTGCGGCAACTAAACTTACCAGTAATAGCTTTTTTGGCAACAAGGAGAATTTACCATTTCTTACGGCGATACAACAATAACAGAACGAATTTCAGATGCGAGGATCGGATGCAGTATGACAATACCTGTAGCCGCAAAACATCTTGGTATAACTGTAGAAACCTTGCGCGACTGGGAAAATGGGAATAGCTCACCGCGTGGCAACAAGCTACAAATGCTGGCCGGATTATACAATGTTTCTTTAATATGGTTACTTGAGGGGCGTGAGGACCTGGATCCGCTTCAGAACTCGGCACGTGATCTCGAAATGATTGATAGCAGGATTGGTCAAATCTTAAACTTGCAACAGGAGCTGACGACGGCGGTTTCGGAACTTGGTTCAGAGATAGATGGTTTGAAGAAAAAGCACCATAATCTGGAAACGCTTGCTTATGAAGCCTTGCCTAACTAGCGAAATGCCGACCTTGGAAGCAATCAGGTTGATTGCTTCCGGTAAGGTGCGGGCATATACGGTCCGGAAAACAATGTTGGGCACTTGAACTTGGCAGACCTACAGAAAATGGCACAGTATTGAGATTTGGTATAATTCGGTAATGGCTTAAAGTTCGCCGAGCAGCCATTCCCGGCCAATCTAGAATTCTCCGATCAGGATATGTAATACCAAGCAGGAACATGTCTGACATGGTTGGTGCAGCCTGTGGTTTTGAACGTCAATCGCGCCAGATGGTGACCCGCAATGCATGCACTGCCACATACAGCGCGAAGCAGGTAAATATTGCCCATCCGAATCCATCGGTACCGATCAGGTCCATCGCAACTCCTGTATAAACAGGACCCACCATCATTCCAACTGCATAGGCCATAATGAACGCTGCATTGGCTTGGGCCAAATTCGTCCCGGTTAACCGAGACCCAAGGTGTGCGAGACCAACCGTGTACATTCCGCCGGTCACTCCGCCCCACAAGAATATGCACAGGGCCAGCATCCATGCATAGTTTACCACAACCAACAGCATCAATGCGCCGATGGCGCCAACAAAAGCACAACCCAGCATCAAATTGCGCCGGTCCTTTACCTTGTCACTAAGGATACCGAGCGGAATTTGAAAAACCAGATGTCCCAGCGCAAGGACCGTGACATAGAGGGCAACGCTGGTTTCTTCGTAGCCATATCGTGTGGCGAAAACCGGGAAAAGTGCAAGGTCAGATTGTTCGGCCAGTCCAAAAACAAATGCAGACATCGTCGCTGTGGGAACCAAGAATAGGTATGGCAACACAGATGGAGTTTTGCCGGTCTCGTCCATGACTGGTTGACGTTTTCGGGCATACATGGCTGGACCCAATGAAAACAAGATCAGGAGGCCGCCAATCGCGAATGGCAAAATACCCGCAGTGCCAACCAGCGCTAGAATTCCGGGCCCGGCTGCAAATCCGAGCGCCAAAACAGTGCCGTAGATGCCCAGGATTAGCCCACGGCTTGCGTCCGGTGCCGCTGAGTTGATCCAGAATTCACTGAGGACGAAGACTGTTACCAATGCACTGCTGAACGCAAAGCGCAGAACAAACCAGGCTGGCATGGATTCAAAAAAATAGAAACCGAGAAGAAACGCCGCGGTTAAAATTATCATCAAGCTCAATGTGTTGACGACCCCAAACCTGCGGGCCATTGGGGTTATGAAGGGTATCATGACAATTGCTGCCAGGCCGGCAACGGCGGTGTTGGCACCGTTCATGGAAGATGAAACACCGCGTTGTTCCATCAACAAACTCAATAATGGCCCACTCAGGCTGAGAGCAGCTCCAACTGCTGCAATGGTAGCAATCGCGGCGGCGATGGAAACCACATCGGCTTCCTTGAGCAGTATCTGGAATCGGGTTGTAACGGAGGGCGCAGTCATGCGCTCAGCTTTGGACCGGCAATCAAAACAGGTCAAGCTGAGAAATTTGAGTAAACACTTAAATTATCTTGCGTTGAAACACACCCCGATTGGCAAAATAATAGGGAGCTGGATAGGACGCCGAGAGATCTGTGTCTTTTTCAAGCCGTTTCATCAGTTCGACAAGCATTATGCGTGTGATTTCACGGGTATTTTGCTGGATGGCATCATGAGGGCTTATCCATTGGAGGTCTTCAAGTTCGCCACTTGGATAAAATCCGCCTTCAGGTTCAAAAGCTATCGCTGATTTTCGGGCTACAAAGAACCAGGTGTCAAAACGACGTGACAGATCCGGCGGGGTGATCGCCCGGGCGAACAACCGAATTTCATTTAGTGCAGGAACAACGCTGAATTTGCGAAATGGTTCCCAGTCTTCCTTCGGGTGGGCGAAGTCGCCGGGTTTTCCCAAAAGAAGACCACTTTCCTCTGCGGTTTCCCGGACCGCAGCAAGGGCAAGTGCGCGAACACCACGAGGTGTTGGTCTTCCGCGCATGTTTTCTTTAAGGCGTTTTGCAGTTTTGGGGTGCAACTCATTGCAGCAGGGAACCGATCCGTCACCGCGATCCACAGACCCTCCCGGGAAAACCAGCGCGCCGGGCATGAATTTCAGCGCCTTGTTGCGTTTGCCCATCAGCACTTTTGGATCGCTCGCCGGTCCGTCGATCAATATCATCGTTGATGCATTTCGAGGGCGAACAAATCCGGTGTTTTCTCGTGGTCGGTTCAAATTGCGCTTGGATGGTGTGGCAATCATTGCCTCCACCCTTAACCGTTCGCTTTCCAATGTACGTTCATCACTCGTCATGGCCGCCGAAGCCGTGCATTCTCAATGCCCATTGTGTGCTCATTACTGCACCTTTCAGTGGCCGCATCAGCGTAAGTGAAAAGAAGATTGCGGTCAGGACTGCCAATATCGTCAGCGGCCAAACAGACAACAAATCCCACCTCATGACGATAACCATCAAACCGACAATGATGTGGCCAACGATAAAGACGTTAAGATATGCAGGAAGATCGTCCGCGCGATGGTGATGTAACTCCTCGCCGCAGTTTTCACAATTGTCGCGTGTTGTCAGTTGGTGTGAAAACAGTGTACCGGATTTGCAGGCGGGGCACTTGCCTTTCAGCCCGGCACGAATTGCGGGCATTAACGGGCGCTCAGGTTCATTACGTAAAATTTCGACCGTATTCATTGTCCTTGTTACCTTTTTCTACGACGCTTTGGGAGTTTGGGGCGTCGATTATGAGGTTTCTTGTTGGTATTTCGAGAGCGTGGAAGGGATTTCCCTTCAGTTCCCTCGCTCAGCATTTCAAATCTCAGTGCACCCGAAACGGGAGCAGCTTCTGCCAGACGAACCTCTACATTTTGGCCCAATTGGTAGGTCGATCCGGTTTGCTCACCAACCAGTGCGTGACGATTTTCATCAAAGATGAAATACTCATCTGACAGTAAAGATATGGGAACAAATCCGTCGGCGCCAGTATCGTTAAGTGTGACAAACAGACCTGCCCGGGTTACGCCGTTGATGCGACCAGAAAACTGGTCTCCTATGCGTTCCACCAGATGGGCAGCAATCAGTCGGTCAATGGTTTCACGCTCGGCCTGCATGGCACGTCGTTCAGTCAGGGATATTTCTGCAGCGATTTCTTCAAGGCGAGCCTCTTCGGCCGGTGTTATGGCGCCTTCGCCCAACCCCAACGAGCCGACCAATGCACGATGAACAATCAAGTCTGCATAGCGCCTGATAGGGGAGGTGAAGTGCGCGTAACGGGTAAGCTGGAGCCCAAAATGACCGATGTTGTCAGCGGTGTATTCGGCCTGGCTCTGCGAGCGTAAAACGACCTGGTTTACAAGCTCTTCGTTTTCAGTGCCGCGCACTTTGGAAAGTATCTGGTTAAAATGCATTGGGCGCAAATTGCCGGGTCGGGCAAGCGACATGTTCAGGGATCCGAGAAACTCCCGTAATCTTTCGAGTTTTTCCAGGGACGGGGCGTCGTGTGCTCGGTATATGAGTTTTTGTTTTTTTCGTTCCAGTGTTTCCGCTGCGCAAACATTGGCCTGGATCATGAATTCTTCAACCAACCGATGGGCATCCAGTCGGTCCGGGACATACACCCGGTCAACTTCGCCAGCGTCATTAAGGATAATCTTGCGTTCCGGCAGATCGAGATCAAGGGGCTGACGGTTCTGTCGACCACGTGAAAGATATCGATATGCCTCCCAAAGGGGGGTCAGGACGGTTTTCAAAAGTGGCTGTGTTTTTTCGTCAGGTTCTCCATCAACGGCTGTCTGTGCCTGCTGATAAGACAGCTTGGCAGCTGACCGCATTAGGATGCGATGAAAAGTGTGCTTGGTTTTTCGTCCCTCAGCGTCAAACACCATGCGGACGGCAAGAGCAGGACGATCTTCATGTTCGCGAAGAGAACACAGATTGTTGGAAATGCGCTCAGGGAGCATCGGAACCACACGGTCAGGAAAATAGACCGAGTTGCCGCGTAACAAAGCTTCGCGATCCATTGGCGAACCGGGTAATACGTAAGCGCTGACGTCAGCAATCGCCACATAAGCAATGTATCCACCAGCTACATCAGGATCAGGCTTTGCATAGATTGCATCATCGTGATCCTTCGCATCTGCTGGGTCGATGGTAAGAAGTGGTACATCACGCCAGTCTTCGCGTTTACCCTGGGTTACCGGCTTGGCTGCTGCTGCCTCCTGCAATACTTCCTGCGGAAAAATGTGGGGAATTCCATTGGCGTGAAGTGCTATGAGAGAAACCGCCTTTTCGCTGGACAGCGATCCCACCACCTTTGTCACGCGGGCTTGTTTCAAACCGTGTCGGCTGGATTTCAGTTGTTCTGCCGTTACCAGATCGCCGTCTTTTGCATCTCCCAGCATGGCTTTTGGAATTTCAAGTTCATCTTGCCGCTTTGCAGTTGGGACGAGACGCACCTGGCCATTGTCAGTTATTCGCACAATTCCGATTACTTCGCCGGATTTGCGTTCCAGAAGCTTGATAATGCTTGCCGTATAGACACCTTTTTGACCATGTTTGGGCTCCAGTCTTGCCAGCACGCGGTTGCCTATGCCTGCCAACTTCGCCTTGGACGATTTTTTGCGGGAAATCTCGATTAGCGGCGGTTTGCCAAATTCGGGTTCGTTCCAGTTTGCAGGTTTTGCGAGCAAGCCTCCGTCGCGATCCCTGGCTATGATGTCGATCACTGTGACAGGAGGAAGATTTCCGGGTTCAGCCAACCGTTTGCCGCGCCGCTCGATCAATCCTTCGTTGATCAGATCACGCAACAAGGATTTTAATTCAGCCCGGTCGTTGCCGCTTACTGAAAAGGCCTTGGCGATATCGCGCTTTGAATTGTGCCTCGGGTTACTGGAAATGAATTCAAGAATTTGCTCGCGACTCGGGAGTTTGCCTGGATTTCCAGCATTTTTCTTCGGTGATTTCTTCTTTGAGCTGGCCAAACCGCTATTTTTTCTTTCCACCCTTGGCGGCTCTTTCCGCGATCAGGACCAGCGCTTCGTCGAGGGTGACCGATTGAGGGTCCTTGTCCTTTGGAAGAGTAGCATTGATCTTGCCATGATTCACATAGGGGCCATAGCGCCCGTCTTTTACAGTAACCGGGCCTTTTTTCTCGGGGTGCTCGCCCAGCTCTTTCAGCGCGGCGGCGGTTCGTCTGCGACTTCCACCCTTCTCGGATTTTTCAGCCAACACACTGACTGCCCGGTTCAGGCCAACAGTGAATACTTCCTCAACATTGTCCAGATTGGCATACAAACCGTCATGCAGTACGAAGGGGCCGTACCGGCCAATTCCGGCAGTCATCATTTTCCCGGTTTCCGGATGCTCTCCAACATCGCGGGGCAGTGCGATCAACTGCATTGCCTTTTCATAATCGATGGTTTGTGGATCCCAACCCTTGGGGATGCTGGCGCGTTTGCACTCTTTGCCTTCACCTCTTTGAACATAGGGACCAAAGCGACCTGTGCGAAGTGAAATTTCCTCATCGGTTTCGGGATCAGACCCCAACACCTTGGGTCCGTCGTTTACTGCTGCTTCTGCAGCCTCGGCATCCGTTTGCCCAAGTTGACGAGTGTAATTGCATTCCGGATAATTCGAACAACCAATGAAAGCTCCAAACTTGCCGACTTTGAGACTCAGTTGACCAGCAGGGCAATTGGGGCAGGCGCGTGGCTCTGAGCCGTCCTCGCGTGGCGGGAAGGCAAGTGGCGCAAGATCTTCGTTCAACGTATCCAGCACCTGCGTGACGCGAATATCCTTGATTTCCTCAACGCTTGCAGAAAACTGCTTCCAGAAATCATTGAGAACGTCTTTCCAGGACAACTCACCTGCAGAAATCTTGTCCAGCTGTTCTTCGAGATTAGCGGTGAAATCATATTCGACATAACGACGGAAAAAACTTTCAAGGAAACTCGTAACAACCCGACCTTTTGATGCCGGAATAAAGCGGCGTTTGTCGAGCGTGACATAGTCACGATCCTGAATGGTGGAAAGCACTGATGCGTAGGTAGATGGTCGACCGATACCCAGTTCTTCCATTTTTCGGATTAACGAAGCTTCTGAGTAGCGTGGAGGTGGTTCAGTGAAGTGCTGTTTTGCTTCAATGTTTTCTCGCTTGACCGCCTCGCCTTCAGACATTGCTGGCAGGCGCTTTCCATCTTCATCATCTTCACCTTGAGACTTTGCCGCTTCGTAGGCTGCCAGGAAGCCATCAAAGCGGATTACCGAACCGTTGGCACGCAGACGCGCCTGTTTGCCGGAATTTTCTGCAAGAATGTCGACGGCAGTACGTTCAATCTCAGCAGATGCCATCTGGCTTGCGATGGTGCGACGCCAAATCAGACCGTACAGTTTTTTCTGGTCATCATCGAGAAATTTGGAAACATCTTCCGGTAATCTGGAAATCTCGGTCGGACGAATTGCTTCATGTGCTTCTTGGGCGTTCTTCGCTTTCGATGAATACATGCGCGGTTTTTCTGGTACATGGCGATCGCTATAACTTTTTGCAATCTGGCTGCGTATTGGATTGATGGCTTCTGGTGCGATTTGCACACCATCTGTACGCATATAGGTAATCAGACCAACAGTCTCTCCGCCAATATCAATGCCTTCGTAAAGTCGCTGGGCAACCTGCATGGTTTGGCGCGCAGTAAATCCGAACCATCGACTTGCATCCATTTGCAAAGTTGAAGTTGTAAAGGGCGCATAGGGGTTTCGTTTTGCCGGCTTGGATTCGACCTTTTCAACGCTCAGGCTTGCGCCATCCAGCATTGACTTGATCTCCATCGCCCGGTCTTCATTGGAGATGCCCAGGCGTTGAATTTTGTCGCCATCAAATTCGGCAATCCTGGCTTCGAACTGCTTGTTTTCCTGGTTGGCGAGCGAGGCGATAATGGACCAGTACTCGACCGGATTAAATCGTTCGATTTCGCCCTCACGGTCGCAAATGAGACGAAGGGCGACCGACTGCACGCGCCCGGCGGAACGAGCGCCGGGGAGTTTTCGCCACAACACAGGCGATAGCGTAAAGCCGACCAGGTAGTCCAACGCGCGTCTTGCAAGATAAGCTTCGACCAATGGTTCATCGATGGATCGTGGGTTTGCAATCGCATCCAGAACTGATTTTTTTGTGATTGCGTTGAAAACCACACGTTCAACCGGCTTGCCGTTCAGCGCCTTTTTATCATTCAAAAGTTGCAGAACATGCCACGAAATTGCTTCCCCCTCACGGTCAGGGTCAGTTGCCAAAATGAGTTTGTCAGCAGATTTAACTGCCTTTGCGATGTCACTGATTCGTGTTTTGGACTTCGAATCGACAGTCCAGGACATTGAAAAATCTTCGTCCGGCTTAACCGATCCGTCCTTTGGTGGCAGGTCGCGTACGTGGCCATACGAAGCCAGAACGGTGTAATCCTTGCCCAAATACTTGTTGATCGTCTTTGCTTTTGCCGGGGATTCAACAATTACAACACTGTGAGTCATCTTAATAGGACCGTCTTTCAATAGAGTTGGCGGTTTGTTCAATTGGTTAATCCAGGTGGTGACATCCCGGTGCGGCGGCCAATGAAATGGACACGCTTTTGCAAATCGTCAAGTTTATTTTTGAAATTAGCTGTTCTAATTTGTAATGCACGTATTAAGAGCATATTGACGTAATACACTTTTTGCGGTAATTGACTTGATATTGACAGACTGGAAAGCAATCGCGGGTGGAGCGGTAAAAACGTCCAATCATGTTTTTTCAAAATGGGCGGGTAACTTGACCAGCAGGGGGAAAACTGTGGGTTTATATAGTTGTGAGCAATCGGGTAGTTTTGAGCGCGGAACCACGCAAGTTTGCAAATGAGTTTGCGCAAATTGATCGCGGCACTCGCCTGGAATATTTAACACAAATGCTTAACGAAATGCGAGATCAAGCCCTTCTGCTGGAAGAAGAAACCCTGGCAAATTTAATCGAAATTGCTCTTCTTGAAGCCGCTTGCAAGACCAAGGTTGAAAAGATCATGCACGAATACATGGCTGATTAATGTTGAAATATGTCACACGCCTTGTGGCCTTGGGTCCTGACCCTAACCATCAATCCGTGAAACTCGATTTCCTGAATGACGTTCAAGTTTGCCCGCAAGGCTTAACTCCAACAACACAAGCTGTACCTGTCCTGCTGTCGCACCGGTAAATCTGATAATATCATCAATCTCGCAAGGGGACGGACCGATCGAATCCCTGATTCGTTGGCGCAATTCTTCATCCGCATCCTGTAAGCGTGGGTGTTGCATCTCAAACGATCGATCATCAGGTTCTTTCATATCAAACAAATCCTGTTCTGCGTCAGGATCCAGAGGACTGAGTGCTTCCAGAATATCTTCGATTGAGGTAACCAGGGAGGCTCCTTGTTTGATCAATTCATTTGTTCCTTCGCTACGCGGGTCCAAAGGTGACCCTGGTATTGCAAGTACTATCCTGCCCATTTCATTTGCAAGGCGTGCAGTGATTAAAGATCCGGAACGTCTGGCGGCCTCAACGACCAGCACGGCCATACTCAGGCCGGTTACAATCCGGTTTCGCCGCGGAAAATCTTTCGCTCGGGGCTTCCATCCCATCGGCATTTCGCTAACTATAGCCCCTCCATTATCAAGAATATCACTTGCCAGTTCGCGGTTTTCTTCCGGGAACACATGATCGACGCCGCCAGCAAAGACTGCGATTGTGCCCTTAGATAGCGCTGCTTTGTGTGCAGCAGCATCAATGCCTCGAGCCAAACCTGAAACGACGCAGTATCCGGCATCACCCAATTGGGACGAAAGTCGCTGAGCCAGTTTCATGCCGGAAATTGAAGCGTTTCGGGAGCCTACTATTCCCACGGATTTGGACTGCAGGATTTCTGAATTACCTTTAACGCACAACAA
Organism: Hyphomicrobiales bacterium; assembly: GCA_021775455.1. Taxonomy (GTDB): domain Bacteria; phylum Pseudomonadota; class Alphaproteobacteria; order Rhizobiales; family Rhizobiaceae; genus JAALLB01. Next base: position 87,343 of record JAJFHU010000020.1, on the reverse strand, counting down.
CGGTGGCGCACTTTCGGCATGTCTAAGCAGGGGAGAGTATTCAGGTTCACCCAACGCGATGTACTGCGCACCGGAAGATCGACACCTTTCCATCTCATACTCGGCATCTTCAACCGAACATATCTTGATGCGTGCGGCAGCTCCGCCGCGTCTTGCCAATTCCGGCAATGCTTCAATGGCGGTTGATGCAGTGCCGTAATGAGATATGAGGTCGCGAAATGTGGCCGGACCCACATTCTGACTTCTGATTAACCGCAACCAATTGAGCCGCTGCTCTTCAGATAATGAAAAATAACGCTTTCCCGGCTCCAGGCTTTGTTTTGCCATGGTCCCACACTCTTAACCCGCACAAATATCGACCCATTAGTGACCGTTTGGGGGTTCTTCGTCAATCGATAGATCAGGCTTAGTTACCAATTTTACTTTCTTTACCTTTTATCAATCGCGAAATGTTCCCCCGATGGCGCCACCAAAGAAGTGCACTGAGAGCCACAAATAATTCAAACAATTGAGCCAGTCCTGTCAGATAAAGGGCGATGCATAACACCAAGCTCGCAACCAATGCTGAAGCAGAGGAATATCTGGTGATCAATGCAGTTGCCAACCAGACGCCGCCAAAGAGTAGGGCGAATTTCCAGGTAAAACCCAGCAAGATACCAATGTAGGTTGCTACACCCTTGCCACCGCGAAAACGCAACCAAACGGGAAAACAATGCCCAACGAAAGCGCCAAATCCTGCGATGACAGCGGTATCCGGTCCAAAGGCCTGTCCGGCAAGTACAGCCGCCGTTCCCTTGAGCAGATCACAGGCCAGCGTGGCAGCGGCCAGCTTCTTTGATCCGGTTCGAAGTACATTTGTGGCGCCAATGTTCCCCGATCCAATTTTTCTCACATCGCCCTTGCCGCCAAGTTTGGTGATAATCAGACCAAACGGTATTGATCCAAGCAGATAACCGAACACCAGGGCCATTAAAAAATATGGCAGCGTTGCACTCCAGCTTATGGGATCAGGCATGGCAAAAATCCATTTTACTCAGTTGCGGTGTATACGATGTGGCCGTCTACGAGTGTTTGCAATACCTTGCCGCTAAATCGCTCACCCTCGAATGGCGTGTTCTTGGAACGCGAAACAATCATTTCTTCATGAACCACGAAAGGTACATCCAAATCTGCAATGGCAATGTCCGCGTTGCTACCGGGCTTCAGAGTGCCACCCGGTAATCCGAAAATCTCAGCCGGACGCGTCGACATTGCTTCAATCAGCCTTGCAAGACCGATTTCATCATTGTGGTACAGTCGCATTGCTGCTGAAAACAGTGTTTCCAGTCCAATTGCGCCTTCGGCTGCTTCTTCGAACGGATGACGTTTGGTATCTGCGTCGTGCGGATCGTGACTGGAGACGATTATGTCGATTGTACCTTCACGAAGTGCTTCGATCATGGCTTGGCGATCATCTTCAGAGCGCAGCGGCGGGGCCAGTTTCAAATAGGTGCGATATCTGCCAACATCATTTTCATTCAGTGTGAGGTGATTAATGGATATGCCGCAAGTAACCTTGTGGCCTTGTTTTTTATAGTCAGCAATTGCCTTCGCTGAATCGGAAGTCGAGATTTTTGCGGCGTGATAATTTCCACCGGTAAGTGCTGCAATTCTCAAGTCACGTTCCAGCGCAATTATCTCTGCTTCGCGCGGAATACCAGGCAATCCCAAATGGGTGGCTACAAGGCCTTCGTTCATCACACCGTTTGACGAAAGATCAGGCTCCACAGTTTCCTTGGAGATGGTCAAACCAAAGTCACGGGCATAAGTGAGCGCGTGACGGAATGTGAGGTTGTTGCGAACTGAACGTTTGCCCTCGGTCAGCATGACGGCGCCCGCTTCCTGAAGAAGGCCAAATTCGGAAAGTTCCTTACCCTCAAATCCCTTGGTAACTGCTGCGGCGGGATACACTCGCACAATCGCGTTATCGCGAGCGGCGCGGCGAACGAAATCCACCAAAGAAACATCATCAATCACCGGATCAGTTTCCGGCATCATGATAAAGCTGGTTACTCCGCCAGCAGCTGCAGCCTGGCTGGCTGAGGCAATGGTTTCGCGATGCTCGCTTCCAGGTTCACCGACAAAGACGCGCGCGTCTACCAAGCCGGGGAAGACATGCTTTCCACTTGCATCGATTGTTTCGGCACCCTCTGGAGCGGCAATATTTGAAGCGCCTTTGTTGATGGCTTCGATTTTGCCATTACTGATCAACAAAGAAGCCGGTCCATCTAACCCCTGTGAAGGATCGACCATGTGCCCGCCGGCTATCATCAGTTTCCGGGCTTTAACCATTGGCGCCACCTGCCGATATCAACGTCTCAATGATTGCCATGCGGACGGCTACACCCATTTCCACCTGAGCTTCGATGACGCTTTGAGGGCCGTCGGCAACCTCAGAGGCGATTTCCACGCCGCGGTTCATGGGACCGGGATGCATGACCAGGGCATCCGATTTTGCAATCTTGAGCCGGTCTACATCAAGGCCGTAGAAACGAAAATACTCTCGCACAGAAGGGACCAGTGCACCTGCCATACGCTCGCGTTGCAAGCGGAGCATCATCACAACGTCGACATCCTTGAGCCCGTCTTCCATGCGCCTGAATACTTCCACGCCGAGTTTCTCCACATTCCCCGGCAACAGGGTTGAAGGTGCTATCACACGAACACGTGCACCCATGGCGTTGAGCAGGATAATGTTTGAACGTGCAACACGTGAATGAAGAATGTCACCGCAGATTGCCACGGTCAGCCCCTCAATTTTTCCTCTTTTGCGTTGAATGGTCAGTGCATCCAGCAGGGCTTGCGTCGGGTGTTCATGTGAACCGTCTCCAGCGTTGATGACCGAACAATCCACCTTGTTGGCCAGCAGTTCGACTGCACCTGCGGATTGGTGGCGAACAACCAGCAAATCCGGTTTCATTGCGTTAAGCGTCATGGCGGTGTCGATCAGGGTCTCGCCCTTTATTACCGAGGAAGAGGCAACTGACATGTTCATAACGTCGGCGCCTAGTCGCTTGCCTGCCAATTCAAACGAAGACTGGGTCCTGGTCGAAGCCTCGAAGAACAGATTGATTTGAGTGCGTCCCTTAAGGACAGCTTTTTTCTTTTCTTCCTGCCGGGAAACCTGAACGGCCTCATTGGCTCGCTCCAGCAACAGGGAAATGTCCTGCGGAGAAAGCTCGGCTATCCCCAGCAAATGGCGATGGGGGAACGGTTTCAGCAGAGAGTTATTTTCATTGCTCATTAAAAGCCAAGCTATAGGGGTGGGGGGCAAATTAGACAAGTCCTGTTGTGCGTCATTTGCAATTTTGGTGGGAAAAGCGACTGTATGGTTACTTCTGAAGGTATTACGCAGGAAACACCACCCTGAATACGGTTCGCAATGGGACAAGTCTGGACCAGCGCAATGTGACAATTGGAGCCATCCGTTTCGCCTGATTTGAGGTTAGGCTCAAAACAAGAAATCTGCTAGCCTGTGGCAGCAGGGTATATATCTGGAGAACCGCCATGAATGAAATGCTGACTCAGAATGATATCAGCCACGTGGTAGAAGCGGACAAGGCTCATGTTTGGCACCACCTTATTCAACATGCGAAATTTGACACGACCGATCCCAACATCATTGTCGAAGGTAAAGGCATGCGTGTCTGGAACCAGGCTGGACGCGAGCATATTGATGCAGTCTCCGGTGGTGTTTGGACTGTAAACGTGGGGTATGGCCGCGAAAGCATTGCCAATGCGGTTCGCGATCAGCTTATGAAAATGAATTACTTTGCAGGATCTGCCGGAAGCATTCCGGGCGCTCTTTTTGCTGAAAAGCTGATAGAAAAAATGCCGGGCATGAGCCGGGTTTACTATTCAAACTCCGGTTCTGAAGCAAATGAGAAATGCTTCAAGATAGTTCGCCAGATTGCCCATAACAAATATGGTGGCAAGAAACACAAGATTTTGTACCGCCAACGCGATTACCACGGCACAACTATCGCCACGTTGTCTGCCGGTGGACAGGATGAACGCAAGGGTCAATACGGTCCGTTTACTCCGGGGTTTGTGGAAGTTCCGCATTGTCTTGAGTATCGTTCGCAGTGGGGCGAGGTGGATGATTATGGTATCCGCGCGGCCAATGCGATTGAGGAAGTCATCCTGCGTGAAGGCCCGGACACGGTTGGTGCGCTTTGCCTTGAGCCTGTTACTGCTGGTGGTGGTGTGATTACTCCGCCGGAAGGGTATTGGGATAGAGTTCAGGAAATCTGTAAGAAGTACGATATTCTGCTTCACATTGATGAAGTTGTCTGCGGCATGGGTCGTACCGGTACCTGGTTCGGTTATCAGCAGTACGGTATTGAACCCGATATGGTAACCATGGCCAAGGGTGTTGCATCTGGATATGCAGCAATTTCCTGTACGGTGACGACTGAAGAAGTTTTCCAGATGTTCAAGGCTGATCCATCTGATCCTATGAGTTATTTCCGCGATATTTCCACTTTTGGTGGATGTACTGCCGGCCCTGCGGCTGCGCTTGAAAACATGCGCATTCTGGAAGATGAAAACCTTCTCGAGAACACCACAAAAATGGGTGAATATCTGCTCGAAAAACTTGAAGGTCTGAAAGCCAAGCATGAAATTGTTGGTGATGTGCGTGGCAAGGGTCTTTTCTGTGGTGCGGAGTTGGTCAAGGATCGTGATACCCGCGAGGCAGTTGATGAAAGCGTTGCATCGGCAGTGGTTAGTGCCTGCATGGTCAACGATGGTGTCATTATCGGGATGACTAACCGTTCGCTTAAAGGGTTCAACAACACACTGTGTTTGAGTCCCGCATTGATTTGCACCAAAAATGACCTTGATCAGATTGTTGAGAGTATTGATACGGCACTGACGCAAGTAACTGCTGGTTAGTTACCAACGGGTTTGAAAATTAGAAACGCGTATCAGGATATGGTACGCGTTTTTTAATGGACAATGTCTGATCACAGCTTGAGGCGAAAATTTAGCTTGTCAAACAACTTATCTCATCCTGGACAATTGCCAGGTCTTCGAGAAAAAATGCAGACAATTCTCTATGGTTTCTTAAACCTGATTTTCTGAATACAGAACTCGCCTGCTGTCTAACAGTTGCTTCGTTTGAGTTACGAAATCCGGCGATTTCCTTATGCGAAAACCCTTTTATCATAAACAATGCGATATCAGCTTCGCTGGCGGTTAGTTGCCACTTTCTGAACTGCTGACTTATCGAACTACCAAGTCCTGTAAGGTAACGGTTGGCCAAGCTCTTCCACTGGGTGCCGTCAAAGGCGGTCTCTTCCAGTTTTCTTAGCATCTCTCGACGCTCGTAATGTAGCTTTCGAACTTCAAAAGCCATCAATGATGTCAAGGCAACGGCACTGAATATCACGGCCGCTTCTGCAAATTCCAAAATCAGCTCTTGATAGGTAATCGGCTCACCATCCCTTACCATTTCAAAAATCCCTATTGCCAGAAACAACAGGAAACAAATTAGAACAAGTGACAAAAATCTTACCATATGCTTAGCCGTTGTTAGATCCTCTAGGCATGGAATCAGGCGGATTCCTCATATCACACTTGTATGACGGCACGCTTGTTTGACGGAAATATGACAGTTGTTCGATGGAGATTTAGGGAAAACTCGGTGATCCTGTAGCGAAGTAGCACATTTCACTTTGAGCATTATTCGGCAACAGCACTCCAAGGCGTCACAAAAACGCAATTTAGAAATATCAAACTGAGGTGAAAAACATGGGGGAGCAATCTTTACTCGCAGCCACAGGCCGTGGCTTCGTGATCTGGAGAGCCAATGCCCCACAATATATGGAAAACATCCCAGTTACCTTACCGAAGCGCAGAACACATAAAACCATACAAAACCCTAAATCTTGCGATGCGTTTGTGCAGCAAGTTCTTGGTCAAGGTAAGATCGACGGGTCCGATTTACCTGCTTGTTGTTTTGATATTGGTCGATGGAATTGCATTGACCTCGGGCTTGGGAATTGGGTTTGATGGAGGATTTGATTTCTGGACGAATTACGTTCACCTGAAACTCATTGTGGCTTCATTCTTTTTCGCTCTGTGTATTTGGCAACGCAGACTATGGTCCTTTGTTCTGTTGCTATGCTTTTACGCCGTATCTTCTTTTTATGACGTGGCGGCATTACTTGAAAATGCCGGTCAATTTTTTGGTTCCCGGCTGGGTATCAATTTCGCAATCAGTGATACCGTTTATTTGGCGATAATATCTGTTCCTCTGATATCAGTGCTAATGCTGGCTATTTTTGCTCTGGCTACAGTATTCATACTTTCAATTCTGCTGGTTGCTGTTTGTAAAGGTGATAGGGGAATTCAAAATTATTTGCCCATATTTGCGATAGGGTTTGTTGCTGCAGGGTTTATCATTATCATCGTTGATCTAATCGAAGTGACGTATAATGGAGCTTCGCGTTCCATTATTGAATTCAATGGCTCGATAACTGGCCGGGGAGACCTGGTGATTTCAACACTTGTATTAGTTTTTGCTCTTGCCGTTTATATCCGGGCTGCAGAAACATACTTCGAGTCAAACACTGATGATTCAATTTAAGTTCGGTATCCGCAGCATTGTCACACTTAAGCTTTATCACTTTGACCGGATTTAAACTGATAAACTGTAGCCCACGTTGTCAACTATCAGGAAGCCCGTCGCCGGGAGGAAACCGGCAGAGCTATAGGCAAGGTTGTCATCGAAGGATATAGCCGAACCGGCATTGTGTGACTGCCTGCTCATAAAATTTAGTAGTTGTGAATTGTGCCTTGATCCCATAACCCGATCAGCATGAATGATCCGAGATATCCACTTCCTCTGGCAGAATTTGTAGTCTTGCTCGCTTTGATGGTTTCAATCGTTGCGTTGGCGACTGATGTCATGTTGCCGGCGCTCGATGTTATTGGCCGAGATTTGGGAGTTCAGGACGCAAATGACGCGCAATTGGTCATTTCATCCCTGTTTTTGGGATTTGCAATTGGGCAATTATTTGTAGGGCCGATATCCGATCGGTATGGTCGTAAACCAATTATCTATACTGGTTATATCCTGTTCACTGTCGGTTGCCTGATTTGCATATTTGCGACCAGTTTCAACGCCATGCTGATTGGACGGGCGCTGCAGGGACTCGGTGCAGCCTCGCCACGAATTATAACCATTGCCCTTGTTCGCGATGGTTATGAGGGCAGGGCGATGGCGAAAATCATGTCCATTGTCATGGCAGTCTTCATCATCGTCCCGACAATTGCTCCGGCAATTGGTCAAGGACTGATTTATTTTGGTGGCTGGCGCGCCACATTCATTTTGCTGCTCATACTTGCAGCTATATGTTTTGTTTGGTTTGGAGTGCGGCAACCGGAGACTTTGCCTAGCGACAAGCGGCGTGATCTGTCGTTTGCCACCATTGCGAACGGGGTTGCCGAATTCTTTCAAATACGCCCCGCTATCGGTTATACGCTAACTACCGGGCTGATTTTTGGGCCGTTCCTTGGGTACCTGAGTTCAGCGCAACAAATATTTCAAACCGTATTTGGCGCCGGGCAAATGTTCGCTTTCTATTTCGGCGTTGCAGCGTTGGCGATCGGTTTTGCTTCCATAGTCAATTCACAACTTGTCATGAGTATGGGAATGCGCCCGCTCTCCCGATGGGCGATGACCGGACTAACCGTTCTTTCATCTACGTTCCTGATTTTGGTACTGCTTTACGACGGTGTCCCGCCGTTCTTCATGTTCATGACATGGCTACTTCTGAGTTTCTTTTGCATCGGTATAATGTTTGGAAACTTTGGTGCCCTTGCGATGGAATCGATTGGGCACATGGCCGGTCTTGGAGCTGCCCTGCATGGGTTTCTTGCTACCATGATTGGCCTGCCACTCGGATGGGCGATAGGAAAAAGCTTCGATGGTGGTGTAACGCCAATTGTTGCAGGTTTTGCGATAATTGGTGTTCTGTCCATTCCGATATTATTCTGGATTGAAAGGCAAGGGCTGGACAAGGTTGCAGCAAAGGAAACGTCATGAGTGGTGAAAGGAACCTGAATCAACTGTTGAAGACGATCTCTGCCAAGCTGGTTGATGGCATCTATGTGTTTGTAACAGTCGCAGAAGACCAGGTGCCGAATGATGTAGCACCTCGCATGGGTATTTCGGGAAAATGAAGGCTTGACCTTGATCCTGTTGAAGGAGGAGGCTGAGGCGCATGGTTTACCTTATGAATTTCCCAGCAGAATGATAACGCTTGATGTGCACTCTTCTCTGGAAGCGGTCGGGTTCATCGCGCGAATTACCACGGAGCTCGCGAAACACGACATGGGTGTAAATCCGGTTTCGGCGTTTTATCATGATCATTTGTTCGTTCCCGAGGGGCGGGATCAGGAAGCACTTGATATACTGAAGCACTTGGCAGAATAGTTTTACCAATGATCTGTGTGCATGAGATGTCATTTGCATGGAAGGAAATATGGGACCAATCAACATGAACTCCATGATCAAGTACGATTTCACCGGACGGGTAACAATTGTGACGGGCGCTGGTGGCGGCATGGGCAAGGAAATTGCCAACATGATCCTTGATGCGGGTGGTTCTGTAATTTTGATCGACGTTAAATCAGAACCTGAAGATTTGAATGGAACTTCAAATCAACGCTATTATTGCCAGGGTGATTTGACCGATGAGGAATTTGTCGACTCATCAATCAATGCAGGTGCTGAACGATTTGGACGGATAGATTTTCTGGCCAATGTCGCGGGAGTTCTGTGGTTCGATAAAGATAAATCTCTGCTGGATATGGATCTGGAGATCTGGGATCAGGTGTTCAACATTAATTTGAAATCCATGGTGCATACGGCCCGAGCGGCGGTACCTCACATGAAGAAAACTGGCGGCGGTGCAATGGTTCATTTTTCAACCATACAATGTTTGCGTGGTGATCCAGTTCCTCAGGATGCTTATTCTACTGCAAAAGCCGGGGTAGGTGCGCTTTCGCGGTCTCTTGCGATGCAGTTGGCTGCTGACAACATCCGGTCCAATGCAATCTATCCAGGTCTTACACTTACTCCCCTGCAGGATCGATGGGATACGGAGGATAAGGTTACAGATGTAGGCACACACATTCCGCTTGGACGTGTTGGTTCTCCGCAAGAGCTTGCATCGGCTGCCGTTTTTCTATTGAGCGATGGAGCATCTTACATCACCGGTATTGATCTGGTTGTAGATGGCGGATTGTTGCTGAAGTAGGAATTTAATTGGGTTTTGCGCTCGTCAAAATCAGAAACCGTAGCGCCAGCAAGCTACCTGTAACAGTTAATCCAACAGCCATTCCCCACCACAGGCCATCCACGCCCAATCCAAGCGGGAATGCAAGATACCATCCGCCTGCAACGCCAAATACCCAATAGCCAATCGTTGCCAGATACAATGGTACCAAAGTGTCTTTCAACCCGCGAAGCGCAAGCGACGCCATCACCTGCAATCCGTCGAAAATCTGAAAGAATGCAGCGAGTATCAAAAGCCGGGTTGTCAGTTCAAGAACAGCAGGAAAGCCGGGATCATTCGGTTCCAAAAATATCTTCACCAGCGGTTCCGGGAAATTCAGCGGAATGGCGGTTAGAATGAGTAGCAATCCGATACCCATTGCGAAGGTCAGCAATCCTGCTTGTCTTGCCGCTGGCATGCTTCCCCGACCGATCCCGTGCGCTACCCTAATCATGCCGGCCTCAGCAATTCCGTGCGCAGTCATGAATGCGATACCGACCCAGGCAATGATGACCTGGTACGTAGCCAATGGTATTGCACCCAAAACGCCAGAGAGTATTGAAGTTGCCGCAAACAACCCGGCTTCCAGTATTACAATTCCTGCAACGGGTAATCCGAGATAAAATATCTGCTTGCAGGTTTTGGGATCAAACACCAGTCGCCCACGAAACAATCCGTACCCGCGAAATGTGGGTGTCATGTATGTGTAGGCCAGTAATGCCAGAAACATGAAAACCGAAACAAGTGACATGGACCATCCGGCACCGGCAATTCCAAGCGCCGGGAAACCAAACAATCCTTCAACCAAGGTTTTGCACAGTATGTAATTTAGACCGATTGCAATTATAGAGATCACCATGACTGCGCCGGTTTTGGCAAGCGAGGCTACAAACGTTCGCAAAATAAAGAACCAGAGTAGCGGAATCATTCCTAGAGAAAATGGCACCAGATACGATCCCATCAGCGCAATGACTTCTGGGTCTTGTCCGGTCAGTGCAAGGATCAAATCCAGATTAGCCACCAAAAGGGTCATCGGAATACCAAGCAGCAAAGATACGATGAAGCCCTGACGGGCGGCATTTCCCGCATCTGCCTTGTTTCCTGCTCCGTCCGCCTGCGCTACCAGTACACCGACAACTGAGAGTACACCTATGAAAACAAATGCAATTTCAAGGCCGAAGTCACCGGCGAGGCCAACACTGGCCAATTCCTTGTATCCAAGTTTCCCGACAATCGATTTTGTCGTCAGCAGAATGGCTGCTTCTGCAAGATATGCGGCTATTAGCGGCCCGGCGATGATGCACAGCATGCGTGCCTCAAAGCGAGGAGTAGATAGTATTGCGGTGTCCGCATTTACCTCAATACTTGTTTCCATCGTGGATCCCCTGGGTTCGAATGCAGCAGCGTAGTTTGCAAATCGTTAGAAACAAGGCTGCGAATTGCCACCCCTGACAAATCGGCCTGCAAACTTCGCTGAATCCTCAATTTACACATAGGTTTCCATTATCAATGGTATGTGTAAAAGCCGGTTTCGGGCTTGTATGCGAAACCTCTGCATTTAAATGTAGTTCTTGTTGAAACATTGGTCATCGGCGGCCAGAGGGATTTGAATGGCGCAAGGCAACTCTGACTATCTATCAACTTACAATCAGTCTCCCGAGTTTTCCGGGTTCAACACCTATGAATTTGATCCAGTTCTCCAACTTGCGACCGCTACTTTGCCTGAAAATATAAAGGCGAACCTGAAAGCGCATGGCCAGTGGGCAGGTCATTCTGAAACTTTGAAGCTTGGACATCTGGCAAATTCCAATCTTCCCGAGTTGCACACTTATGATGCCAAAGGCCAGCGCATTGATGTTGTCGAGTATCACCCTGCCTATCACGCCTTGATGCGGAGAGGGTTTGCAACAGGATTGAATTCTTCTGTCTGGCGCGAAGATGATGCAGAAAAGGGTTGCCGCAATCTGGCTCGCGCAGCCCGGCTGCATATTACAGCTCAGGTGGAACACGGTCATCTGTGTCCGTTGGTGATGACTAATGCTTCTGTGGCATCGTTGTTGTCACGTCAAAAGGTTCTTAATGAATGGCAACCGAAAATCCTTTCCGACAAATATGATTCTTCGCAAAAGCCGGCTGGCCAGAAAGATGGTGTAACCATTGGAATGGGAATGACCGAACGCCAGGGTGGTTCAGACATTCGGGCATCGTCCACAACGGCCAAGGAAAGAAATGACGGGACCTATGAAATCTCGGGGCATAAATGGTTCCTGTCAGCGCCCATGTCTGATGCGTTTCTTGTTGTAGCCCAGATGAAAGAAGGCCTTGGGTGCTTTCTGGTGCCTCGATATCTGCCCGACGGTTCCCCGAACGGCATCGAGTTTCAGCGCCTGAAAGACAAGTTGGGCAACCGTTCCAATGCTTCTGCAGAAGCAGAATTCAGACAATGCACAGGCGTGCTGATTAGCGAGCCGGGCAGGGGCATAGCATCGATCATGGAAATGGTCACCCTCACGCGACTTGATTGTGCCAACGCTTCGGCGGCGATTATGCGGGCAAGCCTTTCTGAAGCGGTGCATCACTGTCGCCATCGAAGTGCGTTTGAGGCAAAACTGATTGATCAGCCGCTTATGCAACGTGTCCTTGCGGACATGTCTCTTGATGTTGCGGCATCCACAGCACTTGCAATGCGTTTGGCGGCTTCCTTTGACCGTGCATCCGCAAATCCGGCAGAAGCTGCTTATGCCCGATTGATGACACCGGTAATCAAATACTGGGTATGTAAACTCGCACCGCCACTGGTCTACGAGGCAATGGAATGCCTCGGTGGCAATGGATATGTGGAAAACGGGAACCTTGCCCGGCATTATCGGGAAGCGCCTCTCAATGCAATCTGGGAAGGATCCGGCAACGTGATGTGTCTGGATGTATTGCGGGTTGTCTCCAAAAGCACTGAAATACCGGATGCGGTATTGTCCATTCTTGAACGGGATCTTGATAGCAGCGGCGCGGCGAAAGTAGTCGATGTGATCCGAACGGCTGTAAAAATGGGGGCGGATGATCCAGGTTCCGCACGTATTTTGACCGAGCAGTTGGCATTTACGACTGCAGCGGCGGAACTCAATCGCCTTGGGGCCGGTAACATTTCTTCCGCCTATACGGAAAGCAGGCTGGGTGGCCTTTGGCGCAGCAGCTACGGCATGCTGGACAATCGGCACAACGCAGCATCAATTCTGGACACTGTCTGCCCAGAATTCTGATTTTAACCATGCCTGTTAACCTTAACGAATAGTTTACGTTGTGCGTCTTCCTTTAATCACTCATGATGGAGCGGATAGGAAGGCTACAAGATGCGGGCAGTTCTAATACTCTGGGCGATACCACTGGTCCTCTTTTGGGGATGGTACGGCTTGGCCGTCAACGACATTAATTTTGGTGTGTTTTTCCTTACCCGTGATTTTTACGACCGGATATTTGCCGTTTACAGCGCTATCCTTCACATGCCTGCTGAGGAAATCCCGTCCAAACTCGCATGGACATTTTTCATCGACACATTGCTGATTCTGGCAATTGCAGCGTTCCGCTGGAGAAAATCCTGGTATCCAGGATTTAGGGCTCGTGTAATGCAAACCCTCGATCGCGAGAATGCAGAGAACGAGCCTAGGTTTGCAACCGGTCAAGTGCGCCCTGCAGAATAAATGCCGCTGCCACGGCATCGATTTTTTCTGCTCTTTTCTTTCTGGATAAATCAGCTTCCAGCATGGCTCGTTCCGCGGCTGCCGTAGAAAGCCGTTCATCCCAAAATGCAAAGGGCAGTTCGGACAGGCGCTCAAAGTTTCTTACAAATGCTTTTGTCGCCTGAACTCTCGGTCCTTCACTTCCATCCATGTTGATCGGTAAACCAATCACGAATGCAAAGGCGTCGTGCTTTTTGGCAATCGCAAGCAGGGCTTCCACATCGGGTGTGAATTTTTTGCGGTTTATGGTGGTGAGTGCGGAAGCAATGGTCAGGCGCGTGTCTGAAACCGCAACGCCAATGGTTTTGGTACCCAGATCAAGGCCCAAGAGTCGTCCATCCTTTCCGTGGAGCGCCAACAAATCCATCATTTCGACAATGTTATTCTGCACAACACACCGGCTTGCTTGAGAAAACTGCCGCTCTATGATGGGTTTTTGCGTCAATTGCAAATGGGAGAGCAGCAGATGAAGATCACCTGGCACGGACATTCGGCCTTTGGACTGGAATTTGGCAAGGTGAAAGCGCTCATTGATCCGTTTTTGGTGGGAAATCCGGTTTGGAAAGGCGATATTGATGAGGTTGCCGATGGTGTGACCCATGTTTTGCTCACTCATGGCCACGATGATCATATCGGTAGTGCTGCCACCATCTGCAAGAAGAGCGGTGCACAACTGGTCGCAAATTTTGAGATCTGCATGTATCTCGTTGGGCAAGGTGTTAGCGACAAGCAGATTAATCCGGGAAATCATGGGGGAACTGTCGATTGTGGTGGGTTTACAACCACGTTTGTCAACGCGATTCACTCATCCTCGACTCAAACCGAGGGCGGGAACAATGTCTATCTCGGCAATCCAAACGGACTGGTTCTTCACATTGAAGGTGAGAAATCCGTCTATCACATGGGTGACACGGATATTTTCTGCGATATGGCGCTGATTGAGGAATTGCACAAGCCGCAAGTCGCAATGGTGCCGATTGGCGACCGTTTTACCATGGGTGGTGCGGTTGCGGCGCTTGCCTGTCGGAGATATTTCAACTTCGAAACGATTTTGCCATGCCATTACGGAACTTTTCCGATAATTGACCAGACTGCGAATACTTTCATCGCTGCGATGGAGGAACAATCCAATCGAGTCCGGGAAATGGATGTAGGCAGTTCGGTGACCGTGTGACGGTTTGCTGGTTGAACCTTTTTGCCAGCAAGGTTATAGGCTAGAAAACGGAAGCAGTTTTGCTTCCAAACCAGTTTTCAGGAAATTCCATGTCAGTAGATATTGATACCGTAAAACGCGTTGCGAAACTTGCCCGTCTTGCTGTTACCGATGAACGGGCAGAGCGAATGCAAGGTGAACTCAATGCAATCCTTGGCTTTGTTGAACAGCTCAATGAAGTTGATGTTGACGGTGTTGAACCGATGACTTCCGTTGTCGAGATGGAAATGCGCAAGCGAGCAGATGTGGTGACTGACGGGAACAAAGCTGCGGAAATCGTTTCCAACGCACCTGCCAGTGAAGACAATTTCTTCATGGTTCCGAAGGTTATTGAATGAATGTTCAAAATTGAATGTGAAACGCCGCTTCAAACTACAACAGTTTATACGAAATGAAGTTGAATTAGATGAGTGAACTGATTTCCCTAACCATCGCAGAGGCACGAGAAAAGCTTGTCGCTGGTGACATTACATCCGTGGAACTGACCGATGCTTATCTGGCGGCAATTGATGCTGCGAACGAAACGTTCAACGCTTACATCACGGTGACGGGTGACAAGGCGCGTGAAATGGCCAAGGCTTCCGATAGGCGCCGCGCAAAGGGTGAAGTTGGCGTTCTTGAAGGTATTCCACTCGGGATCAAGGATCTATTCGCCACTCGCGGTGTTCACACCCAGGCTTGCTCGCACATTCTGGACAATTTCAAGCCGGAGTATGAGTCAACGGTCACCCAGAACCTTTGGGATGATGGTGCGGTGATGCTTGGCAAACTCAACATGGATGAGTTTGCCATGGGTTCATCAAATGAAACTTCGTACTATGGACCGGTGAAAAATCCTTGGCGCGAGGCTGGTTCCAATTCTGCATTGGTTCCTGGCGGTTCATCGGGTGGTTCGGCAGCTTCGGTAGCAGCCCATCTTTGTGCAGGTGCTACGGCCACTGATACAGGAGGCTCAATTCGTCAGCCTGCTGCCTTTACCGGAACGGTTGGTATCAAGCCGACCTATGGCCGGTGTTCGCGCTGGGGTATTGCAGCCTTCGCTTCGTCGCTGGATCAGGCGGGACCAATTGCGCGTGATGTGCGCGATGTTGCGATCATGCTGCAATCCATGGCAAGTGTGGATGAAAAGGATACAACTTCTGTTGATCGTCCCGTGCCGGAATATGAAGCCTGTATAGGCAAATCGGTTAAAGGCATGAAAATTGGTGTTCCCAAGGAATATCGCATTGATGGGATGCCGGATGACATTGAAGCGGTATGGCAGCAAGGCATTGAATGGTATCGCGATGCCGGTGCCGAGATTGTCGATATTTCCCTGCCTCACACAAAGTATGCGCTGCCAACATATTATATTGTGGCGCCTGCGGAAGCTTCTTCCAACCTCGCCCGGTATGATGGCGTGCGTTACGGTTTGCGCAAGACTGGAAACGATATCACTGACATGTATGAACAAACACGCGCCAAAGGTTTTGGTGATGAGGTTCGGCGCAGAATTCTGATTGGTACATACGTGCTTTCATCCGGTTATTATGATGCGTATTATCTCCGGGCCCAGAAAGTCCGCACACTCATCAAGCGTGATTTTGAAAATGTGTTCGCCGATGGTGTGGATGCAATCCTGACCCCTGCAACGCCGTCTTCCGCATTTGCAATCGGGGATGAGGAAATGGCGTCCGATCCTGTGAAAATGTACCTGAACGACATCTTCACAGTGACGGTGAACATGGCAGGACTTCCCGGAATTTCGGTTCCTGCGGGTCTGGACAGCAAAGGGCTGCCGCTAGGTCTTCAATTGATTGGCAAGCCGTTTGCTGAAGAAGAACTATTTCAGGCAAGTCACATCATTGAACAGGCAGCAGGCAAGTTTACACCGGAGAAGTGGTGGTAATGGCAGCCAGGCTTCAACCATCTGATTGCAAATCGATGCCGGACGTTCGGGTTGAAATTGACCGGCTGGATGTGGAACTGCTCGCATTGTTCGCGGAGCGCGAGGGCTACATCAACCGGGCGGCGGAGATCAAACAGGTTGAAGACATCCCTGCCAATGTGCCGGAGCGGGTGGAAGCGGTGATCGCCAACGCCAGGCGACTGGCGGACGAACATGGTCTGGATGGTGAATTTTACGCAACCCTCTGGCGTCAGTTGGTAAGCCATTCCATCGCCATGGAAGATGAAGTGTTGGAGAAGTAGATGGTGATCAAGAACGCACCTATCGGCACGCGCACGACTGCCATTCACGCGGGCGACGGACCAGACCCGGTGACTGGCGCTTCTGCACCCAACATCGTCATGTCGTCTACTTATGTGGTGGACGAGCCTGCGGGCTTCTCGGCCCACGATCTCAACGATGACAGCCCGTTTCTTTATTCGCGCTGGGCGAACCCTTCGGTTGCTTCGCTGGAGAAGAAGATTGCCGCTTTGGAAGGAACAGAGGCTTGCCTTTGTACAGCTTCCGGCATGGCAGCAGCGGCTGCTATTTTCCTGACCACGCTGAGCGCAGGTGATCATGCGATTGTTTCCGACGTTTCCTATGCTGGTGTCGCCGAACTGGCGCGCGATACGCTGCCCCGGTTTGGCATTGAAGTTTCTACCGTAGACATGAGTGATCTGGATGCGGTGGCCGATGCCATTCAACCGAACACGAAGCTTGTTCATACTGAAACACCGGTCAATCCGATCATGCGGCTAACTGATCTGAAGGCTGTTTGTGACATTGCCCATCAGGCTGGTGCGAAGGTTTCCTGTGACGCTACTTTTGCTTCACCAATTGCCACACAATCGGCGAAACTTGGCGTCGACTATGTCATGCACTCAGTCACCAAATATATTGGTGGTCACGGAGATGCAGTTGGCGGCGCGGTTGCGGGTTCCGCTGAGGATATTCGAGCCCTCAATCTGGAAGCGGCCATCCATCATGGCGGTGTGATGTCACCATTCAACGCATGGCTGATTGCCCGTGGTGCTGCAACCTTGCCATTGCGCATGAAGGCACATGAGGAAACCGCGACCGTTGTATCGGAGTTTCTTGAAGCGCATCCGAAGGTTACAAAGATTTTGTATCCGGGGCTCAAAAGCCATCCGCAACATGATCTCGCCAAACAGCAAATGCAGAATTTTTCCGGCATGTTGGCGTTTCAGGTGGGCTCGGAAGTGGATGGCGATGCCATTGCCGCGCGGATGACCAAGGAACTTGAGATCATCCACTATGCGGTATCACTTGGCCACCACCGAACATTGGTCTTCTGGATGCCGACCGAAGGATTAATGGAAACGTCCTTCCGCCTTGAAGGCAAGCAGTTGGAAAGCTACCGCGACTATGCCGGTGACGGAATTTTCCGCCTGTCGGTTGGCCTGGAAGACCCGGAAGACTTGATCCGCGATCTGGACCGGGTATTGGGATAAAAGAATTACGGAAATTGAGCATGACACTGATAGACACAAGAACCCCTGACCCCAAACGCTTTATTGCCGGTACCACCGATGATTGGGAAATCATCATTGGACTGGAAGTACACGCGCAGGTGACTTCCAAATCGAAGCTCTTTTCAGGCGCGTCGACTGAATTCGGTGCAGAGCCGAACGCCAATGTTTCGCTGGTTGATGCGGCGATGCCAGGCATGTTACCGGTAATCAACGAGGAATGCGTGGCGCAGGCGGTCCGTACCGGTCTCGGTCTCAACGCGCAAATTAATCTGCGTTCGGTCTTTGACCGCAAGAATTATTTCTATCCCGACCTGCCGCAGGGCTACCAGATTTCGCAGTTCAAGGATCCGATTGTCGGTGAGGGGATTGTCACGGTTTCCGTCGGGCCGGACAAGCAGGGTAATTTTGAGGACATTGAAATCGGTGTTGAGCGGCTGCATCTGGAGCAGGATGCAGGCAAATCCATGCACGATCAGCATCCAACGATGAGTTTTGTTGATCTTAACCGTACGGGTGTAGCGCTGATGGAAATTGTTTCCAAGCCCGATCTTCGTTCCGCTGATGAAGCCAAGGCTTACATCACCAAGCTTCGCACCATTTTGCGCTACCTTGGCACCTGCGATGGAAACATGGATGAAGGTTCCATGCGGGCTGATGTGAACGTTTCCGTTCGCAAGCCAGGCGGTGACTTCGGTACGCGGTGTGAGATCAAGAACGTCAACTCCATTCGCTTTATTGGTCAGGCGATTGAATCAGAAGCCCGTCGCCAGATAGCCATTCTTGAAGATGGTGGCACGATTGATCAGGAAACGCGGTTGTTCGATCCGGCCAAGGGCGAAACACGCTCCATGCGTTCCAAGGAAGACGCGCATGATTATCGCTATTTTCCCGATCCCGATTTGTTGCCGCTTGAATTCAGTCAGGCCTATGTGGATCAGCTGAAAAGCGATCTGCCGGAACTGCCGGATGCGAAGCGCTCCAGGTTTATTGGAGAGGGATTGTCGGCGTATGACGCTTCCATTCTGGTTTCGGAAAAGGCAATTGCTGATTTCTTCGAGCAGGTTGCTGAGGGTCGTGACAGCAAGACTGCTGCCAACTGGGTGATCAATAACCTTCTTGGCAAGCTAAACGAGACTAGCCAGGAAATTGAGGATACGCCGGTATCTCCTGATCAGGTTGGCGGGATCATTGATCTTATCAAGGAAGGCACGATTTCCGGCAAAATTGCCAAAGACCTTTTCGACATTATTTGGGAAGAGGGTGGTGATCCGGCTGAAATCGTTGAATCGCGCGGGATGAAGCAAGTAACCGACACTGGTGCGATTGAAGCTGCCGTTGACGAAGTCATCGCTGCCAATCCGGACAAGGCGGAGCAGGCGAAGGAGAAGCCTAATCTAGCTGGCTGGTTTGTCGGGCAGGTGATGAAAGCTTCCGGCGGCAAGGCCAACCCGCAGGCAGTTCAGGAGTTGGTGAAGCAGAAACTTGGAATTGAATGATCTGGGTTCGAACTGCCACGCGCGCTGATCTTCCGAAGGTTCGCGAACTTCTCGTCGAAACTTGGCATGCGACTTACGATGCTCTTTACGGTGTTGAGAAGGTCAATGCGATTTGCGCCGATTGGCATTCCCAACGTTCAATAGAGGAAAATTTTGACAGTCCTCGATCTGAATTTCTGGTTGCCGATGATGGTGGAACTGTCTGCGGAATGGCTTATGCCTCACAAGACGGCAAGACGATCAAGCTTCATCAGCTTTATGTTCTGCCAGAGTTTCATGGCCGAAAGGCCGGGGTTCAATTGCTGATCGAAATAGAGAATTCCTTCATGGATTGCGACATGATTTCACTGGAGGTTGATGAAGGCAACACCGGTGCGGTTGCCTTTTACGAGGCCTGTGGTTTTGAGGTTACCGGTTGCACAGCCAATTGCGGCAAGGACGGTTCCGGCATTCCGGCACTCACCCTGAGCAAGTCAATCATCTATGCCGACGATTAGGCCTATTTTCCGGTAAATTCATTTCCCCCCTTTAAAGCCGGGCAATAATGTGGAAAGCTTCCCTATTACTGGCAGTACCATGGAGGGGAACATAATGTCTGGTGGCAATACCAATGAGCCTAGTTTTCGCGAAAGCGTCAATAGTCTGTTCGATCGAGCGGTTCAACGCATGGACTTGTCAGAAGGATTGGCCGAAAAAATCCGGGTAGCAAACTCTACTTATACCGTGCGTTTTGGCGTAAAGCTTCGTGGAGACATCAAGACATTTACCGGTTATCGATCGGTGCACTCCGAGCATGCCGAACCTGTAAAAGGCGGAATTCGCTACGCCTTGGCAGTGAATCAAGATGAAGTTGAAGCGCTTGCGGCACTAATGACCTACAAATGTGCATTGGTAGAAGTTCCATTCGGTGGATCCAAGGGCGGGCTCTGCATTAATCCGCGAGATTGGGAAACCGATGAGCTGGAACGCATTACCCGTCGCTTTGCTTTCGAACTTATCAAGCGTGATTTGATTAATCCGTCCCAGAACGTTCCTGCACCTGACATGGGTACTGGCGAACAGGAGATGGCGTGGATTGCTGACCAGTATCACCGAATGAACACAACAGACATTGACGCCCGGGCCTGTGTCACGGGCAAGCCACTCAATGCAGGCGGTATTCGTGGCCGTGTTGAAGCAACTGGTCGTGGGGTTCAATACGGGATCCGTGAATTCTTCAGGCATCCGGATGATTTGAAGGCAGCCGGAATGTCAAAAGGGTTGGCTGGCAAGAAGATCGTCATTCAAGGCTTAGGCAATGTGGGCTATCATGCTGGCAAATTTTTACAGGAAGAAGACGACTGCAAGATCATCGCTGTGATCGAACACGATGGCGCGGTAATCAACGAAAATGGTCTCGATATCGAAACCCTGAAGAAACATGTTTCAGAACATGGTGGTGTGGCGACGTTCCCGCATGGCAAGCATGAGAAAGATGGAGCGAAGGTGTTGGAGATGGAGTGTGATATTCTCATTCCAGCAGCCCTTGAAAGTGTGATCAATCTCGGTAATGCGGACAGGATTAATACCAAACTCATTGTTGAAGCAGCCAATGGACCGGTTACCGCTGGTGCTGACGAGATACTCCGCAAAAAAGGTGTCATCATCATGCCTGACATGTATGCCAACGCTGGTGGTGTGACGGTATCCTATTTTGAGTGGGTGAAGAATCTTTCCCACATCCGCTTTGGCCGCATGCAGCGCCGTCAGGAAGAGGCAAGACAGGAAATGATCATTGAGGCGCTCGAGAAAATGACCGGTCAGAATTTTCCGCCCGAATTGCGCAATGCTTTCGTAAGTGGAGCAGATGAACTGACCCTGGTACGTTCTGGTCTTGATGACACGATGCGCGGTGCCTACGGCAACATGCGTGACTTGTGGCACCAAAGTCTCAAAAAGGACAAGGACATGGATCTGCGAACAGCCGCGTACATAATTTCGATCCAGCGGGTTGCCGACAGTTATCGGGCGCTTGGGTTATAACGGATCACGCATTTCGTCTCAGGGCAATCAAGTTCGAAACGAGCAACGCGCCAATAACCACGGCCCCGCCCATCAGCGCCCAAACGCCTGGATTTTCTCCGATTACTGCCCAAACCAGCAGGGGAGCGAGAATGGATTCAAGCAGCACCAGCAACGCCACTTCGGTTGAGCTAATGTAGCGCGGTCCCAGCGTCAACAAGCAGCTTGATACTCCGATGAACGCTCCATGTGCCAAAATCACCGGCCATTGTGTTTCAATGGCTGGCAAGGGTGCCACGAACAAGGATATCAACAGTGCAATACTGATGAAGCCAATCGGTATGGCGGGGATCATGGACGTTTCCTTGACCTTGCGAACTGCGGTCAGGGCTGCTGCGAAGGCGCAGGATACATACAAAGCCCACAAGTCTCCCTTCCATGAGGCAATTTCAGATTCCGCTGAACCATAAGCAATGATGCCCAACCCGACGATCACCACGGCCATTGTCAGAACCATCCGTCTGCTGAAGGGTTCGCCGAGAAATATCCGGCTGAAGATTGCTGCAAATATCGGGATTGTGGCGAATATGAAGACTACATTTGCCACACTTGTGTTGGCGACAGCCATGACAAAGCCCGGTGCAGTCGTGCCAATCAAGACCGTATAAATCACGCCCGGCCAACCGGTTCGTAGTACTGCAGAAAAACCGTTAAAGCCTTTCCATGAAAGCGTTACGATCATGATAATTGTTCCGGCTGTCATGCAGCGCCAGAATGCAATGACCAAGGGTTCAGCATCAATCACCCGCACGAACAATGCGTCAGGAACCACAAACACGATCCCCAAGGTAGTTATAATCAGACCTTTGAGATGATTATTCATTTTCACTTTCTTGGTGAGAGAAGAGCCCGGATAACAGAAGGTCGATAAGCAGGCAAGGCAAAGTATTCACTCGAGCCTTGTTTGGTTTCCGCCAGACCTTCGCTCGGCGTCCGTTCGCGGGCTTGCACTTCGGCTAGTCGCGGAACTTTGCCCTGCCACGCAGGGAATTCCTTTCCCATGCACCATTTTCTCCCTGTCATCATCGGGCACCATTTCTCCCCTCGTCACCCCTGTGGTTCCGCCGGGCAAACAATTCTCAATTGTTTGCTTGTCCGGCTCCAATCACAGGGGTCCATACCCGTGAGTTCACCGGCTAACGTGAGGGTCATCGGGTGGATAGCAAAGAGGTATGGATTCCTGTGGCAAGAACAGGAGTGACGTCGGAGTGGATGCACCCCGTCCTTCAACAGGCAGGCACGAGGCAAGGCGACAAACGCAATTCCCGCATTCAAAACGGGACGGATTGACCGCCCCGTTGCCTTGGGAGGATATGGGTTTTACTCGTTGCC
Organism: Hyphomicrobiales bacterium; assembly: GCA_021775455.1. GTDB lineage: Bacteria > Pseudomonadota > Alphaproteobacteria > Rhizobiales > Rhizobiaceae > JAALLB01. The sequence goes on along the minus strand of JAJFHU010000020.1, from coordinate 64,758 downwards.
TACAATGATTTCCATTTCGCCGAAGCGTCCCGGAACGGGTTCGTCATCGGAATTGTTTCCGATAATTAGTTCGTTTTCAGCAAACCGGTTGGGATTTAAATCGATTACAACTTCGTTGTTCTCAAACCGGTCCGCTGCCTTGGCCATGCGGCAGGTATCGAGTTTGTGATCTCGGATTGCAGTTTCAGTGTCTGCATTGTCTTCACCAACTGCAAGGCAAAAGATGCGGTGCGCGGTCTTGTTGGTGTGCCAGCGTTGGCCAGAAAAACCACAACCGAGGTTGATGTTTTCACTTTGCTGAATTTTTGCGGTGTTTCCGTAGGTGCTGCAACCTGAAGCGTTTGCGGTAGAGGTGAATATCACCATGCCAAGGGTTGCCATGCTCAGTGCCAATGCAATTTTGAACGTTTTCATATCGGGTTCTCCATTCCGGTTTTGACCCCGCGTTAGCCCCATGGTTGAAAGGATAGTCAATTCAAGCTGAATGTCGGATGAATGTATCGTTCATGACCAATTTGGCGGGTTTACTTCACTCGTGGCGGTGAATATGTTTCACCGGAATTCTCGATTCTTCAAAAAGGGTTACAACAATATGCGTGCTGAAACGCAAGCGATCGTCTCTGACATCAAGCAGGCTGTCAGTCTGCTGAGGAGGCATCTTTGACTGGGACAAATCCAATGCAAGGCTGGAAGAGCTAAATCAGAAGGCTGAAGATGCCGATCTGTGGAATGATCCTGCCAAAGCACAGAAACTGATGCGGGAGCGCCAACACCTCGAAACCAGTATCAAGACCATCCGCGAAATTGAGTCCGAGCTTGATGACCATGCCGGTTTGATCGAGCTTGGTGAGGAAGAAGGTGATGATCAGATTGTTGCGGAAGCGGAAGCAGCTCTTGCCAAAATGAACGCGGAAATGGGCAAGAGGCAAGTGGCTGCACTCCTGTCTGGTGAAATGGATCCCAACAACTGCTTCCTGGAAGTTCATTCCGGGGCGGGGGGAACCGAAAGCCAGGATTGGGCCAACATGTTGTTGCGCATGTATGTGCGCTGGGCCGAACAGAACGGTTTCAAGGTTGAAGTGCAATCCACGACACCAGGAGATGAAGCGGGTATCAAGGCGGCCTCAATTCTAATCAGCGGTGATAATGCTTATGGCTGGTTGAAAACGGAATCCGGTGTTCATCGGCTGGTGCGGATTTCGCCCTATGACAGTAATGCCCGGCGGCACACATCATTCTCGTCGGTTTGGGCTTATCCGGAAATTGATGACAATGTGGATATTGATATTCAGGACAAGGATATCCGGGTTGATACATACCGTTCATCGGGTGCTGGTGGTCAGCATGTGAACACTACCGATTCTGCAGTTCGGATTACCCATGTTCCAACTGGAATTGTGGTGACGTCTTCCGAGAAGTCCCAACACCAGAACCGCGCAAATGCCATGAAGGCGCTGCGTGCCAGGCTCTACGATATTGAGATTAAGAAGCGTCAGGAATCGATCCAGGAAGCGCATGATTCAAAATCTGAAATTGGTTGGGGACACCAAATCCGTTCCTATGTGCTGCAGCCTTACCAGCTGGTCAAGGATTTGCGTACCGGTGTTGAAAGCACCTCACCAGACAATGTGCTGGATGGTGATTTGAACGCATTCATGGAGGCGGCACTGGCCCACCAAATTACCGGCAGCGAGGGCGTGGTCGTCGAGGATCTGGAATAGATATCATGATTTAAAGAAGCGTCTGAAGTTTCTTGGCAGCCTTCAAAAAACCGATAGGATTGACGGCTTCCTTGCCCTTGCGAATTTCGTAGTGGAGATGCGGACCGGTACTGCGCCCCGTGCTTCCAACCTTGCCAATCAATTCTCCGCTTTTGATTGTCTGACCTGGTTTTACCAAGACTTTGCCCAAGTGTGCATAGCGGGTTTTGTAGCCGCTGGCATGAACGATCTCAACCATTTTGCCATAGCCGCCTTTTCTGGATGCGTGGGTGACAAGTCCGTTACCTGCGGCATAAACCGGAGTTCCGCGAGCAGCGCGAAAATCAATACCCGAATGCATTGCCATTTTTCCGTTGAATGGATCGACCCGCGATCCAAAACGACTGGAAACACTGGCGTTCCTAGCAGGGCGAATAAGCGGCATTGTTTTAGCGGTTGCAGAAATTTTGTCTAACGCAGCCAGGGATTGATCAAGTGCTTCCAGGTGAAGATCAAATGGAGTTGATTGATTCAGTGGTTCAAATGGACCGCCAATCTGTTTTTTGACCGCGCCGGGTACCGTGACACCCACGGAGGACAGGACGCCGGCGATTTGTTGAGCTTTTTTGGATGCAGCAATTCTCATACCATCGACTTCAGTGCGCTGGTGGGCATCTATTTCAATCATTGCTTCGGTAATTTCGCTGAACAGGCTTTGCGTAAAGCTTGATGTCATTTGCGGGGCTGTGCCCTTGTAGAAATTTGACACGATCGTTGTAGTTGGCTGGATCAGAACATCAGCGGAAGTGGGATTGGCTGGTTTTTCGTCAGCACCCAAAGAACCACGCAAACTGAAAGACGCGCTCAACGAAGCCAAATTAACCGGCTTGGCAGTGTTCAGGGAACCGGTGGTGATCGGATCAGTTTTTTTGGTGTCTGGTTTATGGTTCTTTTGAGCTGTGGTTGAAATGCCTTTGGCGCGCGCTTTTTCCAGTAGCGTATTGATGTGGCCTCCGCGATCTCCCAAACGGCTTTGTCGCTCAACCAATTCGCTAACACGTGATTCAATGGCCTGCTGATCGAGTAATTGACGCGATGTTATCCGGTCAAGCTTTGTTCTCAATGCTGCAATGCGATCTTCGTATTGATGTTTTACGCGTGCGTTGTGGGCATAGGAGGCCTCTATCAGATCATCGCGGAACATAAGGTATGCAGTTGCAGCAAAGTATCCAACCATAAACATCGCTGTCAGGCACAGCGTAATGGAAAACACTAGTGGGCTAATAGTGAAATGACTGGATTTACCGTTTCTCGAAATTGTTACGGTATGAGGTTCTGTACGCTTTCCGAAGCTTACGGGCTCTCGAATTTGGGACGCATTCATATAGCAGCACTCAACATTACAAACTTCGTTATCCAGTAAACCAAATTATGGTTAACAAAGGGTTTGCGTGGCGGTGCAAATCAACCACACGCCACAAGCCTTGGCCATTGTTTGACCATGATGGGACCATAGAAATTGATAATCATGCGCGGCCGGAATCAAGAAAACCTGAAAAATCAATCAAGCTTCCGCTTTTCAAATCGACGCCTTCCAAATAACACTTGTTTGGGGCATGATTCTGGAGTGTTTACAACAGGCTGAGAAGATATCGGGGGTATAATTGCAACAAACAGCTACCATTAGAGCTGGTCGAATGGCCCGATTAATGCGTACACTACTGGCATTTGTAGTCTGTCTTCTGCTTTTCCTTTTGGTGGTTGGGGGTGGGCTTTATTACTTTGCCCTTGGAAAAACTGCCAAAGGCTCGGCTCTCCATCAACAACTCGAACACGGATTGGAGAGTATTGTTGGGCCTAAATTTGATGTCCGGATTGATTCCGCAGATCTGGGATTTGATTTTGACGGATTTGTAGGGGTCAAAAGCAGCGATATAATTATCACCCGGAGAGAAGACGGAAAACTGCTCTCAAAAATTGGTGAACTTACGGTCAGTTTGAAGTTTTGGCGACTGCTTGTTGGTGAACTTAGTTTCGATTCAATTTATATTGAAGAGGGCATCATTAACGCAGACGTTCTCGGTTCGGGACAAGGGCTCTTAATACCCAACCATCTCGACAAGCCGTTAAATGCCTTCGGCAGTGAGTTGGCTCGATTTCAACAACAAATGATTGGCGGAAAACTTGACAAGTTCGAGCTTCGCAATTCTCGTGTTGAGGGAAAAGTTTTTGGTCGAAAGGAACTGGACCCACTGGAAATTGAGAGTTTGATATTCAATCCGAAACGAGATGGAAGTTTTGTTCTTGACGGACAACTAAGCAGCATTAATTCTACCGTCAACCTGTTTGCAACCTATGGCTCCAAGGGTGAATATCATCGTTCATTTGATTTCTCGGCGACTGGTGTGAACGTTCAGGAATGGCTCCAATCCAGCAATGCACAAAAGGGCATGATTGGTGCAAACGGCGTCGTGGACGTCAGTGGTGAAATACCGTTTGACCGCAATAATACGGCGATCGAACCCAGATTGACAATTATATCTTCTGGCGGAGACTTGCGACTTGGATTGGGTGAATCGGCCCCGATCAAGCAACTTGAACTAAATTTCCGCCTGATTCTTTCGCGAAACCAGATCGAGATGGATCCTTCGACACTCGAACTTGGCCGCCTCAAGGCCCAGTTAATAGGCGGCCTTAAACCGGAAAATGAATCAGCAGGTTATGCCGGGCCGATCCGCTTTGACATGATCATGCAAAGAGGCGAGTTCGAGGCAACAATCGAAGGCGAAAAGAATGAACTCGCGGCAGTCAAAATTGCAGGTGTACTTGATACGAGTGACCGTATTTTGGCAATCGACAATGCGTTTCTTACGACCCGGGATGGCTCAATCAAAAGTTCCGGCAAGTTTGTATTTGATGGTGAAACACCATCGGTGAAGGCAACGGCTTATTCAGATGGAATCTCCGTGGCAGCGGTCAAACAATTCTGGCCAATGTTTATCAGTCCGGGTGCGCGTAAATGGGTGCATGAGCATATTAAGGGCGGTCAGTTGGTGTCGGGGACACTCGAGGCAGACATACCATCGGGAATTCTCTTCAGGATGCGTCAGGGTGCCAGAATGGAACCAGAGCACTTCAAACTTGACGTTCAGCTGGAAAATACATCGGTTCAACCGTTCGGTGAGTTACCGTTTATTCATGACGGAAATGGCCAGGTTAAAATTCAAGGCATGGAAATATCGGCAAATCTGGATTCTGGTGTGGTGACAGACCTGGGTGACGGGCCAGCCAATGTGCTTTCTGCTACCTTTCGAATGGAGGATTTTGCTGCCAGGGAAAAAGTTGGTGAGACTACGATTTCGCTTGATGGGAGCCTGACCACGATTGCAGCCATTACGGAAGCAAAGCCTTTGCGGGTGATGGAACGAATGAAGGTTGCCCCGGAACAATTCAAGGGAAAGGCACATGCAGACATTGTTGCCAGATTTCCAATTCGCAAGGGTGTCAAGTATGAGGAAGTTGACTGGAATGTGCTGATTGATTTGCAGGATGCATCAAGTTCGAAAAAGCTGGCAAATCGTATCATCTCCGAAGCTGATGTACTTATCGATGCCAACTCCTACAGTGCGAGTGTTCACGGGACCGCGCTGATTGATGGTGTGAGTGCAAGGATCAATTTGATCGAGCCTATCGGAAAATCCGGCAAGGTTTCCAGAAAGCGCACCGTAACCACCACCCTGGGCAAGGCGGAACTTGAAAAACTCGGCCTTGATTTAAATCCGGTTGTTAACGGGCCGATCAACGTGCGGATAGTTCAATCCGCATCAGAAGAGATACACGAGATTGATTTTACAAATGCGGAGGTAAACCTGCCGTGGATTGGGTGGCGCAAAGGTGTTGGCATTCCAGCCAAGGGCAAGTTCAATCTCAAAAAGAACGGTCCGAACAAACATTTGCGCGATTTCACAATTCAGGGGGAGGGATTTAGAGCCGACGGCGATTTGCGCTTTGATTCAAAGGGTCTTCTGTCAGCCGACATGTCGCGCATAGTTCTCAATGAAGCTGATGATTTTCAAACCACCATAAAACGCGAGGAAGATGTTTTCAAAATCAATGCTTCCGGCCTGCAATATGATGCCAGGGGAATTATCAACAAAATCATTCACGAAGGTGGCTTTGCTGAGGAACAAGGCAAACGATCGGTTGTTTTGTTGGCCAATTTTGACACGGTTACGGGATTTGGAGATCGCTCTATTCGAGATGTTCAATTGGCTTATGAAAGCTCAGGCGGCTGGCTGAAACGCATAGATTTGTCGGGCAGGGGCAATTCCGGGGTTGATTATATTATTGGTGCTGTGCGCGAAGGTGAAGCCACCACATTTACTATCCTGACAAATGATGCCGGAAATGGATTGGCATTTGCGAACATTTATTCACGAATGGAAGGTGGAAATCTGAGCGCCAACCTGACGCGTACGAATGATGGCCCGTTTTTGGGGCCGGTAAGAATAGTGAATTTTGATGTGGTGAACGAACCACGCCTGGAAAAACTTGTATCCAGTACCAACAATCAGGTTCGCAGGGAAAAGGGTGAGCGGGTAATCCGATTGCAAGGGTCCAGAGATCAGCGAGCCAAGTTTCTGGTTGCAAATGCCCTTATCGAAAAAGGTGAGGGGTATCTGGCTGTAAAAGACGGTGTCATACGAGGCACTAGTGTGGGGCTTACCTATGCCGGCGATGTATATGATGCAAAAGACCGAATTGACCTGATCGGAACATTCATGCCGGCTCAGGGATTGAACATGGCGGTATCGGCGATCCCGATAATTGGCCAGATTCTTTCAAATGGCAATGACTCGGGACTGATTGGTATTACCTACCGGCTTCAGGGGCCGCGTACAAATCCCAAAATTATCCTCAATCCGCTTTCAGTTGTTGCGCCGGGTATTTTCAACAAGGTATTTGAACCCATCCGGTGATGTGGATTAGCCGCTTTTCACCAAGACATGTTTTTTCTTCCCAAGGGAAAGTTTGAGTACTTCAGACTGTGCAAGCATATCCGCTGTCACGACAAGTCTCTCATCTGACACAGCCTCGTCATTGATCCGTACTGCGCCACCCTTGATGTGCCTGCGCGCTTCGCCGTTTGATGTCGCCAGTCCCGCTTGCACCATCAGGGTAAGCACACCTATGCCGTTTGCAATATCCGAGCGATCCACCGAGATTGTGGGTAGCGTATCCGCTACGGCACCCTCCTCGAAGGTTTTTCTGGCAGTTTCTGCTGCAAGTTCTGCAGCTTCACGACCATGAACCATTGCAGTGGCTTCAGTTGCGAGAAGCTTCTTAGCTTCATTCATTTCCGCACCTTGCAGTTTTTCGCAACGGGTGATTTCATCCAGCGGCAAAGTGGTGAACAGCTTCATGAATCGTGCAACATCGGCGTCTTCGGAGTTGCGCCAATATTGCCAATAGTCATAGACGGGAAGCATTTCCTTGCTCAGCCATATCGCGCCACTGGCCGTTTTGCCCATTTTTGCGCCAGACGAGGTGGTCAGAAGTGGAGTGGTAACTGCGAACAGTTCATCGGTTCCACATCGCCGACCAAGATCCACACCTGAAACTATGTTGCCCCACTGGTCAGAGCCGCCCATTTGCATGCGGCAATCGTGGCGGCGATTTAGTTCTACGAAATCGTAAGCCTGCAGGACCATGTAATTGAATTCAAGAAATGATAGATGCTGCTCGCGCTCCAGCCGTAGCTTAACAGAATCGCGACCCAGCATTTGATTGACCGAGAGGTGCCTGCCGTAGTCTCGAAGAAATTCAACGTAGTTCAAGTCTAGCAGCCAGTCTGCATTGTCAGCCATTACGGCTTGTTTGCCACTGTCCCCAAATTCAAGAAACTGGCTGAATACCTGTTTGATGCCGTCCTTGTTTTCGGCGATCTTTTCAGTCGTAATCAACTGTCGGCTTTCGTCTTTACCAGACGGATCGCCCACCATCGTGGTACCGCCGCCCATAAGTACGATTGGACGGTGCCCGGTTTGTTGAAACCAGTACAGGAGCATGATTTGGACCAAGCTTCCCGCGTGCAAGCTTGGTGCGGTTGCATCAAAGCCGATGTATGCGGATACGGTTTCCTTGTTCAACAGCTTATCGAGGCCGGTTTCATCAGACATTTGATGAATAAAACCGCGCTCGGAAAGAACTTTGAGAAATTCGGATTTATAGGTGGACATGATAAACTGGTTTTGGGATTCGTTTGTTGCTACTGAGTTTTGACGGCTCATAGCAGGTTGAAAACAAAAGATCACGAGGAAGTTGCAGAATATGACATTGCGAACCGCCCTCGGCATGATGAGTGGTACCAGCATGGACGGAATTGACATTGCGCTAATCCGCACAGATGGGCGTGATAAAGTCGAACGCGGTCCATCAATGATGTTCCCGTATGATGTAGAACTCCGTTCAAAATTAAAGCGGGCACTAGTCGAAGCTGCGGGCATGGAAAACCGGGATGAGCGCTCAGAATTTCTAAGGGAAACTGAGCGTTGGATAACAAAATTGCATGTGAAGGGAATTGAGCATTTTCTGGAAGAAAACCGGTTGTCGGCTTCAACTGTGGATGTAATCGGTTTTCACGGCCAGACTGTGGTTCATCGCCCGAATGACGGTTTTACCGTGCAACTGGGCGATGGAGACTTGCTGGCAGCACAAACCGGTATTCCGGTCGTTTTTGACATGCGTGCAAATGACATGGCGCATGGCGGGCAGGGAGCTCCACTTGCGCCAATTTATCATCAAGCATTGGCAGCCTCTTTGGAGGAATCCAATCAAAATTGCCAGCCGGTCATGTTTATCAACATTGGCGGAATTTCCAACATTACCTATGTTGGTGAAGCGCTGATTGCTTTTGATGCAGGCCCTGGTAATGGGTTGATTGATCAATGGATTGAATTCAATGGAATTGGTCAATTTGACGAAGGTGGAAAACTGGCTTCCAAGGGCCGGGTTATTCAGGACATCGTAAACGAATATATGTCGGTACCGTGGTTTGGTGAAAATCCTCGGCGGTCTCTTGATCGCGGAGATTTCCCGCCGCTTCAATCCGAAACAGTGTCGATTGAAGATGGAGCAAGAACCCTGGCGAGGCTAACTGCAGAAAGTATTTTGAATTCGGCAAAGCTTCTTCCGCATATGCCAATGCTCTGGATTGTTTGCGGCGGCGGGCGAAACAATCCTGTAATCATGCAGGATTTGAGAGAACTTGCCCAAAAAAATGGAGTTTTGAAAGTCATCACGGCGGAAGCAGGTGGCTTCAATGGCGATTCGATAGAAGCGGAAGCCTGGGCCTATATGGCAGTACGTTCGCTTGAAGGCTTGCCGCTAACTTTTCCGGGAACTACGGGCGTCTCGGAGCCGGTTTCAGGTGGTGTATATGTAGCTGCGTGATAATTTGCAGCTTACGCCAGTATCTCATAATCTGAATCATGAGCGGCAACCATCCCGTTGATAAACAACGTATTTTTATCTTCTAAATTCAGATTTTTCACCGCGTTATCTACTGCCTTATAGAGCAAGGGCACTTTGTCTGCATTATCAAGTGACGTAATCAAGGGAAGGCCAGGCACAGGGTTTGAGTGACCAATAACGGTTACATTGTCGGTCAGGTGCTTGTCATGCTGTTTGGACAATTCGAAAGCTATGCCATCAATTGCAGCGATGTTTGCCTTTCCTTCTGCGACGGCTTTAACAGAATTGCGATGCGATCCTGTCACGAGGAGAATTTCTTTCGGCAATGCATCCGCCGGAGCATCAATTGTAATTTCCCGATAAACCCGAAAACCGGATTGTGAATCGTCGCCATTGACTGCAATTTTTCCAGCGCTGGAAATGGTTTGCCGGTCTTTCAGGAATTTGGAATCTCCCTCGCTCTGGCCGATGTAAACCGAATAATAATCTCCCGCCGGGCAGTTCGGCAAATCGTATGTAAAGCGGGCGAAAGGTACTGCCTTGCCGCGAAGGCGGTTTATGTATGGCCAGCCGCAGGTTTGGCCGATAATCAAATTCGGGTCGGTCCAGGTGTCTCCAATGCCATCACCGCGAAAGAGTGATACCGGCGCATCAATACCGGCTTCATTGAGGTTGGCTGCGATTAACTCCCATAATCTGTCTATCGATGCTGACGTTTCAGGCCAGTCATACATGCACAGATTGGCAATGGGGTTGCTCACGAATGAATTCTCTCAGTTTGGATGTTGGTAGCCGTCCGCAAGAACGGATGAGGGATGGGCTCTTTCGCCCTGAAAAAATAGCGCCGGAATATTTCGGCGTATGAATTGTATACATACCCATTGTTTTCACGAATGTAATACTCACGATTTCCCCGATAGGTTTTCAATAGTTTGTACCAGGGAAGTCCCGGTTTTGTGTGATGTACAGCGTGCAGGCTGTTGAACAGGAAGAGGAATGCAATCGGGCAGGGCTGTTCAATAATCACTGTTCGTTCGCCATGTTTTTCACACGCCTGATGCTCCAGGAAAGTCCTGATCAACAAGAATGAAACACCCATGTAGGCAGCAATCGCATGCTGCCAGATGGGAATATTTGTGTAGTTTGCCAAAAAGATGATCAATATTGCAGCGCCGATCAAATGCAGCGCCCAGGATTTTGCCACGCCAAATCCCGCAGCATCACCCTTCAACATGAGCTTTATTTCATTGATGTAAAAACGGGGAACCGAGATTGCGGGTCCGATCAACAATCTTCCGCAAAGCGTGTTGTTGAATTTGAGAACTGCTTTTACAACCGGATTGGCTTTCGTCCAGTCCGGGAGTGCCAGATAAAAACTTTCCGGGTCATCAAGCGGGTCCGTGAGCTCTTCCACCTCGTGATGTTCAATGTGGGTTTCGCGGAACCGCTCCCAAGAATACACCCATCCAATGGGAAAAAACATCAATGCGTGGTTCAGAACTGGTAAGCGGGTCGGATGGCCATGGATGGATTCGTGTATGAGTGACCAAAAAAATGTCAGCAGAATGCCGATCAGCAAGATCCACAATACTGGGTGAAAGAACGATGCGTTGAGCATCAACAACAGCCAGCTTCCATAACAAAGCATGATTAACACGACCGTAGGCCATTCGACCTTAACTAAATTCATGATTTTCCCAGCCTTCAAAAAAATTGCTCCTTTGTTACGGTGTTCTTGTTTGCCCAAAACAAGCTCTGCAACCAATTATGCCTGCGGGAGTTCGTTGAGACGATGAGTGAAAGCGCAACTTTTCAACTAAAATGTAGTGAAAAAAATCAATTGTTGTGTATAGTAGCATTTATGAATATCGAAAGGCCATTTGATGGACAAGCGCAAGGTTGCTGAAGTTTTCCGCGAACGCCTGTCCATGCTGATTGACCGAAGGCACGAGACGGTGTCGGCATTCGCCCGCCGATGCAATCTGGACCGCTCAGCGCTTAGCCAGTTCCTTGACCGGGATGCGGTTCGGTTACCTCGGGCAGAAACACTTACTGCTATCGCAACGCGGGAAAGTGTCAGCATCGACTGGCTGCTCGGCATCACACAAGATGAGGCCAGCTTTGGCGAAGTCGCATCCCAGTTGAATATCGAAACCGGCGAGCATGGCAGTGGCGATTCCCTGTTGGCCGAATGGCACCGGGAAGCGGCGGGCTACAAGATCCGCTATGTACCGACTTATTTGCCTGATCTGCTGGTTACGCAGGCTGTGACCGATTATCTTTTTCTGGACAGGGATATTGAGTATGCTGGCGTAAGAAGAGACCAGGCTCGCCAACAGCTCGATTATTCACGGTTGCCGGAAACCGAAATGGAAGCAATATTACCCATTCAGCGATTGCAAAACCTGGCTGAAGGTGCGGATATCTGGGGCGGATTGCAGCGTGGGGTCCGTCAGGCGCAGATTGAGCACATGATACAACTGATTGAGGAACTCTACCCAACCTTCCGGCTGTTTTTATACGATGGTCTGAAGCACTTCTGTGCACCGTTTACGGTTTTTGGACCCAAACGGGCGGCGGTATATCTTGGTGAGAGCTATCTGGTGGTGAATTCGGTTGAACACATCCGCGAGCTCAGCCACCGTTTCGACAGCATGATCCGCGTTTCCGATATCGGCCCGGACCGGGTGGCGGACTGGTTGCGCGGGTTGAAGGTGGGGTGAGGTGTATAAATGATGGCGGGTTTGAAGCGCTGCTAGGTGCAGTATCGGCTTCATGCGTGGTGTGCAGCAATGGGCAAATAGACAAGGCGCGGAGAAAGTGAGTATTGAGCTGGAAACAAAACACGCGACATCGGCGGTTAAGCCGTTGTTTGGGCGGATGGGGTTCAGGTTGAGAAGTGTGGGTTTGTTGAAACAGAAAACTAATCTTTAAAAATGGAATACGGGAATGAAAATTTCAAAAAAACCTGTTTGGCAATTATACTGTCGTTAGTAGCTGCTACCAATGGTTTTGCCAATGAAAAGCCCGAAGATTGCGCTGCAATTTGGGAGATGTATCGGACCGAACTCTTTAAAGGAGACAGGCAAGCGCTCGCCACCTTCAGTTTTGGAATAGCTTCTCCCGGATTTGTGCTTCCGGGAACCAATAGCGATACGTCAGCTTTAAATCGGTATGGATTGAATTTCTCAATGTATTCATTGGATCTTGCAGTCGATGACACATACAAAATGGCGCTAGGTTTTGCAGCCACTCACAATCTTTTATCAAAAAATAGTCCAGTCAAAATCTGCCTGAAGGATAGGAACGCTCCGGAAGTGTGCATAAAGATAGCTCAAGAAAAGAAGCTAATCATGAAATTTGAAGAGCTTGTGGAAGAAATCCAGTATTTTGAAAGCAGGCCTGGTGGTAATGATGCGTATTGTAGCCACAAAGGTGGAAAAACAAAGCGCTGAAGAAGTGAGTTTTGAGCTGGAAACCCAACATGCCACTCCGGCGATTAAGCGGTTGCTTGGGCGAATGGGATTTGAGGTGAGCGGGATGAATTTTACGCAGCGGAGATTATCAAATTGATGTTCAAATTTGCTTCATTTTGCAAATTTAAAATGAGCAATTCTTCCTTTTGGATTCTTGCTTGTGTTCTATTGACGTTTGTTTGTGCGGGCTCTTATTCGACGCATGTTTATGCCTCAAATGACGATGAATATTCTAACAGAATTGAAAAATTTCGATACAGACAAGTCGTTGTTGATGATCGTTTTATTTACCTAGTCAGCGACGATAGGCTTGATAAGGTCACCGACCCCGAGGCAAGCCAAGGTACAAAATATCTCAGACCCAGCTACGAGGCTTCGTTACACATATATGACCACAATTATCATCCAGTTGGCGATCTAAAATTCTCCCAGCAGCGGATAATTCGTGTGGTTCGTGACGGGGATCAGTTGCTGATTATTGCACATGGACCACGTTTGTATTCTGAGCTTCCCGAATGCGAAACATTTTGGTGTAGCATTGGTCGTTTTTTTACGAAACATCGTCGTGAAGAAGTGCCGGTCTGGAAAGCGGTTCATACCCTGTTTCGGTGCGATTTAACCGGTGATTGCAATGTAATTCGCCAAGGTGAATTTGGCATATTCGCGGTTGTGCCATTTCGCGACGGACTGATTACATCCGAATATGATTGGAGCGGCAGGGTTGATTATGAACAGCTACGTAAGGGGCCAGTCAGATCGCGTTTGACTTATATCACTGATAGTTCGGCTGAGGAAATTCCTCTCCCAACTGACGGGGGCGTATGGGATTTAGATGTAATAAATAACGAAAACCTATATGTAGTTATATATTACACTGGAAAAGAAAATGATGAAATATATAAAAAATATGATGGTTTATATGAATATAAAAATAATCAATTTTCATTAATAGAAACAAATACATCAAAGAATAAATATTCACCTGATAAAATGACTGAATTATGCGATCGATTTGAAGATAATAAAAATATTTTTATTTGTCAAAATATCTATGGATATTATAAATCAAATATAATGATATGGAATACTGATGAAAAAGAATTAAAATACTTTAAAAAAGACATAATTTCAGACATATTTATGAATAAAGGTTTTGTCATATTTATTGGAGAAAATGGAAAACTTGTCAAATTCAATGTGAGGGAGCTTTAGATGCCGACACTTAAAACGCAATACGATTCCGTCCGGCAAAAACTAATTGACAATACCGACAAGAAATTTGGTTTTACAACTTATGGCACAGGTTATGATTACACTGTTAATGTAACCTCAACTGAAATTATCCGCGACAATTATCCATTGTGATGTTGTGTTGTGATTTTCGGTCCATCGAGACCTAAAAGCTGCTTGCAGCCTGAATTTATCTCACCCCAATCCCGCAGTTTTTATCGCCTGATCCAGATCGGTAATCAGATCGGCCGTATCTTCCAGGCCAATTTGCAGGCGGATCATAATTCCGTCGGTTGGTTCCTTGGCGATTGTACGGTCCGAAAGGTTTGGAATGACCGCCAGGCTTTGGTAACCTGCCCAGGAATATCCCAGTCCAAAAAGGGTTAGCGCATCGAGGAACTTTCCAGCCTGTTCAGGTGTGGCATCTTTGAGCACCATGCCAAACAAACCGCTTGAGCCGCAGAAATCCCGCTTCCAGATTTCATGGCCCGGATCGCCTGGCAGGGCAGGGTGCAATACTCGGGATACACCGGGATGGTCATCAAGCCAACGGGCGATCTCCAGCGCACTTTTTTGATGGTAGTCCAGCCGTACACCCAATGTGCGAATGCCACGCAGCACAAGGTATGCATCATCGCCATTGCCGCAGAGCCCCATTGCTCCATGGGTGCCAATCAACTGCTTCCAGCATTTTTCATTTGCCGAAACCGATCCCATGACCAGATCCGAGTGGCCACCGGGATATTTTGTCAATGCGTGGATTGAGACATCAACGCCATGATCGATTGGTTTGAAGTAAAGCGGTGTGGCCCAGGTGTTGTCCATCATGACGATTGCATCACCTTCATGGGCTGCCTCGCAAATTGCCGGGATGTCCTGCATCTCAAACGTGTTGGAGCCAGGTGACTCGGTGAATACAACTTTGGTGTTTTCGCGAATTAATCCTGCAATATCTGCACCCACCAGAGGATCGTAATACTCAACCTCCACTCCCATGCGCGCAAGCACCCGATCGCAAAAATTGCGAGATGGTTCGTATACGCTATCCACGACAAGACAATGATCGCCTGAATTCAAATATGCCAGCATGGGAAGGGCAACTGCCGTTAGTCCGGATGGGACCAAAACTGTGCCTGCTGAACCCTCAAGATCATCAATTGCTTCGCACAATGCGTCAGAGGTGGGTGTACCACGAGTTCCATAGGTATATTTTTGATTGCGGGTGCGCATTGTTTCGTAATCGGGAAACAAAACCGTGGAAGCATGAAACACTGGCGGATTCACAAATCCATGAAAATCAAGTGGATGATTCCCGATACGTGTGAGTCGGGTATTTAGATTATGTTTGTCGGGATTTGATTTGGATGGTTTTTTTGAGCTCATGAGAGTCAGCTTTTGAGGTTAATTCAGTTTTTCACAGTACCGGAACAACCAGAAAATGCCTTAAGTTGCAACAGTTTGTTTGAAAATCCGGTGATTGAAACCTGGTGCGATATTACCTCGTTTTGCGACGTTTGAATATATACGTTTGGATAATTCCTGGCATTAGGTCTTGACGCGACAGCGATAATCAAATTGTATTGGTGTCAATCGGCGGAGGAGGACTTGCCGACCTTCACTGCGCTTGCGGGATGTTCCTGTAGGCGCAATTTAAAATGGGGGACAACAAGTCACTGCCGATCAAAAACCTGTTGCGTCTGTTGGATTCAAAAAACAGGCAACAGGGAAATAACAATACTGGGTAACAGAAAAGGCAAATTTTCATGAGAAAAACAATTCTGTCTGCTGCATTTGGTGTAGCTGCAGTAGGTTTGGCCGTCTCCGGCGCATCTGCTGCAACGCTTGATGATGTAAAGGCAAAAGGTTTCGTACAGTGTGGCGTTAGCCAAGGCTTGCCAGGATTTTCAAATCCTGATGAAGCCGGTAACTGGACCGGCCTTGACGTCGACCTTTGTCGCGGAGTTGCTGCAGCCGTATTCGGCGATGCAACTGCGGTCAAGTACACACCGCTTTCAGCTAAAGAGCGTTTCACAGCGTTGCAGTCAGGTGAGGTGGATATCCTTTCACGTAACACCACATGGACAGCAACCCGTGACACCACACTTGGTCTGAACTTTGCTGGCGTCAACTACTATGATGGTCAGGGTTTCATGGTTCGCAGCGACCTCAATGTGAAGTCTGCACTTGAACTTTCAGGCGCATCTGTATGTACCAACACTGGTACCACCACTGAACTTAACGTTGCTGACTATTTCCGTGCCAACAAGCTTGAGTACGAAATTGTTGCATTCGAAAAAGCTGACGAAGTGGTTGCAGCCTATGATGCTGGACGTTGTGACGTTTACACAACTGACCAATCAGGTTTGTATGCACAGCGCCTCAAGTTGACCAACCCTGGTGAGCATGTGGTTCTTCCGGAAATCATTTCAAAGGAGCCTCTTGGACCAGTTGTCCGTCAGGGCGACGACCAGTGGTTTAACCTTGTAAAGTGGACACATTTTGCAATGGTGAATGCTGAAGAGCTTGGCATTACATCAGCAAATGCTGATGAAATGAAAGGCGGAGACAATCCTGCAGTCAAGCGTGTTCTTGGTACAGAAGGCGCTTATGGTGAAGCTCTTGGTGTCAGTAACGACTGGGCATACAACATCATCAAGCAGGTTGGTAACTATGCAGAGACATTTGACCGCAATGTTGGTCCAGATACTCCTCTGCAGATTTCACGTGGCGTGAATGCGCTGTGGAGCCAGGGTGGCCTGCAGTATGCACCGCCAATCCGCTAAGGATTAAGCAAATTCAGGGCCGGTTTCAAGACCGGCCCTGTTTACTATTAGTGTAACCAGACGCAAGAATTATAACCTGAATACAAGCCTGCCGACCGCTGTTGTTAACGGATCGGGAAGGGCGCAACAGGTGAGGGGAAAATGGCTATAGCCGAAAGTCACGTGGAACGTGAAAAGCCGAAAGTGCGGCTTTTAAATGATCCAAAATTTCGCGCAATGATATTCCAGGCATTGCTTGTTGCGATGATAATCTGGGTCGTTTGGGGGATGGTATCAAATGCCGCTAACAACCTTCAAAAAGCTGGTATTGCCTCTGGTTTTGGATTTTTAAGTGAGTCAGCCGGTTTTGGCCTTAACTTTTCACCGTTTGTCGAGTTCGAGGAAGTATCAAACTATTTCACTGTTTACAAAGTAGGCTTGCAGAACACACTTATCCTGGCGGTACTGGGAGTGTTTTTTGCAACAATTTTAGGATTTGTAGTTGGCGTAGCACGGCTGTCGACCAACTGGGTCATTGCCAAAATGGCCTACATATATGTTGAGGTTCTGCGCAATATTCCACTCCTTTTGCAGATATTCATTTGGTACAAGGGTGTGCTGGCGACGCTTCCGGCAAAACGGGATTCTCTGGATTGGGGAGTGTTTGGGCAAATAAATGCCGCTGGTCTCTTTGCACCCAAACCAATATTTGCTGCCGGGGCGATGTCTATAGTATGGGCACTTTTGGCAGCAATTGTAATTACCTTTTTCGTAAACCGCTGGTCGACCAAGCGGCAAATGGAAACCGGCCAGCGTTTCCCTGTGTTTTTGACTGGCTTGGGATTGATATTGGGATTCCCATTGTTGGCGTACCTGATTGCAGGCCAGCCAATATCCCTTGAGTATCCAGTGCAGGGCAATTTTGGCCCAGCGGGTGGAATGCAGATTATCCCTGAGTTCATAGCGCTGCTTCTGGCCCTTTCAACATATACCGCAGCATTTATTGCGGAAATCGTTCGGGCTGGAATTCTCGCGGTTGATCGTGGTCAAACTGAAGCATCTTACGCCTTGGGTCTACGGCCAGGTCAGACGTTGCGGCTAAATGTAATTCCACAAGCGATGAGGGTCATCATCCCGCCGTTGACCAGTCAGTATCTGAACCTCACTAAAAACTCGTCGCTTGCTGTTGCGATTGCCTATCCGGATTTGACCGCTGTGTTTGCCGGTACGGCGCTCAACCAGACAGGTCAAGCAGTCGAAATACTCCTGATGACCATGTTGACCTATCTGGTAATATCGTTGCTCACCTCGATGTTCATGAACTGGTACAACGCCAAGATGTCCTTGGTAGAGCGATAGGATAGGGATATGGCAAAATCTAAAGACGATGTAAGCTTTGTCCGCAGCCAGTTGGTTGAAGCACTGCCACCACCGATAACCGAAGTTGGGGTGTTGGGCTGGATGCGAAAGAACCTGTTCTCAAGCATCACAAACACAATCATGACCCTGATCGGATTGTTCATCCTTTATTTGGTGGTTCCTGGAACGCTTAACTGGACAATTTTTGAGGCAGTCTGGTCAGGCACCAGCCGAGAAGCCTGTACGACAATTCCACAGGGCGGAGCGCTGCCGGATGACTGGAATGCAGCCTGTTGGCCTTATGTGGGGGCATATTTGAAACTCTTCGTTTATGGCAGGTATCCTGATGCAGAATTGTGGCGGGTCAATTTGAGCTTGTTCATGTTTTTCGCGGGGCTTATTCCCATGGCCATGCCATCCGTGCCCTACAAACGTGAAAACATCATATTCATGCTTGGAATTTTTCCGGTTGTAGCTTTCATCTTAATGAGCGGTGGAAATCTCAATCTCAACGGATTTTTGATCCCTGAGACGATTTTTGCACCCTCCGAATTCAAGTTTTGGATTGATTTTCTTGTTTTGACAGCGATCATCGTTGGATTTGTTGGATGGTATATGAAAGCAACTGCCACGGATCCGAAGTCGGCGATGAAAGTAACTGCACTGGCGATGGCGGTTCTCGGCCTCGTACTTTTTTCCATGGCTTTTGATTTCGGACTGGAATCGATAGAAACACCTCTTTGGGGTGGGTTTGTGATGACGCTGGTTATTGCAGTCACAGGTATTGTGGCGTCGTTGCCACTCGGCATATTGCTTGCCCTCGGACGGCGTTCCGACATGCCTGCGGTCAGCCTCTTCAGTGTTATATTTATTGAGTTCTGGCGCGGAGTTCCGTTGATCACGGTGCTATTCATGTCATCCGTCATGCTTCCGCTGTTTCTCCCCGATGGCGTATCTTTCGACAAATTGCTCCGGGCACTGATTGGGGTAGCGTTGTTCTCATCAGCTTATATGGCTGAGGTCGTAAGAGGCGGGATGCAAGCTATTCCGAAGGGGCAATATGAAGGAGCGATGGCCGTTGGACTGAATTACTGGCAATCCATGCGGATGATCATTCTACCTCAGGCGTTGAAGATCGTGATTCCGGGTATTGTTAATACCTTTATCGGATTGTTCAAGGATACCACGCTTGTATCGATCATTGGGCTTCTGGATTTCCTCGGAATGATTAACCTGTCGCACTCAGACTCAAATTGGGCGACACCGGTTCAGGCTCTCACAAGCTATGTATTTTGCGCGTTTGTTTTCTGGGTATTTTGCTTCGGAATGGCGCGTTATTCACTGTTCATGGAACGTAGACTAGACACAGGTCACAGGTAACAATCATGGCTAAAAAAGCAGCAAAAAAACCAAAGTCAAAACTTGCCATTTCAGAAACCGATGTGGCGATCGAGATCACGGATATGAACAAGTGGTATGGCGATTTCCACGTTCTGAAAGATATCGAATTGAAGGTGATGCGGGGAGAGCGGATAGTTATTGCCGGTCCATCGGGTTCAGGTAAATCAACCATGATCCGTTGCATTAACCGCCTGGAAGAGCATCAGCGCGGCACAATCGTGGTTGATGGAATCGAACTGACAAACGATTTGAAAAAAATCGATGAAGTCCGCCGGGAAGTTGGAATGGTGTTTCAGCACTTTAACCTGTTCCCGCATCTGACCATCATGGAAAATTGCACTTTGGCACCGATTTGGGTTCGCAAAATGCCCAAGAAGGAAGCTGAAGAAGTGGCAATGGAATACCTGACCAAGGTTAAAATTCCCGAGCAGGCGCACAAGTATCCGGGTCAGTTGTCAGGTGGACAGCAGCAGCGCGTGGCGATTGCCCGTTCGTTGTGCATGGCGCCACGTATCATGTTGTTTGACGAACCGACTTCGGCACTCGATCCGGAAATGATCAAGGAAGTTCTGGACACCATGGTGGAACTTGCCGAAGAAGGCATGACCATGCTGTGTGTGACCCACGAGATGGGTTTTGCGCGACAGGTGGCTAACCGCGTGATCTTTATGGATGAAGGGCAAATCGTTGAGGAAAATGAACCGGAAGCGTTCTTCACCAATCCACAACATGAGCGTACAAAACTGTTCCTGAGTCAAATTCTGCACTAATTTTGATTCTGTCAGGTTTGCCAGTTCGGTTGGCGACGCGGAAAAGCAGTTTGAAAACTCTTGTTAGATGGATGTTGCGGCTAATACTGGCGCAGATTGTGCTGGTAGCTTTGTATCTGGCGGCGGCGCTCGTTGGTGGAATAATTCCCCATCCGAATAACGGTCCTGCAGATCATGCGGGTAGCGGCAAGACAATCCATTTAGTCGCGGGACTGTTGCACACCGATATTGCCATACCTGTAAACCAGGCAGTGAAAACCAGGTTTGCGTTTATGGAAAAAAACGGCATTGATCTTGGTCAAGAAAATCTAAAACATCTGATTATTGGTTGGGGCTCACGTGAATTTTACACCAGCACCAAGAACTATTCCGATATTGGTTTTGCAACCACCTGGATTGCCGTCTCAGGCGACCGTTCGGTAATGCATGTGCAACCAGCAGGGAAAATTGAAGATTATCCAGATATTATCCGGATAGAATTGAATGACGATGCATTTTCAAGATTGTTGTCATTCATCGAAACCTCGTTTGATCGAGATAACGAGATGCCAGTGCTTATTGATGATGCAACATTTGGGTCAGGTGACGTATTCTATGAAGCTGTTGGAGGCTTTGATATCTTTCGCCCCTGCAATGTCTGGACTTCCAGGGCACTTCGTGCTGCCGGGGTAAATACCGGTCTATGGACGCCCACTACTTATAGCGTGAAAATTGGCCATCAAATTCACAACTGAGTTCATCAGGCTCTTGTGCCGGGTTCCCATTTATACAACCAGTTCTGCCGCCCCAACAGGCTTTCGTTCGGGATGAGGCGAAGTCCCAAATTTCTAAACCATGAGAAGGGCCTGTCCATGTGGTAAATGGAACGGTTGAATTTGGCGAGAGCCATCGCCTTGCGCAGTCGAGGCAGGCGATATTTTTCGAACTGCATAAATGCTTCCGGTGCATCTTGATTGTCAGCAAGGTGCAGGGCAAGGCTTGTTGCATCTTCAATGGCCATGGCAGCGCCTTGAGCGGCGAAGGGCAACATCGCGTGAGCAGCATCACCAATCATGACAATTGGTCCATAAGCCATATTTGTAAGTTTAGTTACCTGATAGAGTGGCCATGAAGTCCAACGTGTCCTGCAGTCAAGCAGTTTTGCAAACTCATTATGCCAATTTGAAAAATGTGAGGCCAAGCGCTCCATATTTGGTTTTGCGTAAATTCCATCTGGATCGGATTCCGGAACAATTGCCACGACATTCAAATACCTTCCCATCCGTACCGGATAGGTTACTGCGTGAGATTTTTTTGCCAACCACAGTTCGGTATTCTCACGAGCGGAAAAACCAATGTTCTCATCGATCGGTATCATGGAACGCCATGCAGTCAGACCCTGGTATTCAGGCGCTTCGAGACCAAGTATCTGAGTGCGGATGCGTGACCAAATTCCGTCCGCGACAATGACAGCACGGCATGGCACTTCCTGAAATTTATCATCCCTGTTCACAAGGACGGTTGCACCATTCTTGTGTGGTGCAACGTCCATGACTTCGCTTCCGAGATGAAGAGCAATTTCTGGATTTGACCTACAAGCCTTCACCAGAATTTGCTGAAGATCTGCCCGGTGTATCACCAGGTAGGGCAATCCATAACGATTTATGACATGGTGGCCAAGCGGCACATTCGCCAAACGTTGCGCAGTTCGCGCATCAATCAAATTGATTGCTGGAGGTGCGGTGGCAACGGTTTTAAGCTTCTTTTCAAGGCCAAGGGAAAACAAAACCCGCAAAGCATTTGGTGACAGCTGAATTCCAGCACCCAAAGTTTCGAACTTGTTGGCTTTTTCGAATATTTCAACGCGGTGGCCCGATTCAGCGAGGCACAGAGCAGCGGTGAGGCCCGCAATCCCTCCACCACTGACCAGAATGGTTCGCCGGTCAGACATTTGTTATTCCGATCACGCAGATTGTTCGTGAAAAACACAACCTTCTGGTCGAGTTTCGTTCGCCGACAGATCGCCAGCATGTTTGTAAAGTGTTGAGCAGTAGGGACAGACAATTTCAGAATCACCACCCATATCAAGAAATACATGCGGATGGTCATGGGGAACACTCGCGCCGCAGCACATGAATTCTTTTACTCCGATTGCAATCTCGTTGACACCCTGATCGTTTTGAAAATGGGCTACTGTGCTTTCGGCCATTTAATGCTCCAACTTTTTTTGGTTATGGCGGGTTTCATTTGAACCGCTTGAACGCTACCAATCCATTTTCTAAAAGATTAGCGCATAGTTGCAAGGGTTTTGTTGGGCTTCATTGGTCGCTAAACCCAAAATGGAGATGATTTATGTCGATAGCGAAGTTGGATTCACTGGAGCTTGCATTTCTGGATGAGGGGGAGGGTGTTCCAGTTCTTCTGATTCACGGGTTTGCATCGACACGGCAAATGAACTGGGTTTATCCGGGTTGGGTAAAAGCGCTAACCGGTGCCGGGTATCGTGTAATCGCACATGACAATCGTGGCCATGGGCAAAGCAGCAAATTTTATCAGGAAGATGAATATTCACTCGATCTGATGGCGAATGATACGATCAGTTTACTGGACCATCTTGATATTTCGCACTGCCATTTGATGGGATTTTCGATGGGTGCCCGAATATCCGCCCGGCTTGCGCATAAATGGCCTGAGCGCTTCACCAAGATTGTATTCGGTGGGAATGGATACGGAATGGTACGCGGCAACGGAGAGTGGGCTCCTGCTGTTCGGGACGCCATGTTGGCCGGCCGTCTGGATGAAGTAACTGACCCGCGTGGGAATGCATTCCGCACTTTTGCTGAGCAGACAAAAGGCGACCTGAAGGCTCTTGCAGCTTGCATAATGGGCATGCGTGCCGCAACTCCGGAAAGTATGTTTGAGGAAATTTCCCAACCGGTTTTGGTAGCTGTTGGCACGGATGATGATGTCTCCGGCTCACCCCAGAAATTGACAGCACTTCTACAGAACGGGAAATATTTGCCAATTCCGGGACGTGATCACATGCGAAGCGTTGGCGATAAAGTTTATATCAAAGGTGTTTTGGAATTCTTATCTGACTAGGGTCAGGACCCTAATACCTGAACAACTGTTTACCGTTTGGGTACTTGTTTCGCGTTATCGAGAACCTATACTTAGAAGGTTATTGGAGTCCCGGATCAATGAAAGGAAATCGCAATGGGTTCTGAAAAAGCGGAGAGCAATGTTCAGAATATGATTGATCCGGTGTGGAAGGCTGTCCGGAGTGAGGCTGAGGCCGTCGTTGCCAAAGAGCCGCTTATGTCAGTTTTTGTCTATAGCACTATCCTTAATCAGGATTCGCTTGAGGCAGCTGTCATTCATCGAATAGGAGAACGGTTGCATAATCGGGAATTTTCCAGCGATTTGGTGCGACAGAGTTTCGATGCGATGATGGAGGATTGGCCTGAGTGGTCAGATATTCTGCGTATCGACATTGCGGCAGTATATGATCGTGATCCCGCCTGCGAACGTCTTATTGAACCAATATTGTATTTCAAGGGATTTCAGGCCATCCAAACCCACCGCCTTGCGCACTGGAACTGGAACAAGGGTAACCGTGATCTTGCTCTTTATCTTCAGAGTCGCTCCTCTCAGGTCTTTCAAACCGATATCAATCCAGCCGCCAGAATGGGTCGCGGTGTGTTTATAGATCATGCAACTGGTGTTGTTATTGGCGCGACTGCCACAGTCGGTGATGATGTTTCCATTCTACACGGAGTGACGCTTGGTGGTACGGGCAAGGACAGCGGTGACCGCCATCCAAAGATCAGCGATGGTGTGCTGCTTGGAGCTGGTGCAACTGTACTCGGAAATGTCAAAGTCGGAAAATGCTCGCGTATTGCTTCGGGATCGGTTGTCGTCAAGGATGTGCCTGACAACGTCACAGTTGCTGGTGTTCCCGGACGCGTGGTCGGTATTGCCGGTTGCTCTGAACCATCGCGTTCCATGAATCAGATTATAGCCGAGGACAAGGTATCTGATTAAAAGATCGGATATTTCACCGTCACCACCGAAACCTTGGTATATCCTGTCATTCATCTTTACATGGTGCAGTCCAGCATGCGAAAAGGGCCGATATTGGCGGCCTATTGCGGGAGATCATGGTGACACCTGAAGAAATCAAGAAACTAACGGCATATCTTCGAAAAGTGTTTGAGACTCCAAGTCTTGAAGTGCGTGCGCGACCAAAAAAGACCGACTCATGTGAACTCTACAAAAATGACGAGTTTCTGGCCGTGATTTATCTCGACGAAGATGAGGGTGAACGTTCCTACAACCTGTCAATGGCGATACTGGACATCGATCTTGATCTATAGGGTCGGTGCGTTTCTGTACTAGACAGAAATTTGTTTACTGATCATCATTTGCAATTGCAGCGGTCGCCCATTTACGAACTGCCTGCTCCATATCCATCCAATGGTTCAAGTAATTCTTGTGAAATCTGTAGGTTAACATCAGCCCTCGCCCGACATGTATGTCACGGATGCAGAATGGTGTTGCGGATTGTGAACCTTCCCGCACACATCGGGTTACAAAGGGATAGGGGCTGTTTTCTTCGAAGAACAGATCCTCGTCAATATATCCTCCTTCAACGCTGAGTGGTTGACGAGACAAGCCATTTGGTCCTGCCTCGCGCTTGCCGTCGAAAAACAGCGAGTATATGGGCTCAATTCTGCCAGACATGTCTTGGGACATGCTTCTGGGCTCGATACTGACAAACAACAAACTGCTGTCTTCGCCGAGGTTGTTGAACTCTTCCCTGAGTTCTTCCGTGTATCCCGACATGCTCGGCCAGTGCAGGTAAATCTCCAGGCCATTGAAGTTTCCGGATCGTCTTTGGTTGCGAAACCGGACCTGGTTTGCGGGTACAAGCAGTACATCGTTACCGGTTACAATCTCAAGAAGCTCCGTGGACGGGGAGTGGCCAGCTCTTGATATTTCATCACCCAGGAAAACTGCCAAGCCATACAGCAAAAGAGAAAATGCCAACAGGCTTGCCGAACCGAGGACAATCAACCTTCGAACGCCGGTTGAAATCAACAATAATTCAGCCTCATCTTGCTGTTGTCTGTGTATCGCGATGCTTTTGACGTGTCCTGGCATTCTGCGCTGAAACTGCGAGGAGCCATCCCGCCCGACAAGATCGGTGGGTGAAAGTGGCGAAGTAACCATACTTTGATTCATTTCAGAACTTCTTCCTGGTCGACAAATATGGCACGGGCCTTGCATTGAAAGGCCATATGATGGTGAACTTAACCTCGCCAAACATGGTAAACAGAAGGTAAACAAAGTTGAGTATGTTACAGAGTAGTTTGGTAGCCTCAATCACCATCAGTGGATTCATTGCGGCAGCAATAATGGATTGCGGAGTAGTTGCTTTGACCGGAAGTAATGCGCGGTTTGAAGTTTCTGCCCGCAGACCAATGTGGAGCGCGGCGATTTTCATGTTTTGCATGTTTGCCGGACCCTATCTTCTTCTTACGAAGTCGCTGAAATTCTGGCGTGAGGGATATTTGCCGTCGCTGGTCTTCCTTGCCTGCTGTTTTGTAAGTGCGGTCTGGAGTTTTTGTTCCGGTATATTCGTTCTGCAAGCCCTGGTAATGAGCAAGATTGTCGTGGTTTAGGTTGGCAATCGGGTGCAAACCAACCCAACTATCCATGCATCTATCCAATAGTCGTGTTAAATCGATTTTGCTGTCGCTTAACCCCGGGAGGAATTTATGCCGATTTACGCATTAAACGAAATTACACCCAAGCTGCCAGATGAATTTTACTGGATAGCGCCAGGTGCTGTATTGATTGGCAATGTTGAAGTGCGATCAGGAGCCGGCATCTGGTTTGGGACGGTAATCCGGGGTGACAATGAACCAATCATCGTAGGTGAAAACTCCAATATTCAGGAAAATTGCGTATTGCACACTGACCCTGGGTATCCGCTGACTATTGGTGCTGGCTGTACAATTGGCCACAAAGCCATGATCCATGGCTGTACAATTGGTGACAATTCGCTGATTGGCATGAGTGCGACTGTTTTGAATGGTGCGAAGATCGGGAAAAATTGCCTGATCGGAGCAGGTGCCCTGGTTTCCGAAGGCAAGGAAATTCCTGATAATTCTCTGGTCGTTGGGATGCCCGGAAAAGTAGTTCGCGAACTGGATGAAACCGCAGTCGCGGGCCTTCGGCGATCTGCAGAAACCTACATGAAGAATGCTCGAAGGTTTGCCGGGGAATTACGCGAAATTGAATAAAGAAGAGCCGGCTCGCATTAGCGAACCGGCTCAAGGATCCGGTCTTTGGGGACGGGGTAGGTGGGGATCGACCGGATCAAGCTCAAAGAAATGGCATTCCCATTTTTGTTAGTATTCTAATTTACGCTTCCAACGACAATTGAACGGTCGTCTTTTATGTCTTTCCAGTAGCCAGAATTCTTGGCCGACTGACGTTTCAGGTACCGATAGCTGGTTTTGTTCCAGGGGTATATTTGGCCCTCAAGATTATCCAGAATGTAGTCGGCGCGATCGGTTCGAACGGTTAGAACCGCGTGTCCGTCGCCATTTTGCTGTCGTACAACCGTAATCAAGAGGCTTGAAGCTGGCCAACCACGTTGCATCAGCATGTGGCGCTTCATCAACGCGTAGTCTTCGCAGTCGCCATAGCGATCTGGATATGCCCAGTGTTCCTCGGTACTGTAATATTCCATATCGGTTACCGGAGCGACGCGTGAATTGGCGTAGTTGTTTACTTCAACCAAGTCGTTCCATCGATCGCGTGTAAGCTTGGATGCTCGGGTACTGTCAGCTCGAATGCTGCAATCGGCTGAATACTGTTTGCAGTAGTTATAATGACCAATAGGCTGTGAGGTGCGCCCTATGGTCTTCATATGTGCCTCGCTGCCAGCGGCAACCGCAACTCCCGCATTGGATAACAATGCGAGGGTTGTAAAAAATATCCCGGTAATTAATTTTATTTGCATTGTTTACTCCCCATCAGTGGAAGTAACTTCGCATAATCAAATTTATATCAAAGAAATTAAATCTGATGTATTTAAGTATAGGTCTAATAAAAGTTGATGTATATTTAAGTATAATTTTATTCAAATTTGAAAGAAAATTGAATAAAATTTTACCTGACTCATGCGGAAATGCGGGCAATTCGCACAATCAGTGCGGATTGTTCCCGTTTATCATTTCACGATGATGGATAATGTGGTTGTGCAGCGGCGTTATTCTGCAGAGAATTTTTTGAGCGAGTCGTGTGTCTGGATTATACCAAACTCAATCGCAATCCCCTCGTCAAAGTGTCGTACCACCCGGCCGCGCATTCCGCTTAACCAGATTTGGGTTCCGATAGCAGGGCGAACATCAGATTGGATCGCAGCTCCAGAGAGAGACAAGTCGATAATCTTCGCCTTGTAAGTACGTCCGTCCTCGAGTTTGATTTCCATCGCCTTCTTGCTTGGTGCAATTCGGTCGTGACGACGATCTTCTGGCAGATTCAGTTCGTGCTTGTTGGCAAGCCATGTAATCTTTGCGGCCAGCTTGTCGCGTTTTTGATCTGTTGCAGTCACGCTCATGGCAAAGCCGCCATGATATGTGCGCAGAATTTTACCTTCCAGCCGACCAAGATGATCAACATAGGCAATTACCCGTTCGCCAATCTCTCCGGTATGAGGAGTAAGAAGCCCCGCTGATCCGGGAGACATGCTGGCAATCTGGCAGGGAAATTCTTTCTTGTTTTCGAGCATGTAGCGCCCAAACAGACTTATATCCACCCGCTGAAACTGCCGTTCCTGCTCGGTTGTTTCTTCAAAATCATCTTTTCTTGCGAAAGCTACCATGTTTGAAGCTGCAATCTGTTTCCGCTTATTCGGATCACAGTATTTATGGATTTGGTTAACGAAAAGTTTGGAGCGGTACGATAATGGCTATTTTTTAGCAATTTGCAGCCATTTTTGTTAGCTGACATACATAAAATCAAGTATTTTGGGAATAATTGCCAAGTATTTCACGATTTGCGGGTTTCTTTGCCGCCTTGCAACACCATCAAATGTTTGACTTTGCGACCGCCAATTCGATCAAGCGACTTCTGTTTAAGTGCAGCAACTGTATCTGCGAAGCTGTTTTCATCGGTAGAACCGCTGCCATCGGTTTCACTGAATCGTACCGAATTCAATTGGTTTTCAACCAAGGGTGTTGTTCCAAGCCAATAATCGGTTTTCCGCGGCGTGGCAACACCGAGAATGCGAATACTGTCTTGTTGGGAAGTGCACAAGGGCAACAGAAGAAATTCATATTCTACAAAATTATTGCATTCTGTACGGGCCATCGCGCCCAATGTGCAGGCCTTGTTCTCCTGATATACTCCCCGGATTGCATTGGCGATATTCAGATTGTCATCTTCGCTCCACAGTCCAAGAAAGCCGACGCCCTTCAATTCCCGGCAATATGATCCACAAAGCCGGGTACCAGCGAGGCGAAATGTAATTGCCTGGTACTGACGATCTATTTCCAGGATAAACGTATCGCCGAGAAATTCACGAATATCGCTAGGCTCAATCTCGCAACGATCCGGTGCAGGGCGTCCGGCGCGTAACCTGTTCCAGTAAGCGAATACATTTTTTGAAGTATTATGTCTCATCCTGTGCCACTTGCCCTGAGCCAACTGTTCCATTTTGAAGAGATGCTGAACCAATAAGCGACGATTTTACGGCACATTTGATTGCATCCATGATTATGCCATTTCAAATGCAATCATCGTGCCAAAATTGAGTAGACTGGCAAGAATATTTGAACTGGAACGTTTTTGAGAAATCTTTGGGATTAAAATTGAATTTAAACGATCCAATTAACCATAGATGACTCAATCGCTTGTCAAAAAGCCTGAATAATGGGAAGTTTGGCGTGCTACAAAAACGCAATAGTTAACGAGTTAAGCGTTTTTTACTGTTTGAGATCCTTGGGGGACGGATTGCCGTTAGGCAAGATATCAAGGGGGATCGGCTCTAAAGCCCGGGATATTTCCCGGGCTTTTTTTTGACGTATTGCGGATGCAAGGAATTATACTGCCGATATGAACATTAATGATTCCAATGGGACGAATTCAACCCAACCCAACCCTCCGGTTTTCAATTTGCCGTCGATAATTCTGGCGATTGGTGCGTTCCTTATTGCCATCCATGCCATTCGCATTTGGGCGTTGGATGCCGAACAGGACCGGATGGCAATAATTGCGCTGTCATTTATTCCTGCCCGATTTGAAAACCTGATCGGTGACCCGTGGCCATTGGCGGTATATTGGTCACCGTTAACATACAGTTTTCTACATGCAGACTGGACGCATTTGGGCGTCAATCTTTTATGGACAGCGGCATTTGGGTCAATTGTGGTTCGACGCTGGGGTGTTCGCAGATTTTTGGTGCTTTGGGTGGTGGGGTCACTAGCTGGAGCGTTGGCACACTTTACAGCCCATCAAGGTGAGTTGATTCCCACGATTGGTGCATCTGCTGCAGTTTCCGCTTTTATGGGTGCCGCAGCTCGATTTGCGTTTCCGCCGGGCGGCCCATTCGGCAGGGATGTAAGCCAGTTGCCGGCAGATAGTATTCTACAGACATTTTCAAACCGACAGGCGTTGGCATTTGTCGGAATCTGGTTCCTGATCAATTTTTTGTTTGGGGCCGGGATTGTGAATATTGCCGGGGAGGGAACTGTTATAGCCTGGGAAGCCCACATTGGTGGATTTCTGGCAGGCTTCCTGCTGTTTGCCTGGTTTGACCGCTGGAGTTGAGTCAGTTTGCTGGTGTCCAGTTAGCCGGGGCCAATTCAAATCCAGAAAACTCAAAACCCGGTGCAACCGTGCAGCCGACCAGCGACCAGTCTCCCAAACTCTCGGCAGATTGCCAATGCCCAGCTGGCACAATCGCCTGAGGCATCTGTTGATCTGACAAGCAGTTTCCCAGTGTTATTGACGACGTTTCCGACCCGTCTTCACAAATTCGCAATTTTAGCGGTGCACCTGCATACCAATGCCAGACTTCAGATGCATCTACCCGGTGCCAGTAAGAAGTCTCTCCAGCTTTCAGCAAATAGTAAATTGCAGTTGAGTGCGCACGACTGTCATTTGCCTGATCGCGAAAGGTTTCGCGGAAATAACCCCCCTCTGGATGTGGAGAGAGGTCAAGCTTTTCAATAACTTCTTCGGCTTGCATTATCGGAGCTCACCTCTCAGAATTTTGCTTAGCGGATGCTGCTCACGATGCGATTGATGACCAGCTTTTGAACGCTTGGACTTTTGTCAATTCCCACATGATCGACTCCGTATTTGGATACATCGATAGTGCTAATATTTCCGCTGAAGCCGCGACCACGCCGATAATTCTTGCCCGAAGGAATTTTGTAATTCACCACCTTTTGAATGCCTTTGCCAAGTGGAGCAGGAGAACTGAAACCTGGATCAAGTCCGATCAAAAGCGACACCTTTACGCCGTTTTGCCCAAGTGTGTTGGCAAAAGAGGCGGCCTCAACCCCGCCCAGTGAGTGGCCGGCGATAATAATCGGATAGGAGACTTTGCCACTCTTGGAGCGTCGAATGATATCTGAAGCTGCATCGCGCCAACCACCATTCGACATGACCTTTACATTAACACCGCGCCTGCGCAGTTTGCTGGTCATTTGGTTCATTCCGGCTGAAAAAACGTTCATGAACCCGCGGATCATGTAAACTTCCTCTGCTTTTACCGGTTTGGAAAAAATTACGGAAGCGGTGACAAGACCAATAACCGCCGCACCCCGCGCTGCAGTAAAAATCGTATTCATTATGATAGTACCTGTTGGATTTTGTCTTGGTATGGATGGATTTGATAACTCAATCGTAGCGGATTAGCCAACAGTTTTTGTGACAAACCAGCATTTATGCTCAATAAATCAGTGTTTTAGATGTACGATGTGTACAAAATTTGATTTGCACCTTGTCACATTGCCCATTTGCGATCATCATTCACGATATATTGAAAGCGGGTAGGGGATCAAGGTAAGGGACCGCAAAACAGGAGGTGTGTAGAATGACCGTTGCGGCAATATTGGCAACAAAAGGAAATGCTGTTTTGACTGTGGATCAGGGCAGCAGTTTGAAGGAAATTATCTCAATACTGGCGGAAAAACGGATTGGGGCCGTGATTGTCAAAAAAGGGGACGGATCGGTATGCGGTATTATTTCTGAACGCGATATCGTTCAAGAGATGCATGAAAAGGGCAGTTCGGCGCTTTCCAGCACAGTCTCTGATTGCATGACATCCAATGTCATATCATGCACCCGCAGCAGCACCATCAATGAGGTCATGGAAATAATGACTTCAAACCGCTTTCGTCACATGCCGGTAATTGAAAAGGGCAAACTTGAAGGCATTATTTCAATTGGCGATGTGGTTAAGGAAAAAATCAAACAAGCTGAGCGCGATGCAGAAGATATGCGCAACTACATTGCAGCCAGTTGAATTGACTCTTTAAGGTCTGCGACCCGTTTCATCCCTTCTTCGTATCCCAAGGCGATTGCTTCATCTGCCTTGTGAAATTCTGCAAGGCCAATCTCTTTCAGGCGTGGTCGAATTGTGAAATCCGGCGGATCGCCAGCTAAGCGAGAACGCGTGATTCGATCGAGAATAATGTTAAATGCCTCAATCATCACACCGGTAACGCCCAGCCGCGACTGAACTTCCTCGGTTCCCTGAGAACCGCTGCCCATAAATGGCAACCAGGAAGTAGGAAACTTTGGGGCATTTGATTCATCAACTGGCTCTAGCTCCTTTTCAAACGAGGCAGACCGGACCACTGTACCGCGTCCGAATGTTTCCGAGTTTAAATCGACTGCTACCACCATATTGGCTTCGTAAGCGCGGCAGGCAGAAACTGGAACCGGATTTACCAATGCACCATCGACCAGATTGCGGCCTGAAATCATGACCGGTGTAAATACGCCTGGTAGCGCATAGGAAGCACGAATTGCCGGGCTCAATTTACCGTCATGTAACCATATCTCGTGGCCATTGCGAATATCGGTCGCCACGGCAACAAATGGCCGGTCGAGATCTTCAATATTCAGATCGCCAATTGCCTCGTCAAGCCTTGAGCCAAGTCGCCCACCGGATATCAAACCCGAGCCCCTGAATGAAAAATCCATGTAACGGAGCATGCCACGCCGGGTTATGGAACGGGCGAAGTCTTCAAGATCATCCAGTTTGCCTGCGAGGAAACATCCACCAGCTAGCGCACCGATTGAAGTTCCGGCAATCATCGTGATTGGAATATTGGCTTCATCAAATGCCCTCAGAACGCCAATATGAGCCCATCCGCGAGCTGCACCGCCACCTAGAGCTAGCGCCACACCATCCTGATGTTCTTGTTTACCGGTTGAATCAGGCAGGCCAGGTTCAGTCAATTTTTCTGAATTCTGGTTAACTGCAAGGGGCTGCATACTACCGGACTCTTCCAGCTCCCGATTGACCTGATCTTCCACGAACTACTCCTGTTTCGTACGTTGTTCTGATTATAGGCAAAAATCTTTTAAACAAATGATTAAAAATTGAAACTTTAGAATTAGACATAGTCTGGTCATATAACTACGGCCATTGCGATTGCAAGCAGCATCAACAGAGCCATCACGATGTTTATGGCCCTCTGGATTTCCTGGCGAAGCGCCAACTTCTTCAATGAGATACCAGCATACAACCAGGTGAAATGGATTGGTATCCAAATACTGTTTATCAATGCAAACTTGATCAGCGTTTCAAGCAGGAAATTATCCGGCATTATCGGGAAGCCGGTGAAGAATGCGGTATTTACAACATATGCTTTGGGATTGATGAGTTGCAGCGTGATCCCGCTAAAAAATCCCGGCGCGGAATCAGAAAATATGAAGGCAATCCGGCTACCGGCAAATGCAATTTTGGCAGCCAAATATAGCAAGTAACCGACGGATGCATACAACAAGACGTTTCTGATGACAGGCACGGCGAGGATTGCCGCGGCCAGTCCTGATGCAACTATCAATCCGGTAAGTGCATTGCCGATTAACAGGCCAAGCAAATACTGCACACCTGAACGCACGCCATAGGCTGAACTCACGCCTGCCAAACTCAACACTCCAGGCCCTGGAGTGCCCATCAAGAGGAGGCCGGTAAAGAGAAATGACCCTATCACTTGCCGGATTTCTGATTTTGCTCAACTATTTTGACTGGCTCAAGGGTGATTTGCTTACCAGTTGTATCAACGCGTCGATAAAAACATGACCGTGCGCCGGTATGACAACTCACCTCGCCATCTATTTTTACGAGAAGCAGAACAGCATCCTGGTCACAATCGATCCTGATTTCCTGGACTTTCTGGATGTTTCCCGACGTTGCGCCCTTGTGCCAAAGCTCTTGCCTGGAACGGCTCCAGAAATGGGATTCTCCGGTTTCGATGGTAAGCTTCAACGCTTCTGCGTTCATGTGCGCAAGCATCAATATTTCGCCGGTTGCATGATCAGACACGATTGCCGAAATCAATCCATTGGCATCGAATTTTGGCGACAGGATGCTACCGCCTTCCTGAAGTTTGGTTGTCTGCGGAGTGTCGAACGAAATTTCAATTGCAGACATAAGCGCTTTTCTGACTTGTGTTGGCTACTTGCGACCCAGACGTAGCAGGTTCAGGAAGTTGGTTTGTTCATTGTGGCCATCATGGAACGCGCCGGTGAAACAAGTGGTAGTTGTGGTCGATCCCTGTTTCTTGATGCCGCGCATAGCCATACACATGTGCTCGGCTTCAATCATGACTGCCACTCCGCGAGGTTGCAACGCATCATCAATGGTGTGGGCGATTTGCGCTGTCATGTTTTCCTGTGTCTGAAGGCGGCGGGCAAAAATTTCCACTGTGCGTGCGATCTTTGATAACCCAAGTACCCGTCCATCAGGAAGGTAGGCGACATGTGCCTTGCCGATAATTGGAACGAGGTGATGTTCACAATGGGAATGAAAGTCGATGTCCTTGACGAGCACCATATCGTCGTATCCACCCACTTCCTCAAAGGTGCGGCCGAGGGAATCGTGGGGATTTTCATCGTAACCGCTGAACAGTTCCCTGTAAGCTTTGGCTACCCTCTTTGGAGTATCAAGAAGCCCTTCACGCGCTACATCTTCACCCATCCACTTTAAAAGCGTTTTTACTGCTTCTTCAGCTTCTTGTTGTGAAGGTCGTTGTGATTTTGGAAGTACTTTACGCGATTCAACCTTTTTCAGGCTTTCAAGTATTGCATCCATTTCCAGCTCCCGCATTGTCGCGTCTCCAGAGTTTACGTCTGTGATCTACTATCGGACCAGTCGCAACCTGGATTTTGTCCGCCATGCAACGCTGGGTGCAAAATCGCTGTTGGCCGGGTTCCGGGGCTTTCAGAACAATGCTTTTTGCATTGCACTTCCGGCACGGTGACCAGACTTACCATTCATATAGTGCATTTTTAGCAATCCTCAACAATAAAGATCAACCAGCACATTGATTTGAATGTCGACGAAAGCAAGTGGAATGCCTATATTGTGGCAAACTTCAGCTCAATTGCATCGGTTAATTGCATGTTGGACAGCGTCTACAATACCAAAATACTCGAATATGCCGGCAATATTGGAAGCATCGGGAAACTAGATGATGCTGACGCAACCGCGCGTGCGCATTCCAAATTATGTGGTTCGACCGTAGAGGTGTGGCTGAAAATGAAAGACGGCGTGGTAACTGACTTTGGTCATGAGGTGAAAGCTTGTGCGTTGGGTCAGGCATCTTCGTCAATTATGGCTAGCACCATCATTGGTAGTACTGGTGACGATTTGCGCGAGTTGCGCGAGACAATGTACAAGATGTTAAAGGAAAACGGGCCGCCGCCGTCTGGAAAGTTTGAGGCTTTCAAGTTTCTGGAACCGGTCCGCGAATACAAGGCCAGGCATGCTTCCACATTGCTGACCTTTGATGCGGTTGTGGATTGTGTGGATCAGATTGAAGCTGCCATGCAAGCAGCTCAGTAACATATAGGTTCTTATACCATCGGACAGGTAATGAAATTTCGAGACAAGGTTTCGCAATCCCGCAACTGGTCGGGTAAATGGCCAAAAACGCCGGGCAGAGTGTTGGGTGTTGGTCTAATTCGCCTGTATCAACTTACATTATCGGGGTTCATCGGGGCAGCCTGTCGACACCAGCCAACCTGCTCGGAATATGGTTATGAGGCAATTGCCCGTCATGGTTTGCTAAAAGGTGGCTGGTTTACATTATTGCGAGTTGCCAAATGCAATCCACTTGGTACCAGTGGTCATGATCCAGTTCCAAAATAGCATTTCGCGCAGGGCAATCACATGAACAAACATTCTCCGGCAACTGTAGAGGTTACACGCGGCAATGTGGTCGAGAGTATCCATTTAGCCGATGTGGTTGTGTGTGACAGTGGCGGCAAGATTGTGCATCAATGTGGTGACGCGGACAGGATCGTCTTTCCACGCTCCTCGGCAAAAGCATTTCAAGCTGTACCTTTGGTTGAATCGGGTGCTGCAGATGCTTTTGGATTTGAGAATAAGCACATTTCGCTGGCCTGTAGTTCACACGGTGGTCAGCCGATCCATATCACAGCAGTTGAAGAAATGCTGAGTAAGTCGGATTTAGCATCCCATCATCTGGAGTGCGGCTGCAACGTGCCACGCAGTATTGTTGCGACTGAAGAGCTCTATCGGGCAGGTGGCAATGCTTCCGAAATTTTCAACACATGCTCAGGTAAACATGCGGGAATGCTGGCATTTGCGAGGCACACCGGACTGGAAACGAGAGGGTACATCGCCAGGGAACACCGGGTTCAACAGGAAGTTCTTGCGGTACTGGAAGCATTCTCAGGAGTGCCTCATGGAGTTGATGTATGTGGTGTAGACGGCTGCTCAATACCG
Source organism: Hyphomicrobiales bacterium (assembly GCA_021775455.1). GTDB lineage: Bacteria > Pseudomonadota > Alphaproteobacteria > Rhizobiales > Rhizobiaceae > JAALLB01. The sequence goes on along the minus strand of JAJFHU010000020.1, from coordinate 28,599 downwards.
ACCCATGCAATTCCATTGAAAGCAACAGCAACGGCTGCAGCACGGTTTGTTACAGCGGATGGTTTGGAGGAAAAGCGGAAGGCAGCTACGACAAGGATTTGGCAGGCGTGTTGTGATTATCCCGAAATGGTTGCGGGAGAAGGTTTCGCCTGCACCCGGATCATGAGGGCAACCGGCAGGAACGCGTTCGTCAAGTTCGGTGCCGAAGGTGTTTATCTGGCGATGCTGCCAACTCTCGGCCTGGGAGCGGTTATCAAGGCACGCGATGGCGCTGAACGGGCAGTCGATTCCCTTATGGCGGAACTGATCATTAAAATGCTGGATTTGGGCGATCCAGCCACAGAACAGTTGAATCGAATTGCGCGACCAGCGGTTACGAACCGTAACGGCACCGAAGTCGGTGTCATTCGACCAAAACTCTGGTAACCAGAACCTTTAGCGCTAAGAAGATCTTGGCAATCGAACTGGCGTCGGAAACCGAATTCATAATTCAAGGAAACCTGTTTTTCACAAAGAGATGCTTGTAAATATCTTTACAAATTTACCGCGAGCAAGTACGAAATCCGACATTCTGACACAAAAACACTCTCAAATTTACAAATTTATACTGACATTTGAGTAAAAATTTGTAAATGCAGTAATGAAATTGACACGGCTGCATAAAATCCGTTTCCAGATTTTTGGCTGTGATCGTTGTTCACATGCAATCTGCAAAGGGAAAGATCATGAACATGCAGTTTAAGCCCGAAGGACAAAACGCATCTTACGCTGACGAAATCAAGAGAGCCAGTGATCTGGTAACTTCCAAAGGTGACAGTTGGAGCGGAATAAACCCGGAAAATGTGGCGCGTATGCGTGCACAAAACAATTTCAAGACGGGCCTCGATATTGCAAAATATACCGCCGGAATTATGCGGCGCGACATGGCGGACTATGATGCAGATCCTGCAAACTACACACAGTCACTTGGTTGCTGGCATGGTTTCATTGGTCAGCAGAAGATGATCTCGATCAAGAAGCATTTTGAAACCACGAAGGGGAAGTATCTCTACCTCTCAGGCTGGATGGTTGCCGCTCTTCGTTCAGATTTTGGACCGTTGCCTGACCAGTCCATGCACGAGAAAACCTCGGTAGCAGCACTGATTGAAGAACTATACACCTTCCTGCGTCAGGCAGACGCACGCGAGCTTGGTGGCCTGTTCCGTGAATTGGATGCTGCGCGCGAAGCAGGGGATAGTGCAAAGGTAGCGGAAATTATCGCCAAGATCAATAATCATGAAACTCATGTGGTTCCGATAATTGCCGATATTGATGCCGGTTTTGGTAACGCGGAAGCCACTTACCTTCTCGCCAAAAAGATGATTGAGGCCGGCGCCTGTGCGCTGCAGATTGAAAATCAGGTGTCTGACGAAAAACAGTGCGGCCACCAGGACGGCAAGGTTACTGTTCCGCACGAAGTATTCCTGGCAAAGGTTCGCGCCTGCCGTTACGCTTTTATGGAACTGGGTGTCGAGGACGGCATCATCGTTACGCGTACGGATTCGCTTGGTGCGGGACTTACCCAGCAGCTTGCCTACTCAAATGAACCGGGCGATTTGGGTGACCAGTATAACTCGTTCCTCGATTGCGAAGAGGTCGCTGCTGACGATCTGAGATCATCAGATGTTGTGATCAGGCGCGATGGCAAGTTGCTTCGTCCGAAGCGCCTTCCTTCCAATCTCTACCAGTTCAAACCCGGAACCGGGGAGGATCGCTGTGTGCTCGACTGTATTACCTCATTACAGCACGGTGCGGACCTGTTGTGGATTGAAACCGAAAAGCCGCATATCGGCCAGATCGGCGGCATGGTCAAACGCATTCGCGAAGTTATCCCGGATGCGAAGCTTGTGTACAACAACTCGCCTTCGTTCAACTGGACACTCAAGTTTCGTGAGCAGGTATTTGAGGAGTGGGAAGAAGCAGGCAAGGATGTCTCTGCGTATGACAAATCAAACCTGATGAGTATTGACTATGATGGTTCGGAACTTGCCAGTGAAGCAGATGCAAAAATTCGAACCTTCCAGGCCGATTCTGCCCGTGAGGCTGGTATCTTCCATCACCTGATCACGCTTCCGACCTACCACACGGCAGCGCTTTCGACCGACAATCTCGCCAAGCGCTATTTTGGTGAAGATGGCATGCTTGGATATGTGCTCAATGTTCAGCGGGAGGAAATTCGCCAGGGTATTGCCTGTGTGAGGCACCAGAATATGGCCGGATCCGACATGGGGGATGACCACAAGGAATACTTCGCCGGGGATGCTGCACTGAAGGCTTCCGGCAAAGACAACACCATGAACCAGTTTGGCTAATCTTTTCAGGAAATCATGACTGGTAAAGGGCGGGTACTTCCCGTCCTTTTTTTATATGGGAAAAGAATTGGGGTAACGAACTGTTGCTATACAATTTTGGTTGAGTGGAAGCAGTTTTCTTCGATACAAACGTTTAGGCCCGACGCTGTTTGCTGCACGCCAACTTCTGCTTGGAGGCCTCCATTGGTATGGATACCCTGTTGCGATTTGGATAACCTGGAATTGTAGCAATGTCTTTCTTGGGCGTTCGTTGAGTTGACGTGCAATCTTGTCGAGACAGGCCTGGGAGAGGGCAGACAGGTCAGTTCCTTTTGGAAGCAACTGTCTAAAGAGACGGTTGGTGTCCTCGTTTGAACCTCGCTGCCACGGATGGTGTGGATCACAAAAGCAGACATCAATATCCGTTGCCAATGTAAAGCGCCTCGGTTGAATTATGAACAAATCACTAAATCCGCCACGGCAGACTGCGCTCAAATTTGGCAATTAATTAATATTTTTTCACTACGATAAATATTAATGAGGATTAAATTTGCTTAACATTCACAAAAAGTTTATTGAATGTACCAAAGGTAATGTGGCGCTGATGTCGGCTGTCCTGGCGGTGCCCCTGTTGTTTGCGATGGGCAGTGCCACCGACTTTACGATTTTGCACCGGCAAAAATCCGGGCTGCAGCAGGCGGTGGATTCGGCTGCGATTGCTACCAACAGGGAAGCTGGGCTCACAAGCATAAATGATGCTGATTGACAGGCCATTGCAGAAAATTATGTTTATGCGAACATGGGGATTACTCCCGGCTCCAAGGCTGCCTCCGATTTCAAGGTAATGACTACTGCTTCATCGGATCAGACAGAGATTACGGTTGATGTTGCTTATTACTGGACGCCTTTCGTTCTGCATCATTTGAGCAGTGCAGTGATGCCAATCAATGCATCCGCAACGGCGAAACGCACGGGATCAGAGAGTATTTGTGTGATTGCTCTTAACAGCACTAACGATGATGTGCTTCATGCTTTAGGTAAAGCCCAATTTAATGCAAATGGTTGCGCAATATATTCCAATTCAACCTCATCTAATGGAATTTCACTAAAAAAGGGCGCGGTTTTGCAAGCAACGAGCACATATTCCGCAGGGGGCTATTCTGGAATACGCGACGATTTCAAACCAGAACCCATTACTGACAGTCCGCAAATTACCGACCCCTTGGTCGACCGCGTCGCACCGGTGGCAGGATCATGTGATGTCAACGATTTAAGCCTATTTGGAAAATCAATAATTCTGCGGCCCGGAACCTATTGCGGTGGCTTAAAAATTGGAAAATCCAAAGTCGAATTCAAACCGGGAATTTATGTAATAAAAGATGGCCCTTTTGAAGTATCAGGCACTTCGCTAATTACGGGTAAAAATGTTGGTTTTTATTTTGAAGGCGATAAATCTACCATGGACTTTGGGCCTTCTTCCACACTTAAGCTGTCCGCCCCGAAAACTGGGCCATTGGCAGGGATTCTGTTTTTCGAGGATCGAAGCGCTCCGCCTGATCGCAAATTTGTTATCAGAAGCAAGAACGCTGAACAGTTAGAAGGAACAATCTATATTCCGAGAGGAAAACTGATTGCCGAAAAGGATAGTAAAGTGGGTCAAACTTCCAATTGGACCGCAATTGTCGCGAACCAAATACGAATTGATACCGCTGATCTGCAGGTAAATTCCGATTACAGCGCGTCTGATATCCCCGTACCTGATGGCATTGCGGCATCATCCGGCACAACGGTTCGCCTTGCGAAGTAGGCCAAACTTTTACGCCTCAATTGGTAGATGCAACTCATGGGTTAAATCTGTCCGCTGGAGATTCAAACTGATCAGACAGTGGCGAATTTTCACTTTTGGCGAAATTATTGAGAAATACTGATCTAGTTGGGAAGCTGCAAACGAGCAACTTCCCCTTTCCCCACCACTTGCACCTGCCAAACAAATCTCTTAAACAGCGCTTACATAACCCAATGATCAACCACCCGCGCTCGTTTGCGGGACTGGACAAGGAGTAAATCAGATGGCGGACGCCGTTTCCCTTTCATTTCCAGATGGTTCAAAGCGGGAATTTCCTGCCGGTGTAACCGGGCTGGAAGTTGCTGAATCCATCGCCAAATCCCTGGCCAAAAAATCCGTTGCCTATGCCCTTGATGGCGAGCTGCGGGACTTAACCGATCCTATTAATAATGATGGCGCACTGGAGCTTGTAGCGCGCACTGATGAAGGTGCGCTGGAACTCATCCGACACGATTGCGCACATGTGTTGGCCGAAGCGGTTCAGGAATTGTGGCCCGGTACACAAGTCACAATCGGCCCGGTTATTGAGAATGGATTTTACTATGATTTCGCTCGCAATGAGCCCTTCACACCGGAAGATTTACCCGTCATCGAAAAGAAGATGAAGGAAATCATCGGCCGCAACCAACCCTTCACCAAGGAGGTCTGGGGCCGGGATGAGGCCAAGGCCTATTTCGCCGAGAAAGGTGAAAGCTACAAGGTCGAGCTGGTTGACGCTATTCCGGAAGATCAGGAACTGAAGATTTACAAGCAGGGCGAATGGCTTGATCTTTGCCGTGGACCCCACATGCGTTCCACCAATGATATCGGCCAGGCTTTCAAGCTGATGAACGTTGCTGGCGCCTATTGGCGCGGTGACAGCAAAAACGCGATGCTGACCCGCATCTACGGCACTGCCTGGGCCGATGAAAAGCAGCTTAAACAATACCAGTTCATGCTGGAAGAAGCACAAAAGCGTGACCATCGCAAACTTGGTCGCGAGATGGATCTGTTCCACTTCCAGGAAGAAGGGCCGGGGGTTGTCTTCTGGCACTCCAAGGGCTGGCGGATATTCCAGTCCATGGTTTCCTACATGCGCCGCCGCCTTGAAGGCACCTATGAAGAGGTCAATGCGCCTCAAATTCTCGACAAGGGGCTTTGGGAAACTTCCGGCCACTGGGGCTGGTACAATGAAAACATGTTCGCGGTTAAATCTGCCCATGCTTTCATCAACGACAAGGATGAAGAGGCTGATCACCGCGTCTTTGCGCTGAAGCCCATGAATTGCCCTGGGCATGTGCAGATTTTCAAACACGGCTTGAAGTCATACCGTGATCTACCTGTACGACTTGCGGAATTTGGCGCGGTGCATAGATATGAGCCATCCGGCGCGCTTCACGGCCTGATGCGGGTGCGTGGGTTTACTCAGGATGATGCCCATGTGTTTTGCACTGAGGATCAGCTAGAGGAAGAAATTCTGCGGATAAATGATCTGATGATGTCAGTCTATGAGGATTTTGGCTTCGAACAGGTTGAAGTAAAACTTGCAACCCGCCCGGAAAAACGTGTTGGCACAGATGCCATGTGGGATCATGCAGAAGATATTCTTCGCCGGGTTCTCGACAAGATGGCTGTTGAGTCTGAAGGGCGTATTACAACCGGTGTAAACGAAGGTGAGGGGACTTTTTACGGCCCCAAATTCGAATACACGCTGAAAGATGCAATCGGGCGGGATTGGCAAATTGGCACTACTCAAGTCGACTTTAATCTGCCTGAGCGCTTTGGTGCGTTTTACATCGACAGTGACAGTGAGAAGAAGCAACCGGTCATGATTCACCGTGCGATCTGCGGTTCCATGGAGCGCTTTCTCGGGATTTTGATTGAAAACTATTCCGGCCATTTCCCGCTTTGGCTATCACCGCTGCAAGTTGTCGTTGCTTCGATTACCTCAGACGCCAATGATTATACGGAACAGGTTGTTGCTCGCTTGAAAAAGGCGGGTCTGACTGCTTCAGCAGATACTCGCAACGAGAAGATCAATTACAAGGTTCGCGAACATTCGTTGGCCAAAGTACCGGTGATTCTCGTTTGTGGAATGCGTGAAGCGGATGAGGGCACCGTCAACATGCGACGACTGGGTTCGAAGGATCAAAAATCCTATGGACTGGACGAGGCAATTGCCGCGCTTGCAGAGGAGGCAGTCCCACCGGATGTTCGAAAAGAAAACGAGATCGGCTAGCCGGTTTCGTCTTCTTTCACTTCAACACCTATGACGATCAGAACGGTGTAATCCAGTTTTTTACAACCAGATACCGCGGGCATTGGGTCATTTGGTGCGATCTTGAACACGTTTCGGTTCACATTCGCTGGTGAACAGGGAGCTGTATCCTTTTGTGGCCTGTAACGCGCAGAGCGGCATGCCAAATGCGTTACGTCATATATGGTCGCGCCTTTTGAAAGTTCCCAGCGCTGGTTACCCTCTTCATCCGGTTCGTGAATAGTAAGAACCGAGTTCATTTCGCGACCACCGGTGACAAGATATCTGCCCGGTGCAATCGGGAATTCCGGCTTTTCCATGAGCAAGCCGTTTTCATCCAGCCACCAGTCTTCAGTGTCGAACTTCCAAAGGGCAGGGGCGTATCCGCCGGTTGCCATCATGGTCGAATACAATGAAAGCCATACGCCGCGCGGACCAGGATCCTTTTTCCAAAGACCCCAGGTTTGCGCACCGTCGCCGCTGGTTGTGTCTTTGTCGGCCAATGTCGCAATGTACTGAATGTTTTTGACTTTTTTGAACTTGATCTGTTCACTGGCGTGAGCGGATAACAGTGTCGCGACGCTGAACAATGCGGCCAGATACAAAGCTGTAATTGCACCTTTAATATTTGCAGTCCTGGGCATGGCGCATCCTCCAAGTTCATTTGTTTCGCAACTGATGTAATGTTATCACAAAACTCTAATCGACTAAACCCTGAAATTAGCCGTTATGATACTAGGTTCTGGAATTATAAAATAATGTTATCACAATCTTACGTTACGTAAGTTATTGGTCATTTGAGTACGTCGCGGGTACGGGATCAGATCACCATAAAGTCACCGAAATGAAAACTGTCACACCGGATTTCGGTAAGAGAATTGGATGAAAAGGTGGCTGGGGTCTTGACCCTAGTTCACAGCCAGCACTTCGACATCATGATTGATGCCGGAACGGACCCGAAAATCCTGAGAATAAATTGTATCGTTGTTTTTTGCGATCGCCGTGTAGTTGCCCTCAGCAAGGACCATTGTGGGAAAGGTACTCGCCCGTTCTTCGATAACATCGCCGCTTTCGGTCAGAATTGACCAGGCTGTATCAGCAATTGCATCACCACCCTCGCTTCTGACCAACCGGAATGTGATCATGGCTGCCCGATGCAGCATGTTGGCTTCGGTAAGTTTACCCGGTTGAACCCGTAAATCGGCACGAACTTCAGCGTTTAGGCTGCCAAAGCGGGAAACGACATGATAGGTGCCCACTGGAAACGCAACAACTTCGTCCGGCCTGATATCCCGGGCCAATAATCTCCTTTGGCCGGCTTTTTCATCAAATTCAGAAAATATGTCGAAGCGTAATGAGCGGTTTGGTATGGGGGTATTTACCGCGGCAATTGCGCTGAGCCTCAATCCGCCTGCATTGAGATTGAATTCTTCACGGCGAGAATCGCTATCAACGATGATCCGCTTAACCGCGCCAGCGTGCCCATAGGCAGCATGCACCAAATATTCGCCTGGAGTAATATCGAATGCCTTGACCCCGCCCTCAGCATAAGCCAGCAGTGGAAGCTTTCCATCCGCATTTGGGCGGTTTTGGTAGACCCGCCACTCAATACCGTCGCTAATGACCTTGCTTTGTGGTGTAAGTCGCGCCTCAAGAACAACCCGTTGCTTCTGGCTCGAAGATTGCCCAACCGCAGGCAATGCTGCCAACATGGTTCCCATGACGAGCAGAAGGATATTAAAAAGGTGGCGAGTTCGCATAACAGCCCGATATTGGTTTGTGGTCATTACCATCAAACGCAAAAGCTGGAGATTTTCAAGGCAAGTGATTGCGAAGTGGCAAATCAACGGTTAGGAAAGCTGGTCCTGCTAAACAAGAAACCTGCCAATTATGTTTTATACGCCTGAAAATCGCGATCATGATCTTCTCCCTCATGATCCTTTAAAAGCGATCATCGCGCCACGACCGATCGGTTGGATATCCTCCCTAAACATGGACGGTGTGGCAAATCTTGCGCCATACAGTTTTTTCAATGCGATTGGCAGTAATCCACCATTGTTGATGTTTTCGTCTGAAGGACACAAGGATTCTTCGCGTAATGCAATGGAAATGAGAGAGTTTGTTTTTAATTATGTCGGTCAAGCGGTGGAAGCGGAGATGAATGCGTCAAGTGTTCCGGCACCGGCTGGCGTAAGTGAGTTTGACCATTGCGGAATAGAGCGTGCACAATCAGAAATCGTCTCCCCACCAAGGGTTGCAAGGGCCGCAGCAGCACTCGAATGCAAGACGACTGAAATCATTGAGCCTGTGGACATAAACGGCAACAAGGCCAGTGTGGTGTTGGTGTTGGGTCAGGTTGTTGGTGTTCATATCAACGAAAATTTCATCCAGGAAGGCCGCTTTGACGTCAATATTGCCAAGCCCGTAAGCCGTTTAGGGTATCTGGATTTTGGGCATACCAGCGAAATTCACGAACTTCCGCGCCCGCGATGGCAGGAATAAGCAACTGATTTTGCGTCAATTTTCATTTTAATTTTCTAATTGCCAAGGAATTGCCGTTGTCGTGCGTCCTATAGGTAATCATGCGCATGAAAGTCGATAGTGATGAACTGGCAGCGCGCGCTGCAAAAGGTGATGGGGCGGCATTCCGCGCATTGCTGGAGCAGTATTATGATGTGGTTTTCCGCCTGTCTTTGCGGTTTTGCGGTACGCGAGAAGATGCCGAAGATGTAACTCAAGAAATCTGCATGGGGCTCGCGCGCAAAATCCACTCATATCGTGGGGAAGCGAAGTTTTCCACGTGGCTTTATCGGGTTGTTGTCAATCATGTTCGCGACCATTGGAGAAAACAATCGGCCCATGACAGGGCCCGTCAGATTTATGGCGAGGTAAGTGCGATGCAACGGGAAGAAGACAGTGAACGGGCGAAAGAGCTTCGCTGGCTCTATGAATGCCTGAAGGAAGTTGGTGACGAATTGAGGGAGACAGCCGTGCTGGTTTTGGCCGAAGGACTGAACCATGCAGAAGCGGCAAAGGTGCTGGAAATCAAGGAATCCACTGTTTCCTGGCGTATGCATGAGTTGCGCAAGAAACTGAAGATTATGGCGAGAGAAGAAGTATGAGCGATCAATTGGACAAATTGACAAGAGCGTTTCGTCAGCTTGATGCAGTTGAACCGAGCGGAGATTCCCGTAATCAGGTGATTGATGCTGCCGTTTTACTGTTTGAAGAAGAAAGTGAAGCTGCCGCCCAAGGAATTGGTGACGAGAACCGTCTCAACAATCAGACCAGCAAAAAAGCTGGTTGGTTTGAATGGAGACGAATTATGAATATTGCCCGACCCAAACTTCCCTACATTATGGCTGGTGGTGCAAGCCTTGCAGCGCTTGCGGTTGCCGTGAATGTGAATTTGCTTGAGCTTGCTCCCGGTCTGCAATTTGAGCCTGCCGAGAAGGTAGTGAATGAAACCGGCAATCGCGGAGAGGATAGAAGCCGGGATCAAGAGAAGGAAGAGGAGGTCGATTCACTCGCCGGACCGCTTGCCCTTCAGGATGCTGATCAATCGGCGCCGATTGCTGAATCATTTAACCAAGGTTTGGTAATTGGCAAAGTTGCAAGGAAACTTGCTGTGGCCCCACAATCATCAGCTGAGTTTGCGTCAGTTCCCAGCAGCAATGATGTGGTTCAGCCAACCTACAAGGATCAGGGGCGTGACAAGTTTTCGGAAATTGTCACCAACCCGGTGAAAGTTGTCGCCGAAGATCCGGTTTCAACATTCTCGGTTGATGTGGACACTGCCTCTTATGCCTTTGTGCGCGGTGCGCTGAATGGTGGTGTGTTGCCGCAGAAGGACGCGGTGCGGGTCGAGGAAATGATCAATTATTTCGATTATACCTATGAGCCTCCGACCAATGCCGAGGCTCCGTTCAAGGCGCATGTATCGGTCATGCCGACGCCCTGGAACGAGGAAACGAAGCTCCTGCGCATCGGTATCAAGGGATATGAATTGCCGAAATCGGAAGCACCGAAGGCTAATCTGGTTTTCCTGCTTGACACGTCCGGGTCAATGAATTCGCCTGACAAGCTGCCATTGTTGATCAATTCGTTCAAGCTGTTGCTGTCGTCGCTCAAGCCTGATGACACAGTATCAATTGTCACCTATGCGGGGAGTGCCGGAACGGTTCTGGAACCAACCAAGGTCGCGGACAAGGCGAAGATTTTGTCTTCGCTGGAGCGACTTTATGCCGGCGGCTCTACTGCTGGTGCGGAAGGTATTCGCCAGGCCTACCAGCTTGCGGAAGCCAACAAGGTTGAGGGTGGCGTAAACCGCGTCATTCTTGCAACTGATGGTGATTTCAACGTTGGTATCACCGACCCGCAAGAATTGAAGAGTTTCGTTGAACGCAAGCGCAAGAGTGGTGTCACACTTTCGGTGCTTGGCTTTGGTCAGGGCAACTACAATGATGAGCTGATGCAGACACTTGCCCAGAATGGCAATGGCAATGCGGCCTATATCGATACGCTCAATGAAGCCCGCAAAGTGCTGGTGGAGGAGGCAGGTTCAACGCTCTTTACCATCGCCAAAGATGTAAAACTGCAGATTGAGTTCAATCCGTCGACGGTGAGCGAATATCGTCTGATTGGTTACGAAACCCGTATGCTCAACCGCGAGGATTTCAACAATGACAAGGTGGATGCTGGCGACATTGGTGCAGGACACACAGTAACAGCACTTTATGAAATGACTCCATCGGGTACCAAGGGTATGGTCGATGGCCTGCGCTACCAGAACAGCGCGGCTAAAAGCACGACAGCGTCCGACAGTAACGGCAATGAATATGCCTTCATGAAAATCCGCTACAAGTTGCCGGACAGTGACACGAGTACACTCATCACTGCGCCAATTACGACTGCTGATGAGGTGGACAGTGTGAAATCAGCGCCCCGAGAAGCACGCTTTGCCACTGCAGTTGCCGCATTTGGGCAATTACTGCGGGGTGGCCAGTATACGGGCGACTTTGACTATGACAAAGTCATTGAACTTGCGAATTCGGCCAAAGGCAACGATCCGTTCGGGTATCGTGCGGAGTTTGTGAATCTTGTGCGGTTGGCCAAGTCTGCAGCAGCGTTGGAGCCGTTGAAGTAAATCCTGTACGCAAGCTTGGAGAAGAAGCAGGCAGTTTGTGCGACTGGCTGCTTCGGAACTCAGATAAAACACCAGATGCAGAAACAATTACATCTATTTCCGACCAATTCGGACATGCAGTTTTCCAAAATCGGAATTCAGGGGTTGATTTCGATAACACACATCAAGCTCGTGGCCGAACGAGAATGGACCAATAGACCACGGTGAATCCAACAAAGGCCACGATCCATAACCCTGCCGCTATTATCAAAAATTCTGAAATTTCCGGGTAAAAACCATAGACTAGACGGGCAATCACCGAGCCGATCAAAACCAAATATATTGCCGCAGTAGAACGCGTAGCCTTTAGAGCGCGGCCTGCATGCCCGAGGCTCGCCCGGGTCATAACTGCCAGGGTCATCAAACCGATAGCCCCGGCCATCCAGGTATGTTGTGCTGCTGCCTGTGGAACCCACCCCAAGGAAGCCGCCCCCATCATTACAAAGCCAAATGGCACAAAAGCATAACCGGCATGCAGTACCCAGACCAAAGGTTCACGACCGGTCAAATGACCGGCCCAGCGTAACAGCCGCCAAAAGTGCATCAGTCCAGCGAGCACCAACCCAATCCCGGTTGCTTGATGCATGGGTTGAAGCAACCATAAAACAAGGATCGCGAGGCTGAAAGCCAGTATCGCTTTGTCAGCGGAACCAAACGGTTTTGGCAGAACGGTACTATTACGTTGCTTCAGCCAGTTTCGCGTAAAACTTGGCACGATGCGGCCGCCAATTAGCGAAATCAGCATTACAGCAACAGCAAGTCCAATCCGAAATCCGATTTCTCCAGCACCATAACCACCGTTCAGTCCCACCAGATGAAAGCCTAAATTTGCCAGGGTAAAAACAATTATCAACACCAGCACTGGAAGATTGCGCCAGTTTTGCCCGACGATGATCTCGCGAGATAATACTATAACCAGAGTAACCGGAAACGTAAGGTCCACAACCATTGCTGCCAGCGGTGCTGCTTCCGATATTGCGACAGCAAATCTACCCGTAACCCACAAAAACACCAATCCCGCTAGCGGCCAGCCAACAATGGGCATCCGGCCTGTCCAATTTGGAACTGCGGTCATCAGAAAACCGGCCAATACGGCTCCGAGATAGCCAAAGAGCATTTCGTGCGCGTGCCAAGATACGGGATCAAAAGCCGTAAACAGGATACCGTGCCCGGTTAATTGAGCAATCCAAAGCACCATGGCTAGCGCTGCCCAAATTCCGGCCAGCAAAAAGAAGGGCCTGAATCCAAAACTGAATATTGCTGGCCCCGTCCAGGACCTCATTTGCTCAGATGTTGTTGCTGTCATAAGCCCTCACATTGCAACTATACCCGGTAACATTGTCACATAAACTCAGTACAGGTCGATCTGGAATTTTCGGAATATGTTGAATAACTCAAAATTCAGGAGGCGCTCGATCGCAATTAAGGGGCTTTTGCAGCAAATTCAGACATCATGACAATGCCAATCAATGTCCGATATCAGATACTAGAGGCGGACTCAAACCGATCAGCCTTTCAGGCCGCTTCTGTCTAAAGCCGGGCATTTTATTTGTTTTGGGAGCTCAATTGAGCATATTGTACCTGTATGATGAAACTGGATTGTAGTTCCAGCCAATGATTCTTGTTGCCACCGAATATTGCCCATTCTGCATGCGATGCATCCTGGCGCTGGAAGAAAAGGGCATAAAGTATGAACTTTCACTGGTGAATCTAGCCAAAAAAGCAGAATTTCCAGAGCTACTTTCACCATATGAGCGGGTGCCGGTTCTAAAACATGATGGCAAATCGATTTGGGAAAGCAGTGTGATTTGTGAATATCTTGAAGATATTTGCCCAAATCCTTCTTTGCTTCCGACTGATCCGTGGAAACGTGCGAATGCAAGGTTTTGGATTGATTTCTGCAATACACGATTTATGCCGACATATTTTAATCTCCTGAAGTCATCGAAAGGATCAAAACGCGAAATCCTGCGAAACGATCTACTCGATCACTTAGGGTTCATGAATACGGCAGGCTTGTCGAAATGGGATCACTCTTCTCCATACTGGATGGGCAAACAAGTCAGTTTGGCTGACTTCGCATTCTATCCATTTTTTGAAAGATTCGCCGATGTCGAAGAATATCGCGGAATTGAGATTTCATCCGAATTGAAAAATCTACAAAACTGGATTGAAACCATGCGCAATCATCCGGCAATCGGTTTGGTCTCTAGACCAAGAAGTCATTATGTTGAATATTTTCGGAATTATTATGCGGACTAACTTGTTGGTTCTTGGTGCACAGCACAACCAACCTTCCAATGTTGATAGTTGAATTCCTCTTTTTTATCCCCAGTTTCAATTTTATACGCATATTAATTAGTTTTTCTAATTCAATTTTAAGAAAATTCGTTTACAAAGAATCCGTGGATTTAGTTTTAATGAACTAGATTAAGTTCATCTGACGCAGGTGAACGTTGTGGAAAATATTAGACATCCAGCGTGTGGGGTTAGATGTGCTGAAAGCGATCTTAGAATTTGTATTTGACCGTCGGGGCAATGCTGCCTTGATGACTTCCTTGCTTGCTGCTCCCTTGTTTGCGGCAATCGGAATTGCACTCGATTATGCAATTTTGGAATACAACCGTTCTGCATTGCAGGAGGCGGCAGATTCAGCGGTGCTTGCCACCGCCAAAGAACTGGGTATGGCCAATTCCAAAGATGAAGAATTGAAGGTGATAGCCAGCAACTACTTCTTTTCAAATTTGGGCGGCATTGGAAATCCTGAAGTCACGGATACTGATGTTGTAATTGGAACTGATCGTGGCGACGTTGAGATAATGGTATCCCATTACTGGAAGCCCTTTCTTATGCAATACTTCGGAAAAAACGTGCTGCCAATAAGGGTATCCGCCACTGCAAAACTTGCTGGAGAAGGCACGATTTGCATGATCGGTTTGGACACAAACAAGAAAAAAACAATTCATCTCGTCAAGAAGGCGAGCCTCGAGGCACCGGGTTGCGGGGTATATTCCAATTCAAAACACAAAGAAGCAATCAAGGTTGAAGATAATGCAAGTCTGATTGCAGGTGTTACGTGTTCTGCGGGTGGAGTAAAAGGGGCCAAGAAAGCCTCCTTTGAACCAGAACCGATGACTGACTGCCCCATAATTGAAGATCCTCTGGCAGGCAGATCGATGCCAATGGTTCGCCATTGCAATTACTTCGGATTTAAAGTCGATAGAGGAAAGCATACACTGTATCCTGGAACTTACTGCAAAGGTTTGAAGGTTCATAAAAATGCGGTTGTTTTTCTTAAACCCGGCATCTATGTGATCAAGGGAGGCAAGCTGGAAGTCACTGACAATGCTGTGTTTGAAGGAAAAAACGTAGGATTTTTTCTTGCTGGCAACAAGGCAAAGCTGATCTTTAAAAAGAATACAACAATCAATTTAACAGCACCAAAAAAAGGCGTCATGGCCGGCATGCTTGTCTTTGAAAGCAGGTACGCAAGCCGGATCGAAAAGCATCAAATCACCAGCGATAATGCAAGATTGTTGCTGGGTACAATTTATCTTCCAAATGGAACGTTGAAGATTGATTCCGAAGGTCCAATTTCAGACAAGTCTGCCTATACCGCAATCATCGCGAGAACCATTGAGCTGGCGGAGGGGCCGACATTGCACCTTAATTCTGACTATGAGGCTACAGATGTTCCTGTCCCGGAAGGTCTTGTTAATGACAGTGTGTATTTGTCCAAATAGAAATTTAATTTTGTGATTGTTTGTACGAGCACCAAAAATGTTCTGGCTCAAATGCCGCCTGTAACTGAAACGATGCAAGCGACCTCATCCGTTTGAAATGCCGGAAGAAGATGTCGGCCGCATTATCGCCTACCGCCCACCGGATGAAGCACTCGACGCCCCAACGCTGATTGCGGTGACGCGGAAGGAGTGAGGGCAATTTTTGCCAAAAAAATCTCTCCAAAAATTGCACACAATCCTGTGGATAAATATTTCGGCAGGCGCTATAACGCGCCTTGATGCAGGCTGCGTAGCAAGCGATTATTTCTTTCCCGCAGACATCAACAACAATAGTATCAGTACAGGTAAAGCCAATGGCACAAAAATGGACACCGAATTCATGGAGATCAAAACCAATCGTCCAGGTTCCGGAATATCCCGATCCAAACGCTCTCAAGGTTGTTGAGGAACGGCTTGCATCCTATCCGCCATTGGTTTTTGCAGGTGAGGCGCGTGCGTTAAAGCAACAACTTGGCGAAGTTGCGGAAGGCGATGCCTTCCTGCTTCAGGGCGGGGATTGCGCTGAGAGCTTCGCTGAGCACGGAGCGGATAATATTCGCGATTTCTTCCGTGTGTTCCTGCAAATGTCTGTTGTGCTGACCTACGCTGCAGCAAAGCCGGTAGTTAAGGTCGGTCGCATTGCCGGCCAGTTTGCCAAGCCACGTTCTTCCGACACCGAAACGAAGGATGGTGAGGTGCTTCCAAGTTACCGCGGTGACATCATCAATGGTATTGATTTTACGCCGGGTGAGCGTATTCCAGATCCACAACGGCAGGTAATGGCTTACCGTCAGTCGGCTGCAACGCTGAACCTGCTTCGTGCTTTTGCCCAAGGTGGATTTGCCAATCTTGAGCATGTGCATGAGTGGACGCTGGATTTTGTCAAAGACAGTGCAATGTCGGAGAGGTATCAGGATCTGGCGGACCGGTTGGGCGAAACCATGCGTTTCATGAAAGCAATCGGCTTTTCTGCAGAGCAGCATCAACGCTTGCGCGAAACGGATTTCTATACAAGCCATGAAGCCCTGTTGCTGGGGTATGAAGAGGCAATGGCCCGGATTGATTCAACCTCAGGTGACCATTACGCCACATCAGGTCACATGATCTGGATTGGTGATAGAACACGTCAACCTGATCATGCCCATGTTGAGTTCTGTCGTGGGGTAAAAAATCCAATTGGAATGAAATGCGGACCGAGCCTGGACCCTGAAGAATTGGTAAAGTTGACTGACATTCTCAACCCGGAAAATGAAGCCGGAAGGCTTACGCTGATCGCTCGTTTTGGGCACGAAAAAGTTGGCGATTACCTGCCAAATCTTATTCGGGCTATTGAGCGTGAGGGCAAAAAGGTTGTCTGGTCATGTGATCCAATGCATGGCAATACGGTTTCTGCCGGTGGATACAAAACACGCCCGTTTGACCGGGTGCTGACTGAGGTTCAGGAATTTTTCGCTGTTCATCGGGCTGAGGGAACTTACCCAGGCGGTGTTCACTTCGAGATGACAGGCAAGGATGTGACGGAATGCACTGGTGGGGCTCATGCGGTAACCGAAGAGGACCTTGCAGATCGCTATCACACGCATTGCGATCCACGACTTAACGCAAGTCAAGCACTTGAACTTGCGTTTTTGATTGCGGAACTGCTGAAGCAAGATCGTGACGCAGGCGAACCAGCGATTGCCGCAAGTGCATAGTCTGGCATTATAATTTAGCTGTCAGAATGGGCGCTTAGTGATAGGCGCCCTTTTTGTTTGGAGAAGTGACAATGAGCAAAATTACCAAAGGTTCCTGCAGCTGCGGTGCAGTGTCTTATGAAGTCGTTGGTGAAATGCGCGATGTTGTTGCTTGTCATTGCGGACAGTGTCGGAAACAAAGTGGTCATTATTTTGCTGCTACGAACTGCGCCAACGACGCTCTGACCGTGAGTGGGGAAGATAATATCACCTGGTATGCGGCATCCGATGATGCAAAACGGGGTTTTTGCAAAACTTGCGGCTCCGCATTGTTCTGGAGGCCAGAGGACAGGGACTATACATCGATCCTCGCCGGGTCAATTGATGGAAAGACAGGATTGACGCTAAAGGAACATATCTTTGTGGCAGACAAGGGTGACTATTACGAACTTGATGATGGTTTACCCCAGCGCGAGCAGTAGGTTCGGGATTTCCGAATTGTGAACAGTGTGTCGCTCATTTGAGGGCTTTGATATGTCGCTGCAATGCCTCATATCGATTGCAACTTAATGGAGCCTGGAATGACTTCCACTGACACATCCAATTCAAGACTTCCGACACTGTTTATATCACATGGTGCGCCGAACATGGCTCTTACCCAGAATGAAGCCCGAGAGTTCATGGCACATCTTGGCAATCGGTACGACCGACCAGCAGCGATTGTAATATGTTCCGCGCATTTTGAAACAAAGGGACCAGCTGTTGTTACTGATGATCGACCAGAGATGATTTATGATTTCCGCGGTTTCGAAAAAGAGCTCTATGAAATTCAGTATCCGGCGCCAGGTGAACCAAAAATCGCCGAGAAAGTGGCTTCGTTAATTGAAACTGCTGGAATGTCCGTTGAACGCATTGAGAAACGCGGATTCGATCATGGTACATGGGTGCCTCTATCCCTGATTTATCCAAATGCTGAAATTCCAGTGGTTCAGGTATCAATTGATCCGGATGAAACGCCTGATTATCATTACCGGTTAGGCCAAGCATTGGCCTCTCTTGCAAGGCAGGGCGTATTATTGATTGGTTCTGGTAACATCACCCACAATCTAATGGCTCTTTTTTCACAAGGCCAAAACCCTGAACAAGACAAACAGATGGAAACGTGGGTGGAAGAGTTCGTTTCCTGGTTCGATGATCGTATGGACGCAGGCGATACCGCCGCGTTACTGAATTACCGGTCTGAGGCTCCCCATGCGATGGAAAATCATCCGGAAGATGATCATTTGCTTCCGATATTCTTCAGTCTGGGTGCTGCCGGTGAGGGATATATGGCGAAGAAAATCCACGATTCCACTCAATTTGGATTTCTTGCGATGGATGCTTATGAATTCCGTCGTACGCCCTAACCATCGCTACGGCCATGCTTGGCCATATCTTCCTTGATGATGTCATACATGTAGACCAATGAAGACGAGTATTCGTTCTTCGGCGCGCTTATGCCTACTGTTTCGGTTATGCGTGAGGTGAAGCGGTTACAGTTGTACGCGAAGAGGTGATACTTCGGCTGCTCTCTTTTTGCGCGTTGAATTTCCAAAAGCAAACTCTCATATTGTTGGGCTGTCAGGGATACGCGATACGCCGCCACAGGCTGGATATTGCAGTCAGGCGGTGTTGGCTCAAGAATAGCTGGCATTGGTGCAGCCGCTGCCACCGCCGCGCCTGCATAGCCGCCAACTGGCGCCAACATCACCAGATGCTCATCTACCTTGTTACCGAATTCATCCAATTTTCCATAGGCTGTATAGGTATGACCAATAGGAAACGGCGGCGTATGTCGCATGCGAATTTCAACATAATAGGGATGGCCGGGTGTTACCCGATGTGCATCAAGTTTCTTGGCCTGCGTACCCCAGCCACCGGGACATCTGCCATGTTCAACTTGCGGATAAAGAAATGCGACCCGTTGTTCTGCCATTTCCTCAGGTGTTGGTGGCGCCAAATCATCGGCTGCAAGTGCTTCCTGATCGCTGCCCCTAAGTGGTGCAAGGTTGTCGTCTGACAGTGAAGCATACTGTGTGCTTGCAAGATCTGCACCGATCACCGTTGGCGAGCTTTGTGCATTGCTTCCCGATAATGTGTTGGATTCACCCAATTGCAGCAGTTCGCTTTGCTCCGCCGGTTCAATCGAATATTCCGATGTTGAGGAAGAAGCATTTTCGGGTTTGCTGTGTGCAATTGTCAGGGCATTTGTGAACGTCGGTGCACCATTGGAAGTACATGCAGCCAAAGGCAGCAACAGTGCTGCAACAGTAACCCTAAGTCCTTGAATACGCATATGCCTCAGCACTTCCCGATTCATCTCATAGTATGACCCATTCCCACATGGCTGACAAATGAGCCGTCACTGTGGCAGTCGCATTATTGTAATTCACCTGGAAGAGGCGGGAAATGGTTCCCCGCTATAAATTGATCACGCTTGGGCGGTTCCCTGCTGAACAATGCCTTTTTCAGTCATCATGGATTGAAGCTCACCGGCCTGAAACATTTCGCGGATAATATCGCAACCACCGACAAACTCACCCTTTACATAGAGCTGGGGAACAGTTGGCCAATCAGAGTAATCCTTTATGCCTTGGCGTAGATCATCATCGGTAAGGACGTTTACACCCTTATAGTCCACACCCAAATAGTTCAGGATTTGAATGACCTGGCCAGAAAAACCGCATTGCGGGAAGTCAGGCGTGCCTTTCATAAACAGGACAACGCCGTTGTTCTTCACTTCACTATCGATATACTCGTTAATTGCGCTCATGGGATTGTCCTT
The DNA here is from genome assembly GCA_021775455.1 of Hyphomicrobiales bacterium. Taxonomy (GTDB): domain Bacteria; phylum Pseudomonadota; class Alphaproteobacteria; order Rhizobiales; family Rhizobiaceae; genus JAALLB01. The sequence continues at coordinate 8,723 of JAJFHU010000020.1, read as the reverse complement.
GTCAAAAGCAATGCTGTGGCTTCAATATGATGTTTTATAGTCCCATTTCAAGGAAATTCCCATGTCTTATGTCGAGTGTTACGTTGCAGCAGTGCCCAAGAAAAATGAAGAAGCCTACAAGAAGAAATGTGTAGGGATGTGCAATGTGTTCAAGGACCACGGTGCATTGCGGGCAGCAGACTGTTGGGGCGTCTTTGTCCCGGATGGTGAAGTGACTTCATTCCCAATCGCGGTGCAGGCCAAAGATGATGAAACGGTTTGTCTTGGATGGGTGGAATGGCCCTCAAAGGAAGTACGAGATGAAGCAATGCCAAAAGCAATGGCGGACGAAAGAATGTCGATGAGTGATATGCCATTTGATGGCAAAAGACTGATATTTGCGGGTTTTGATAAATTCAATGATGTCTAATCTGGCTTAAAAGAAAAGCATCCAGAGCAACAATACCCAAAAAACCAACGTCGCCAAAAAAATCCAGAATATTCGATCATTCCAGATGGGTCTTTTAAGAATTTGCGGGATTTTTTCGAGGCCGCTTGTTTTTTTGCCTGCCAATTAGTGGCCTATCCTACTCAGGGGCGCTGGTTTGCAGGGCCAAGGCGTGGAGTGCTCCGCCCATATTGCCTTGAAGCGCCTGGTAGATCAGCTGGTGCTGTTGAACCCGGGACTTGCCGCGAAAACTTTCGGAAACAACTTCGGCAGCATAGTGATCACCATCACCGGCCAGATCGCGGATGGTAACTGTTGCATCCGGGATTGCTTCCTTGATCAGGCGCTCGATTTCACCAGCTTCCATTGCCATTTACGTTCTCCCTATTCCGCCGCCTGCATTTCAGCCGGTTTCCCTTCCATGTATTCAGGGAACCAAGCCTCATGCACTCGCTTCATTTCATCAACAGGTATGGAGATTTGCGAGCCGATCGTCAATTGGTCGCCGCCAAATGACCCGAGTTTCGAAATTGGAATATCGGCATTCTTGGCATTTGCGACCAGTTTATCAGCATGATCGATTGCACAACTTACAAGATAGCGGGCCTGATCCTCTCCAAAAAGGGCGGCGTGAGGATGTTCAGGTTCAAACTCAATATATACACCAATGCCAGACGCCATGCACATCTCGGCCAGTGCTACAGCCAAGCCGCCATCGGATAAATCATGGCAGGCAGTGACATTACCGGCCCTGATTGTTGCACGGATAAACTCTCCACGAGCCAGTTCCGCCGAAAGATCAACTGGCGGTGGTGCGCCGAGTTCTTCGCTCAGGCATTCGCGTTGGTATATGGATTGTCCAAGGTGAGTTCCGTGCTCACCAATAAGGAACAACACGTCCTCATCAGAAGCGCCGCCGACGCGAGCGGTAAAGTCCGCATTTTCGATCAGACCTACGGCGCCGATTGTTGGGGTGGGCAGAATCGCTTGTCCATTTGTTTCGTTGTAAAGCGACACATTGCCGGAAACGATCGGTGTAGAAAGCGATTCCGCCGCCTCGCCTATCCCTTTGATCGCAAACACCAATTGACCCATGATATTGGGTTTTTCCGGGTTGCCAAAATTGAGATTGTCTGTAATCGCCAGAGGTTCAGCACCAACAGCACTGAGATTGCGATAACATTCCGCCACTGCCTGTTTGCCGCCTTCATATGGGCCAGCTTCGCAGTATCGCGGTGTGACATCGGAAGTAAATGCAAGTGCCTTGCCGGTGGCATTGCCTTGATCATCCGCCAGCCGGATCACACCGGCATCGCCACCGGGAAGCTGCAGACTGTTTGCCTGAATGAGCGTGTCATATTGTTCCCAAACCCAGCGGCGCGAGCACAAATCCGGTGAACCCAAGAGGGTTAGGAGCGCCTTGTTGTAATCTGAGGGCACTGCAATTGAACTTGCTTGCAATGTTACCTGCTCTTTCGGTTCTTCGTAGGGGCGGTCATATTCTGGAGCCTCGTCTCCCAATTCCTTGATGGGCAGGTTGGCCACTTCCTCTCCCTGATGGAGCACGCGGAAGCGCAGATCATCGGTCGTTTTGCCGACGATTGCGAAATCCAATCCCCATTTGGTAAAGATTGCCTTGGCTTCGCTTTCTTTTTCTGGAGAAAGCACCATCAACATGCGTTCCTGGCTTTCAGAAAGCATCATTTCGTAGGCTGTCATGCTGTCTTCCCGGACCGGAACCAGGTCAAGGTCAAGTTCAACCCCAAGATTGCCCTTCGCGCCCATTTCAACGGCGGAGCAAGTCAGGCCGGCTGCGCCCATGTCCTGAATGGCGACAACGGCGCCGGTCTCCATCAGTTCAAGGCAGGCCTCCAGCAAGCATTTCTCCGTAAAGGGATCGCCGACCTGTACGGTTGGGCGTTTTTCTTCGATATCTTCACCGAATTCTGCAGATGCCATAGTTGCGCCGCCAACGCCGTCGCGCCCGGTTTTGGCTCCGAGATAAACGATTGGAAGGCCAACACCTTTGGCTTCAGAAAGGAAAATGCCATCCGTCTCGGCAATCCCCGCCGCAAACGCATTGACAAGAATGTTGCCGTTGTAACGCGAATGGAAATTAACTTCACCGCCCACGGTTGGTACGCCGAAAGAATTGCCATAGCCGCCAATGCCAGCAACCACGCCGCTTACGAGGTGTCGCGTTTTGGGATGGTCGGGTGAACCGAAACGCAGGGCATTCATTGCTGCAACCGGGCGTGCACCCATGGTAAAGACATCGCGCAGAATTCCGCCAACGCCGGTAGCGGCCCCTTGGTAAGGTTCAATGTAGGAGGGGTGATTGTGGCTTTCCATTTTGAATACCACGCATTGACCATCGCCAATATCAACAACCCCGGCATTTTCACCGGGGCCCTGAATTACTTGAGGGCCGGTAGTTGGTAGGGTTTTCAGCCACTTCTTTGAGGATTTGTAGGAACAATGCTCGTTCCACATCGCGGACCAGACTCCGAGTTCAGTGTAAGTCGGTTCATGGCCGGTGAGAGTTACCAGTTTTTCATATTCTTCCGGTGTCAGACCGTGATCTGCCACCAACTTGGGGGTGATGGGATACGTGTTGTTGACGCACATTTTGGGGCCTGAGTTCTATTCGATCAGTGTTGAACTGTTTGTAAGGTAGAGTGCAGTTCAATTGAAGCAGATTCGTAATTTTCACGATCTATTTAGGTGGAAAACTGTGCATTTTCCAGACACTAACTTGGTGACGGTGCAATAAGCCACACTCGCCGAGTTCTTGGATTGACCCAGCGCCATGTCGAACCGGTATGTTGGTTGAGTGGGGGCGTTGAGAGTGGATTGGATGAAGTTCGCCGCCAATAGCGATCATTCTCCCCATAATGCATCAGACCATAATCTGGGCAAAACCGTTGGCCATTGATAATGGTAACTTCAAATTCAAGCTTGCCCAGATTGGACAGTATTACTCTACGCGATATTAAGAATAATTTAAGCATAATCCTCAATATTCTTCCCGTGTGTGGTCAAATTCAAGATGGTGCGTATATCTTCAGTGGCCATAATCATCAAACATTACTCATTTGTGATAATTCTAGGGGCTATGCTCGGAGGAGTTATCGGTATTTCCTACTACCAACTTAGTTGGAACCTGCTTCGCGACACCACTGCCAGGGAAATGGCGACTGTTTTGCGATTGACCGATGCGTTCGTTTCAACCTATTCGGGTGTAAGATCTTCTACTTTCAATAAAGATGCTCCAGTTCCGGCGACGTTTCGTGCCCATTCTATAGATGCTTTTAATCAAAATGCGCCTGCGAGTGATGCGTTACGAGCGGCTATGGTTGGATTTCCTGGTCGGGCAATTGAAACCGAACCGCTGGATGCTAAAATGGTGGAAAACATACTTGCCTTCGCCGAGTCTGAAGCTCCCAAACCTGTCTCAACATTGATTTATGGTGCGCGTGGGCCGGTTCTGCGTACTCTGTCTCCGTCTATTGCCAAAAAACAAAGTTGTGTCGACTGCCACAATGCTGTTCAAACAAGCGGCCCAAAATGGAAGCTCAACGATGTAATGGGCGCATTTGCAGTTGATGCGCCAATTGGTCTTGCGCTCGTCACTTTGAAACGCAACGCCATCATCTCCGCGGTGGCCATATTTCTTCTGGTTTTTGTTGTCGGTGTGACTGTTCAAAGAGATATTGTGCGGCGTAAGGCGACTGAGAAGGAGCTTACAAACGCGAAGATTATTTCTGAAAAAGCTCGCACCCAAGCTGAGCTTGCGGAGCGAACCAAATCCGAATTTCTTGCGAACATGAGTCACGAAATCAGAACTCCCATGAATGGAGTAATGGGAATGACAGAATTGCTAGTAAATACGGACCTTGACGCAAAACAAACGATGTTCACCGATGTTATCATGAAATCCGGTACATCGCTCCTCACTATTATCAATGACATACTTGATTTTTCCAAGATTGATTGTGGTCAAATGCAACTTGACCCGGCACCGTTTAATCTTGCTGAGGTAATTGAGGATGTTGCCACGTTGTTTTTCTCCAAACTTTCTGAAAAAGACCTTGAACTTGTTTTACGAATTGAGCCAGAATTGGAGGAAATGTATGTTGGCGATGCTGGGCGCTTGCGGCAAATAATCACCAATCTACTCGGCAACGCAGTGAAGTTTACCAACAAGGGCCACATCTTGATCGATGTAAATGGCCAAACTGATGCTCGCGGGAATGCCGAGTTAAAGTTTAGTGTGAAGGATACCGGCATTGGTATTCCACCGGAAGAATTCGAACAAATATTTGATAAGTTCAAACAGGTTGATGGTTCTGCAACCCGTGCTCACGACGGCACGGGGCTGGGTCTTGCGATCGCTTCTTCATTGGTTTCCCTTATGGGTGGAAGGATTGAGGTGCAATCAGAGGTAGGGAAAGGTTCTGAGTTCTGGTTTTCCGTCACCCTGCCAGTGTACGGCGCAATTAATCAGCAAAGGCGGGCACCAATCGAAGTGACGGGCGCGCGAATATTGGTAGTTGATGACAACGAAGTATATCGCTCTGTTTTGACAGAGCAAATGAAAGCTTGGAAGTTTGACCCCGCGGCTGTCGCAAGTGGTGAAGAAGCTCTGGCAGTAATTCGAACCATGGTTGACCACGGTACCAATATTGATGGAGTGGTTCTTGACTACCAAATGCCCGGCATGAACGGCAGTGCAGTTGCCAAAGCAATGCGTTGTGATGAGAAGCTTCGCGATATTCCAATCATCATGTTGACGTCTGTAGATAACACCGAAGGCGGCGAGCCTTTTTCCTGTCCTGGAGTGAGGCAACACTTAATGAAACCTGCACGATCATCAATACTTTTTGAGAGCATCATTGGGATGTTACAGGAAAAAACGGTTACTGCGGATATTGGGCAAGGGGAAACCGCGATGGCCAAGACCACGGGTATGACAGATGCGGCAAAATTTGTTCAGCCGGTTGGGAACGGCAATCGGGAAATCGATGTGCTGATTGCTGAAGATAATGCAGTAAATCAAATAGTGTTTGAACAATCCCTAATTGGAACGGGATACAGCTACTTGATTGCCGATGACGGCGTGAAGGCACTGGAATTATACAAACGCCACCATCCAAAAATTATTTGCATGGATGTTTCGATGCCAAACATGAATGGGCATGAAGCAACGATGGAAATACGCAAAATTGAAAAGGAAAGAGGTGGTCACATTCCGATCATTGGTGTTACGGCCCATTCGGTCAAAGGAGACAAGGAAAAATGCCTTGATGCAGGCATGGACGACTACTTGTCAAAACCAATCTCACCGGACAAACTTGTAGAAAAAATTGGTTACTGGATAAACCAACAAGATCAACTCAAGACTGGTTGAGTATTTGTTCCAGTCGCCTTCTGTTGCCTAACACCGAAAAATACAAATGTCCGATTTTGACGGTGTCACCTATCCATCGATATCGTAACCGGCGATGCCGCTGTCGAGAACGTTGCGGATTGATTGAAGTGTGGTTTCCAGTTCTGTTGCGGAATTGGGTGAAGAAAGTCCGATTCGGACGCAGTGCGATGCTTCCACTTCCCTTGAGAGTTTGAAATCATCCTCACTTGAAATCGTGATCCCGAGTTCGCCAACCGCAGTCTTGAATGTATTGGAATGCCAAGGCTCCGGGAGTTTCAGCCAGAGATAAGGACAATGCGCTTGTATCATGAAGTTGGCGCCTGCAAACACCCTGATTGCAATGTCTGTTCGCTTCTTGTTTTCGGATTGTATTTTTTTGCTGATTTTTGCCGCGTGACCACCCAAGACCAATTCTGCGGAGAGTTCCATCAGCCAGAATGCGGCACCACCTGTAACCAGCTTGTGGGTTGTTGCTATGCGGCCGGAATAGCGCGGTGGACAAGCTACCCATCCGCCCCGAATCCCGGCAGAGACGGATTTTGAAAGCCCGCCAACATGAAATGTTAGCTCTGGCGCGTATTTGGCAACCGGCGGCAGGGAATCATCAACCAGGGGTGCATAAACGGAATCTTCAACCAACCAAACCTGATACCGTTGGGCGATTTCGGCTATTGCTTTGCGCCGCTCCTCCGGTAATCTGGAAAGGGTCGGATTTTGAACTGATGGCATCATGAACAGCATTTTTGGATGTTGTTGCGCGCATAGTTTTTCAAACTCTTCAGGAATGATGCCATGCTGGTCGAATGGTGTGGCCAGCACCCGGCGACCCAACAGTTGTGCACTTCTTGAGAAGGAGCAATAGGTAAGGCCCTCGAAAACGATCTTGTCACCAGCGTTGGTTATTGCCGAAATCACCGAAACCACCGCGGCGTGGGTTCCGTTTGTTGGAACGATAGATTTCAAATCCGGTGTCCAGCCACCACAGGAAAGCCAACTTTGTCCGGCTTTCAGCCAATTGTCGGGAACCTGGCGAACATAATCGATCAGCTTGGCCGGATGGCCATTGGCGATGTTTGCTGCAACGTTGGATATGATCGGCGACTGACCAATGTTGGTAGCGGAAGCAAAACCAAGGTTCTTGGTATTATAAGCAGATTCTGCGTTGAAGGGGTGTTCAGCTGATACCTTTTGCTTGTCCAGTTCCGGGGCAAGAGGAAATGCCTGAATTTCAGCATTATCCGCTCCCAGCACATAAGTTCCGCGACCGACCTCTCCATAAACAAGACTGCGCTCGCGTGCCAGCGCATAAGCACGCGTAACAGTGCCTACGGTTACGCCAATATCATAGGCGAGGTTTCTTTGTGGGGGCAGTTTGTATCCGGGCTTGAGCGTACCGGCATCTATGTCTCGTTCAATGGCGTCAGCCAGTTCAATGTAGAGCGGATTGCCGCCGCGTTCGATTGTTGGGGTCCAATTTGTCATGGTGACAATGTTTACATTGACTAAACAATTGAGTCAATCAATGATGACAATGCATCACGAAACTACAAAATATAGGTACAATTATGACAATGCTCAGAATTTCATCCCAAGATTACCGGATACAGGTTGCTATATCCGGAGCAAGAAAAATTGCCGAGGGCCTTTTTGGCGGATTGGTACGTATCGAGCACGAATTCGCCGTTCGACAGGAACGCCAACGTTCTCGCAGGCAGTTGTTGCAAGCTGATGATCGTACTTTAAGGGATATCGGCATTACTCGTTCCCAAGCAAGGCGGGAAGCTTTGCGCGGGTTCTGGGATTAAGTAACCGGGCCTGCAATCATTACTTGCAAGCCTAAACCTTCGCTTTCCCAACAATCCAATGCGTTACCTGAAAAACTACTGGTTGCGATTCTTGCGTCCTGATACTGACCACAAATTGTCAAAGTCGCGCAAAATAAAGAGCGCAACCAATGCACCCAAAGTAGCAACGGAAGTCCACAGCAGATTGCTTGGATACTTGGTGAAGTTAATCAGGTTCGGGATCGAACCTACCACCCCGGTTGCGTGCATGAGAGTGACAAAGCCGTAGGTGAAGGTGCGGTAAAACCCTATTACAAAGGCGATTACAATCAGGGCTTGCAGTCCGCCAATGATGAATGCCATGTCTTGTGTCACCCATTCTTGGCCGTAGACACCGCGGAATACGTTGACCATCCATTCTGGTCGCAGAAATTTAAGTGAAGCCCAAACCGCCAGGAATGCGCCTATAGACAAGCGTAAAATCAACAGGGCGGCTTCCAGTTTGCTTTTGTCAGTCATGGAAATTTCCCTATGCGATGACTGGATATTTTACAACTCACATTGTTGAGATAGTTAAATAGTCATCTTGTTTGAGTAACTAATATCCGAATCTTGAATATTCGGCTTCGGGTAGAAGCGGGTTTGCAATTCAGCCTAACCCATGAGTGCTATGTGACAAAAACGGGCTTTGGCAAATTGATCAGACATCTGATTGGAGCCCATATTGACCAAGTTTGATGCGTCGCGATATGGATAAATCACGATGTGGGCCACTGTAATTGATGACCCAAATGTATGGACCGGCTGCGGTTTGCAAGAGAGAATTTTGCAATTGATATCGGAAATCGCTGATATGTATCCGGCCTGTTGATCGACACGCGGGTCGTGGCCTTGATGGGAATACGCAACGTACCGTGGCCTCATTAGCGGACAGGTTCAATTGAACCATTTGGGTCATCAGGCTTTGGGTGCGTTTATTGATCCGTTCCATGCAGTCATCTCAATCGCGAACTGGTTTGAAGTTTTGTCTCGTTAGATTGCCGTCACTTCAATTCGATGTGTGTCAAAGTCCTTTCCATTT
>JAJFHU010000019.1 GCA_021775455.1 Hyphomicrobiales bacterium | reverse complement strand
TCCGGTTGAGGAATTTTTATTTTTCCGTCCATCTCGTTGAATCCCTCGATTGCTGCCGCAACCTCAGGCCCAGTGGTTTCACCTTGCACCCTTACTGGCCAGACAATCACATGAAGTGGAAAGCGATCCTTGATGCGGTGAATTACATCTCGGATGACTGCCCCGGTCGGAGAGGTGATTACACCAATTGTCGTTGGCATATATGGCAAAAGCTGTTTGCGCTCAGGACTGAAAAGACCCTCCGCTGAAAGTTTCTTCTTTCGCTGCTCCAAAAGAACCATTAATGCACCGGCACCTGAAGGTTCCAGATTTTCGATGACAATTTGGTATTTGGATGAGCCGGCGTAAGTTGTAAGCTTGCCGCTGGCAATAACCTCAAGCCCCTCTTCCGGCATGTGCTTCAGTTTTGATGCAACACCTTTCCAGATTACAGCCTCGATACGAGCTTTCTCGTCTTTCAATGAGAAATAGCAATGGCCTGAAGAATGAGGGCCGCGATATCCGGAAATCTCGCCACGAATGCGGACATGGCCAAAATTGTCTTCTACCGTCTTTTTCAGAGCGGCCGAGACTTCGCTGACCGAATACTCAGTGATATTGGATTTTTGGTTTCCGGTATCGGAGTACAATGGAGATGCTGTCATTTGAAAATTATATCAAGTTAAAAATAATATGCTAATTTCGTAATTTGCCTACATCATCTTTTCAATAGCGCCTGTCCAGGGTCAAACACCAATTTGATGAAATAATATTCACAAATGTGACAATTATCACATAATTTTTATACATATTATTTGTACTATATAAGAATATCAGGTGGGATTGGCAGAAGAAAAATGAATAAAAATTTGAAATTAAATTTTTCCACAAGGGCTGTTGGTTCTCTAATATTCTACCTGTTTGCATTGAATGCAGTACACTCGCAAACTATTACCTACGATGGATGCAGGGATTTTAGGGGTATTCCGGTCGCTTCAGTATCGAGCAATGTAGATAATGTTGCGATAGCCACACTTGGTTCTGCCGGTGAACCAATAATCTTTTACAATGAGAACGTTCTCTCTTATTTCCATCCGATTACACGCTTGTTCTGGTATTTCCATGAATGTGGTCATCATGCACTGGGGCACACATTTGGAAACATCCCAGTTCTTCGGGAAAAACAAGCTGACTGTTGGGCAATTGTGAACATGTATCAGTTGGGTATGTTGGATCAAAATCAGTTTGCAATTATTCAGTCAGACATTTCTCAATTGTCCGGCGACGGTTGGGTTTACTTGCCAGGACATCAAAGAGCGCTCTCATTTTCTTATTGTGTGCGGTAGATGTCATTCATTTATCTGCTGCGAAAAAGGATCAATTGCACATCAGCACCGTAATAAAAAATTTACTGGGTTATTCATCTAATGGACACACTCGAGGAAAGAATTGAAAAGCTTGAACTTGGATTGGAGGCAGAGCGAAAGTCAGTTGCCCGCCGTGTAGGTTTATGGGGCGGGTTGATTGCATTAATAATATCAATTTTTGCAGGCGGCATAGGTTTGTATGACCGATTGTACCTGACCAAAATTCAAAATCATCAAAGAAACGTGGAATTGGCTCAGAGTATTTCGACGAAGCTAAAGCAGCACGCGAAAGAGGCTAGTGAATTGGAAGCCGAAGGAAACTTGGAAAAATTATATGCATACAGCAGGATTGCAAATGTCGACAAGGCAACATTACTGAATAAACTGAATGAACTGGGTGATGATGTGATCTCCGAACTCAGTAGCGGCGATTTGATAATTTTCTCGCATACATATTTGGAAAGAGGATTTGCTGCCAAGGCACTTTCAATTGCAGAGCTTGCGCGGAAGAAAGCACCTCAAGAAAATAGTTTGTTGGCGGAAACTACACGATACATAGCGCGAACGTTGATGTTTCCCGGCGATGTTCAGGACCTTTCAAGAGGGCGAGAAATGATGAGGGAAGCGTTGGGTAATGTAGAGAATTGGAATAATCCAAATAGAGATGGTGTGGTTTCGGGTATCTACCAGGATTGGATTTGGATAGAGGCTCACATCGGAAATTGTGAACATGCACAAAAATTATTTACTGAACATAATGTTTCAATTGCAAATTCCTTACACACCGAAGGTGTGCAAAAAATAGTAAACAATTTCAAAAACAATTTGAAAATGAATACGGCTTGTAATGTCCTGTTCGAGTAATATCAGCTCGACCTGAAACTGCGTGCAATCCACAGAACAATGAAAACCGAAGCCAAAGGAACAACAACCAACCAGGTCTTTGCGGCTATAAGTGCGGCTGTCGCGGCCCACAATATGGAAGAAAGTGCTTCGGCTATCGTGGCAACCTTGGAAGAAGTTTGGCGTCGACGAAAGTTGGAACGTTTCGCCGGACTTCGAAACCACAACTGAATGAATGTGGCAGATGTGGATGCAGCCATCACACAGATCAGGGCAAGAATTGCCATTGCCGGATTAACAAATGCCATTATGAGCAGGATCGGTGATACGACGACAATCATCGCTCCAAGAACAGCTTCTACCTTGGCCCGAATAGCATCTCGTTTTCCAACCGGTGCAGTTGCAACAAGCTCCGGAGCATCTTCCCCTGAGATGGCCAACCAAGCCAATCCACCTGCCAGTTGTCCCGATGCCATCACCAGTACGGGAACCACAACGACACCCATCAGGCCGAGTTCCGCATAACCTTGCCACAACATGAATGCAGGTGGAATCAAATACAGGATCTGCATCAGTGTTTGCGACAGTAACCAGTGGTCCCGTAAAAGCAGTTTCCATTCCTTGTGTCGTAACGCTGAACGAAGGTTTGGTTGCCGAAAGGTTATAGTTTTGGCGTTCTGCGTGTTACGGGCAAAGCTTGTCCCCGCAGCGGCCATAACATTTGAGGCAAAACTACCCGAAAAAACGACAATTGCAGTCAGGAACAAACCCGCCGGAAGGACAATTGTGATGAGAAATGGTATTTGGTCACCCATGATCGCCCTTGCCGGAATCCAAATCCAACTCTTCAAGCTGGGAGTTTGTGAAAGCAAGGTCTCGGATTGCAAAAACTCAAACCGCGATATGCTGCCGATAGAAGATATGGCGGCAAGCTGTATTCCGATAACAAATCCGGCACCTACCACTGCTGCTACAATTTGGGATGCCAGTCGTGTTCGTTTGGCTCCAAGTGTCCGAAACATGATAATGGTAATTGCAAGCGACAGCGCGGTTGCCAACATTCCTGATGCAACTGCTACCGGATAAGCTGAAAGCCAGCGAACATCATGGAGCAGCGCCATGACGTTGATGGCAGGCGCGCTCAGCAACAAGGCCAGCAGTGTTGTGGCAGTAGCAATCGCGCCAATCCTCACTGTAAACAAGGTTCGGATTGAAACCGGAGATGACAAAATCAGGTCGAGATCGGATCGAGAATAGAAGGCGCGGGTAACCAGTTCCATCGCCTGTGACATCATTAATGAAAATGTTAAAAGCCAGGTACCGGAGATAAGTACAAGCAACTGTTTGTTGATGAAAATCCCTTCAGTGACAAATGGATGCAGCATGAAATAGGCAACCGCGTGCATTCCGAAAGCAGTCAGGCCGATTACCAGCATTATTGTGGCTTCCCGCCCGGATTTGCCAGCAGACATCATTCTCATGAAGTCCCGCCAGGAAAGCGCAAACTCATGCCTGGCAAACCATCCAATGGAGCCTGATTGAAGTTGGTATGTCATTAGGCGGCTGCAGTCTCTGATTCATCATCAGCCACAAGGCCCAGGAATATCTCTTCAAGGTTGGTGGCAGCCCTTCCGGCTTGATCGCCCAGTTCGTCCAGGGTTCCCTCAGCTATCAATCGTCCACGGGAAATTACGCCTATGCGTTCAGCCATACGCTCAGCAACCTCGAGAATGTGGGTCGTCATGATGACTGAACAGCCGCTTTTCACCCTTTCTCTGAGAACATCTTTTACAAGTCTGGCAGAGCCCGCGTCTAGTCCGGTAAGTGGCTCATCCAGAATGATTAGCCGCGGGTCATGTACCAATGCTCCCGCCAAAGCTACCTTTTGGCGCATGCCCTTTGAAAACCCCTCACATCTTTCGTGTTGATTGGGTAAAAGCCCAAGCCAATCAAGCAATTCGCAGGCGTTACTCCGGGCATTATTTTGTTCGACACCCCACAGTCCCGCGACAAATTCCAGATACTCAAGGGGTGTTAGTCGATCATATATCATCGGTTCATCTGGAACCCATGCAACAATTTTCTTGACCGATATTGGATCAAGAAGGGCATCAATTCCAAATACTTCAATACTACCCGAATCTGGTGGAAGAAGACCTGCAACCATCCGCAAGGATGTTGTCTTGCCGGCACCATTAGGTCCCAGAAGTGTATAAAACTCGCCGCGGTGGACGCTAAATTGCAAAGCTTCGACAGCTGGTTTGTCAAACACTTTGGTCAGGTTTGTTACCTTTAATGCAAAATTTTCCATGATTTTCACACTTGCGCCTTCAGATTACGTATCCGGAGTATGCCAAGATGAAGTTTAGAGTGAGTAAATCATGATTGTGAATTTGCGTGTCAATTTGGCAAAACTGTAAATTTTGCTCGGCAACACGCCGCAAACAGCAATTTTTTAGCTCTGGAAAGTCAGACTTAATTCAACATTAACCATACTGGCACTAGTCTGTTCAACGTGCGGGTACTCAGGTGAGAATTGAATAGATCAAATGATAAAACGCACTAGCGAAAAAATACTCCATCAAGATGCCAAGACGAAGCGGAAAAACCGATTGCCAAGGACTGCCAGAGTCATCTTTGACGGATTGGATAATGCAATTCATTGTCAGATTCGAAATATGTCTGAAAACAGCGCAATCTTGACCATGGGCGGATGGATGGGATTTCCGCAAGAATTCTCATTGTATGTGGAACCGGACCGGATTCAGGCAAAGTGTAAAATAATCAGCCGCCGAGGTAGCACTGTTGAAGTCTCACTGGATGACATAGAACACGGCGTCCGGCTTAGAGGTCGTCCAAGTACGTTTTGATCTTAATAACGTTGTTAGTAAGCGTAACCAACAAATATATTCGATATATCCCGGTTCCATGTAGTTTCATATTTTTCCAGCATGCGTTCTGCGGGCGTTTTTCCTGAAGCCAGCGTTTCTTCAAGCGTAGCGAGATACATTGTTTCGTCAAACCCATCGTTGTTTTTGTTCTTGCGGTTTGCTAATCCCTGGCGGGCAATTGCCACAACTTCGCTGGCAATATTAAACATGGATTTTCCGTCGATTTGCGCCTTAAAACCCAAGGTCGGTACGCTTTGTCTCAAATCACTTACCATCTGCGGCGTCCAGTTGCTGGTTAGTTCTTCTGCGGCAGCAAGACTAGCTGAATCGTAAAGCAAGCCTACCCAGAGCGCTGGAAGTGCACATATTTCACGCCATGGACCTCCGTCAGCACCACGCATCTCGAGATATTTTTTCAAACGGACATCCGGAAAAAGCGTAGTCAGGTGGTTGTTCCAATCACCGATATTGGGCTCGCTATTGGCAACTTCTCCATCTAGAGCCCCGTCCAGAAATTGACGGAAAGTGATGTGGGTACAGTCATGATAGCGGCCATCACGAATGATAAAATACATTGGAGTATCGAGTGCCCAATCCGCGTAACGTTCAAAACCAAAATCCTTTTCCAGCATGAATGGATGGAAACCGGCTCGTTGGTTGTCAACATCCAGCCAAATATCGCTGCGCCATGAAAGCAATCCATTTGGTTTACCTTCTGTGAAAGGCGAATTTGCGAACAATGCAGAAGCAGTGGATTGTAACTTCAACGAAACTTGCAGCTTGCGCACCATGTCTGCCTCGCTTGCAAAATCAAGGTTGACCTGGATCGTTGTGGTACGAAACATCATGTCATGACCCTGGCTACCTACCTTGGGCATGTAGTTGGCCATGATCTCATAACGGCTTTTCGGCATGCGGGGAGTTTCTTCGAAAGTCCAGACCGGACTTGCCCCAACGCCCAGAAAACCGATACCCAGTTTGGACGCAACTTGCTTTACCAGTGAAAGGTGAGTGTTGGACTCGCGGCAGGTTTGGTGCAGGTTTTCAAGCGGTGCACCTGAAAGTTCAAACTGTCCGCCAGGTTCAAGGGAAATTGCCCCTTGCCCGTTTGGTTCAAACAAACCAATAATGCGGCCATCATCCTCAATTGCTTCCCATTCCAGTTCCTGCTTCATGGCTTGAAGAAGAGCGCCAATCCCATTGCCCCCCTCATACGGGACAGGTCTGTGGTCTTCAGTAAAAAATCCGAACTTTTCGTGCTCGGTTCCAATCCGCCAATCGGCTTTCGGCTTGCATCCCTCTTCAAAATATTCGACGAGTTGATTTCGATTATCAATGGGGCGGGAATCTGTGGTATCTCGAGCCATTGCCTTACCTTTCAATCGCAAAGCATAGGTGGATGGGAGCAAACTACAGGCTCAAGACCTGATTACTTTTATGACTGCTACCCGGTTTGCGCCATGTTATGCAAGCCCCCATTTGTAAACGGCTGTTCACACAACGGGTAGTGACACAAAACTTACCAGTCGCCCAGGATTGCCTGTATCACACCAAGAGCAGCTATCGCGGCAGTATCAGCCCTTAATACTCTGGGACCAAGACCAATCGCAACTACAAATGGCAATTTGTGCAGCCGCTCACGTTCACCGCAGCTGAAGCCGCCTTCCGGGCCGATCAGGAGGGCAAGTTTTTCGGGCTTGAGATCACCCAGCGTTTTTATCGGATTGGATATTTCCAGTGATTCATCACAAAATATCAATTGCCAATCAGAATCCCAACCCTCCAACACGTTATCCAATTTTTCTGGTTCATGGATTTCAGGAATATTGAGTATTTCGCATTGTTCTGCAGCTTCCACGGCATTTGCATGCATTCGTTTCAGATTGAGAGAACGAACCTGCGTATATTCCGTGATCACCGGTCGAAGCGAGCCAACGCCCATTTCGACCGCTTTTTGTACCATATAGTCAAGTCTGGCCTGCTTTAGCGGTGCAAACAAATATTCCAGTTCCGGTGCAGCGGGTTGTGACTGGAGCATTTTTACCGGCAATATGGTGCAGGACTTTCTTCCAGTTGATTTAACTTCGGCTCGCCATTCCCCATCTCGCCCATTGAAGATTGTCATCTGGTTTTTGTCTTTCAACCTGAGAACGTTCAGTAGATAATTGGCCTGTTCACGTGCCGCCGGAATTTCCGTTCCTGCGACAATGGCATTCTCAACGAACAATCTGTGAGGGGTTCTTGTCATTCGTTTGCACGCTTCAATTCATTACAACAATAATATGAAGCCGTTGCGGCCCATGCGCACCCAGTATCAGGGTCTGCTCAATATCAGCCGAACGCGAGGGTCCGGTTATGAGATTAACAGTTCGAGGTAATTTTCCAGCACCATATTTTCTGCGCAACCGGACCCATAAATCTTCCTGATGCTTTAATATGTCTTTCTTGTGAATGACAACGATGTGATTCTCCGAGAGAAAATTCAGAGTGGTTGGATTGTCTTTTCCCGAAACCAGAAACAAGGTGCCCGTTTCGGCAGCAGCTCCCAATGCGCAAGATACACCGGTCAATTGAGAACCATCATTAGGACCATGCGTAATTTCCAAAACTGCTTCCTGGCCCTTCAGGAGATTTTTGAGTTTCCGGTCTGCACCGATCCTGCAGGCAGCAGGAAGATTATGTTTTTTCAAAAACCGGACAATTGCCTTTGAGACATCGGCTGACTTGCAGCGCTCAACAGTAGAGTCAGCTTTTTTGGCCTTGACCGTAAATTGGGTAATTACCTGGTCGTTGTTCTTGTAGGTCCAGGGCAGTATTCCAACAGGATGCCTCTTCAAACGCCTCTCAACGTTTGCTTTGCGCATCTTGTCCGTAGCTACTCCACCAACGGCTGATCTGATTCGATCAAGTATTTCGCCTCGACTACTCATTGCGGTTGATCCCTTGTTGAGCGGTCCTGCCATGCTTGCATGAAGGTTTTTGGTTCCGGGCCAGGCATATCCCTAAAGCGAGTCCAACCTCCGGCGAGCGGTAGAAATGAAATTCTACCCGACTTTCCGGCAAGCATTTTGAGGGCAAGGTGAGACAAGCGCGAGAAGAGCCGGTAATACTTTGGGCGCTTAGCAAACCAGGCCCATAGCTTCAGGTTTCTCCTTTGTGATGCTGGGGACAAATGAAGTTCAAATTCACGCTCACGCCAGTGACGCATCATTTTGGGGAGTGGAATGCGCATGGGGCATACTGATTCACATCGTCCGCAAAAAGTTGAGGCATTTGGGAGATGTCCGGTATTCTCTATCCCGGCAAGGCTTGGTGAAAGGACAGACCCCATTGGCCCGGGGTACACCCATCCGTAAGCATGACCACCGACTGCGTGATAAACCGGGCAATGGTTCATGCATGCGCCACATCGAATACATCTAAGCATGTCTTCGAATTCTGTTCCGAGCATTGAGGAGCGCCCATTGTCCAGTAACACCACATGAAACTCATCTGGCCCGTCAGGATCGTCACCCCGCTTCGGACCACTGGATAACGTGGTGTAGACTGACATTTCCTGGCCAGTTGCAGAACGCGCCAGGACACGCAGTATCTGACTGGTATCTTCGAGCGTTGGCACAACCTTTTCGATTGACGCAAGGACAATATGGATGCGTGGGAGCGTTTGCGTGAGATCGCCATTACCTTCATTGGTAACGATCACCGATGTGCCGGTTTCCGCGATCAAAAAATTGGCTCCAGTAATGCCAACATCTGCGCCAAGAAATTTTTCTCGCAAAATTCCGCGAGCTTCCTGAAGGAGAGATATGGGTTCTTCAAGGGATCGATCTTCAGGCAATTCAGTGTGATGTTCACGAAAATCTTCCCTGATTTGGTCCATATTCAAGTGAACAGCCGGTGCGATTATGTGGCTTGGATGCTCACCCCGAAGTTGGATGATGTATTCACCAAGATCGGTCTCAATTGGCGTTACGTCATTTACCTCAAGAAATTCGTTCAACCCGATTTCTTCTGAAATCATCGACTTTCCCTTGGTTACTGTTTTTGCAGCAATCTTGCGGCATATATCCAGCACTTGGCCACGTGCGTCGCGGGCGGTTGCAGCCCAGTGAACCTGCCCACCCTGTTCCAAGACCTTTTCTTCAAATCGCTCCAGGTAAAGATCGAGATGCTTGATTGTGTGCTTCTTGATAGCCACCGCGTTGTCGCGAAGTTCATTAAAACAGTCCAGTTCGCGTACTGCCGTAGCTCGCTTTTCGATAAACTTGGAACGCACGTGAGAAAGCGCTTTTTGCAGTTGCTCATCAGCAAGTGCAGCCTTCGCGTTCTTCTTGAATTGAGGGCTCTTGATTTCCATCAGCGTCCCTTGGCAACGGTTTTTTTATTGGTGTCGCAAATGGGTGCAGTGTCAGTCATGCCGGCCAACACCTCAGCTACATGTCTAACCTCAAGGGTGCTGCCCTGGCGCTTCAATTTACCGGCGATGTTCATCAGGCAACCAAGATCACCGGCAAGCAGCACATCCGCACCGGATGATTCGATATTTTCGGTCTTTGTCTCAACTATGGAATTGGAGATTTCCGGGTACTTCACGCAAAAGGTTCCACCAAAACCGCAACAGGTTTCACTATCCTTCATTTCGGCAAGCTTCACACCCTTAATTGATTTGAGCAGGGTGCGAGGTTGTTTCGAAATACCGAGTTCCCTAAGGCCGGCACATGAGTCGTGGTAGGTGATGTTTGAATTCAGTTTTTGCTTGAGTTTTTTCACGTTCATCACATCGTGAAGGAACTCTGTTAGCTCAAAGACCTTTTCAGAAAATAAATTTGCACGTTCCATCCACTTGGCATCACCTGCAAATACCTCAGGATAATGCATTTTAAGCATTCCGGCACAAGAACCCGATGGCGCTACGATATAGTCGTATGATTCGAATGTTTGAATTACGGTCTCTGCTATCTTACGTGTATTTTCCCGGTCCCCTGAATTCCAGGCCGGTTGGCCGCAACAGGTTTGGGAAATTGGTACATCAACCTTGCATCCTGCATCTTCCAGTAACTTGATTGTTGCAAATCCAACGCTGGGACGAAACAAGTCCAC
The DNA here is from genome assembly GCA_021775455.1 of Hyphomicrobiales bacterium. Lineage (GTDB taxonomy): Bacteria > Pseudomonadota > Alphaproteobacteria > Rhizobiales > Rhizobiaceae > JAALLB01. The sequence goes on along the minus strand of JAJFHU010000019.1, from coordinate 37,652 downwards.
CAAACAGGTAACAAACAAGGCAACACGGGGCGAAGATGGTTTTGACATTCTGTAACTCCAGACCGATTTATATAACTCGAATAACAAGCGACTGAAACTATCAGTTGGGATGATATGATGCTTGATTTCATATGAAGTCTGGAACGCTTAATATGCACAAAAAAGCCCGCTTCAAATTGAGGCAGGCTCTTTCTTGATTTCAACTATTTGAGCGGTTAGCCGCCAAAAAGCACAGAAAATGGGTTTTTGTTTTCCTTCAGATACTTCGAAACGTCCTGACCTGGCCCAACCACAACAACTTTTGTGCCGAGATTTACACGCTCATAAAGATCTTCAACATCCTTGTTCATCATGCGGATGCAACCGGAAGACAGACTAAGACCAATCGACCATGGCTGATTGGTGCCGTGAATTCGGTACAATGTGTCCCGTCCACCCTGATACAAATACATTGCTCGGGCGCCCAAAGGATTGTCAATGCCACCTTGCATGCTGACAGGAAGAATGCGGCCTTCAGCAGCTTCACGAGCACGCATTTCTGGTGGAGGTGTCCAGGTCGGCCACTCAACTTTCCTTCTTACGCGTACTTCACCGTTCCAGGTAAATCCTTCACGACCAACACCAACGCCATAACGAATGGCTTTGTTGTTGTCTGTAATGTAGTAGAGGAATTTTTCGTCTGTATGGATAACAACTGTACCTGGCTTGAGGTCAGTAACCACCGCTACATTGCGTTTCTTGAATTTTGCTGGAGGATTCTTGCGCTGATAGCGACGCTGCGTAACATCAACCATCTTCCAGCGCATTTCAGTGTAGTCGAATACCCGCTGGAGTTCCGCGCGTGCAGGCTCTGCAGTTGAAAACATTCCAACTATTGCAAATCCACCCAAGAGGGCCATAACTGCCAAAAGTCTGTAAAACATTGATCTAGTCCAAAATTATCTGTTATTTAACGCCCACAATCAGGCCGAACCCTATTGGGCGGCATCAAAATATTCAAGGGTTGGACACTAACATTCAAGCCGATTTTTTTCAGGTGTTGCCAATTTGCAAAACGAAACCGGGAAAATCACGATCGCGATTTACCCGGTTTATGTCTTTGACAATCCAAAATTTGTGAAATTTCGGGTAAAAACCCAGAAATTCTCCGGTATTGCGATTGTATTTCTAAGAAACAATCACTTTTGCGCCCATTTTGACGCGTTCGTAGAGATCCATCACATCTTCGTTACGCATCCGGATACAACCCGATGATACTGCTTGTCCGATGGTCCAGGGCTGATTCGTTCCATGTATACGATACAAGGTGTCACCTATATATATCGCCCGCGCACCAAGCGGATTTGCGGGGCCGCCTTCCATGAATGCAGGTAGTTCGCGACCTTTGGCCCTTTCCCGCTTGATCATTTCCTGTGGTGGGCGCCAGGAAGGCCACTCTGCCTTGCGGGTAACATTGTGCGTGCCACGCCATTCAAAGCCCTCTTTGCCAACACCTACGCCATAGCGACGTGCTGTCGAGTCCCCAAGAACCAGATACAAAAATCGGCTGTTGGTATCTACAATTATGGTGCCGACTTTCTGGTTGCTCTCGTAGCTAACCGTTTGGGGGTGGAATTTTGGATCAATCTTGGGGCGTTCTGGAACTGGTGTAGGGGCAGGTTCACTCGCATAGGCCAATTGTTTTTTCTTGCGGTTATAGACCGGTAGCCCGACCACATTTTGTTTCTTTCTGTGCACCACAACCGGCTGTTGCTTTGGGTTTGGCTCGGCAAAGATCGCAAATATACCTGTCGGCTGTTTGTGCTGCCTTCGCTGGGTAGCCGTAACGGAACCAAAAAGGCTGTTTTTCCTGCGTGGTTGTGCAGCAGGCTGTTGCACTTTGCGAGCCCTTTGTTGGCTTGAAGGTTGTTTTAGTTGAAGCAACCAGGGAGAAGCCAGATCGGGTGATAGCTGGGTTGGCGGAGGCGTTTCGTACCGGGAACCAGCCTCGGCATTGTGAAGGGGCAGGGCTAGGAGAAGTGCTGTTAACAACTCAATTTTCTTCAATTTCATGACGTACTCTCAACTCATCGTCAGACTAATCGGCAACTGCATAACTTCGCTGATTACCGGGATTACTCCCTCCATTTTGTGGCAATAGATAAAGAGAATTATGAATCAGCCCGGAAAAGCTAAAATTTGATTGAATCGTGGTAAAGGAAGGGTTCGCGAAGAGCGTTAATCGAATCCTAATTCAAACGTCGACGTATATCCTTGAGCACAGTAGGAAGGACAGCGTTCACATTATCTGGCGACGCTCCGTTTGAGATGCGCCGATCATACAGCATGTTCAGGATGTATCGATCAAACTTCGTAAAGTTGGTATGCTTGCTACGGTCATTGAACATGCTTTTTGAGAGGCTCGTGTGCTCATTCAATGGACCAAGCCCTTGGAGTATTTCCTCCGCTAGGCAGCGCTTGAACAAGGCTTCTCCTTCATCGGAAACAATTATGGCGTCTGAGCGAAGGATGCCTCTACGGGAAAACACTGATCGGACCAGGCATTTTCCAGGAATCTTTTTTGCGCTCCGCCTGTAAACTTTCGTACGGGCGATGGATTCATAATCTTTGCGATCCACAATGTAGAGATTGAAATTCGCCTTGGTCCCACCAGTAACTATCCGTGTACTCAGTCCACGGATCTGATTGTTCAGACCGCTTATGAATGAACGTGCCGCGGAGGTACGGTTCTTCCTGGACATGTTGTGAATCTTGAAATTTACTGTCCCGCGAAACTTGCGGACGTATCGTGATTGAACTCCAAACGGGGCATATTCAGCGCCAAACACCGTCAGATTGAAACCGCGAAGCAATTCACGGTCACTCAAAGCCGATGCGGCGGTTGAGTTGGAAATCACACAAATTGCAATCGCAAATCCTGTTACAACAAACATGCTTGCCATTCTGGTGGCTCGATAAATCCGCTTCTGGGCGAAGAGCAAAGCAAGTTCCATGCGCGTTCCGGTCAACTGGTTTGGTTAAGCCTATAAACATATGACGGGCAATCAAGAAAAAAGTGACGTCTACTGACATTGACTGGCGATTGCGCCAGATTAGTCTGTCTTAACGTTAACAGGTGAGTCGATCATTATGCCCAATTTGGAGAATAAAACCTTTACTGACGGAAAATCACGATGTTTTTGGCCTGGTGAAGACGAACTTTACCTGCATTATCATGATTTTGAGTGGGGTGTACCCGTAGATGATGACAATCGCCTGTTTGAAAAAATTTGTCTGGAAGGATTCCAGTCCGGACTGTCCTGGTTGACGATTCTGAGAAAGCGCGAAAATTTTCGAAAGGCTTTCCATAATTTTGAAATCGCCCGTGTTGCCAAAATGGGAGACAATGACGTTGAGCATCTTTTACAGGATGCAGGCATTGTTCGGCATCAGGGAAAAATCCGCTCCACGATCAACAATGCCAATCGTGCGTTGGAGTTGATGGAAGAACAGGGTTCTTTGGCCAAATATTTTTGGTCATTCGAAACTGATCCCTCAGATCGTCCGGCCAGTGTTACGCGGGAAACCATTCCCGGTAGTACGCCGGTGTCGACTGGAATATCAAAAGACCTCAAGAAGCGGGGTTGGAGTTTTGTTGGCCCCACTACAGTCTATGCCTTCATGCAGGCGATGGGGATGGTCAATGACCACACTGACGATTGTTATTGCCGTCCATTGATTGAGAAAAAACGGCGTACTTTCAAGAGACCCTAGGAATTCACGCTTGCCGATCGGGCAATTTCACACTAAGAAAGCGCCCATGAATTCAGTCACTTTAAGAATTGCAAGCCATCATAATGACCATCGACATTCCGGCACTTGATCCGGAAGCGAATTCTTATTGCCAATCGTCACAAGAAAATTCATTTCCCGGTCAAGCAAGTAATTCGTTCGCTGCTTGCCTCGTGACTGCTGTGTGCCCATAAACCCTATTGAAGAATCAGATTGAAATCATGTCCGACAAAAAAAAGAAAAAACCGCAGAAGGTAAAGGCGCGTTTGCCGCGCGGCTTTGTAGACCGTTCACCGGAAGATATCCGCGCTACCGACGAGATGGTCGCAAAAATCCGCGAAGTGTTCGAGCGCTACGGCTTTGACCCCGTCGAAACCCCGATGTTCGAGTATACGGACTGTTTGGGTAAATTCCTGCCGGATTCAGACCGCCCAAATGAGGGTGTGTTCTCCGTTGAGGATGATGACGAACAATGGATGAGCCTGCGTTACGATTTGACGGCCCCGCTTGCCCGTCACGTGGCAGAAAACATTAACGAAATCCAGTTGCCCTACCGCACCTACCGCAATGGCTGGGTCTTCCGCAACGAAGGAAAAATTAAGGCTGGTAGATTTCGCCAATTCAAGCAGTTCGATGCCGATACGGTCGGTGCGCCCGGCGTTCAGGCCGATGCGGAGATGTGCATGATGATGGCCGATGTCATGGAGGCCCTCGGCATCAAGCGAGGCGGCTATGTCATCCGCGTCAACAACCGCAAAGTGCTCGACGGGGTAATGGAAGCACTGATGGTTCAAGAAAGCAGTAAAATCATTGTGCTTCGTTCGGTGGATAAACTAGAAAAAGTCGGACCACTTGGACTTACAGAACTGCTTGATGAAGGTCGTACTGATGATGAAAGCGGCGATTTCACGCAGGGTGCCAAGTTAGAACCCTCAGCCAATGTTGCAATCGTTTCCGCTACTACTATGATTTCACCTTGGATGCTTGAAAAACATAGTCGACTACAAAGGGTTCATCGGTTTTTTACTCGTGGTTGGAGAAAACCTTTTTCAATTCGTGTCTACGAAAAGTATCTCCGAAAGATGCTTAATTCTGAAGATATTCCATTAACTACTCAAATCGGATTGGATGAACTAGAAAACCTGCGGAAACTTGTAAGAGCTGCAGGTTACGGTACGGATCAAATTCGCATAGACCCCTCCTGTGTCCGAGGCCTCGAGTATTACACCGGCATGGTTTATGAAGCAGAACTCACCTTCCCCGTCACCAATGAAAAAGGTCAGGAAGTGGTGTTCGGCTCCGTCGGTGGCGGCGGGCGATACGATGGTCTAGTCAAGCGCTTTACCGGACAGGATGTGCCTGCAACCGGCTTTTCCATGGGTGTTTCCCGCCTGATGACGGCGCTGAAAAACCTAGGCAAACTCGGTCAGGACCAATTGCCTTCCCCCGTGCTCGTTACCGTCATGGACAAGGATGTGGAAGCGCTGGGCAGCTACCAGAAAATGGTACAAGACCTGCGCAAGGCTGGCATCCGCGCCGAGATGTATCAGGGCAATCTGAACAAATTTGGCAAACAGTTGCAATATGGGGACCGGCGCGGATGCCCCATAGCAATCATTCAGGGCCAGGATGAACGCGCCAATGGCAAGCTGCAAATCAAGGATTTGATCGAGGGTCGCAAGCAGGCCGAAGCAATCGAATCCAACGAGGAGTGGCGCGAAACCCGCCCCGGACAGTTTGAGATAAATCAAGATGATCTGGTGGCGGAAGTCACAAAACTGCTGGCTGAACAGGGCTCCGAAGGCTGATGGATAGTAAGTGGGGTAATGTGTGTGTCATTCCGTCATCCTCGCCCTTGAGGCGAGGATCCATGGTACGGTTGCACTACAGCCTGTATCCTATGGTCAGGCCCGAGGATGACGAGGGTTGTAGGTGAAACCGCCATGACCAGTATTTCCAACCAGCTGCAAGCCTATTTTCAGACGCAAACCTGCGCTATGCCGGAGATCGGTTTGTTGCAACCGGCTGACCCGTTTCTGGATACTGCTGGCGAGGATTTGCGCCGCCGTATCTTCATCACAACAGAAAATGGTGGAAAGAGCCTCTGCTTGCGCCCGGAATTTACAATTCCCGTTTGTTTGAAGCATCTCCAGTCCGGCAGTGAACAAGGACAATATGCCTACTGCGGTTCCGTTTTCCGCCAGCGCAGAGATGACGCGCAGGAATTCACGCAAGCTGGCATGGAAGATTTTGGCGCGCAGGACAAAGAAGCAGCCGATCTCCACATTTTGAAGCACGCCGTGTCAGCGCTGAAAAGTGTCGGGGAAACAGATCTGAAACTGGTTCTCGGCGATCAGGCAATTTTTGCAACAGTGTTGGAGGCATTGGCGATACCTGAGGCCTGGCGTAAAAAACTGATCCGCAGCTTTGGCGATGGAGAGCTTCTCGGTGAAAGCCTTGAAAGGATTTCCAACGGTGCGGAGGACAGGTTTGCGGCATTACCATCTGATATTCGTGCCAAGCTGGAATGCGGGGATCGGGAAGCTGTTTCCGGTTGGCTCGCCGATGAGATGGTTAAGGCCGGTCTACCGTTAACCGGAAGCAGGACGCCGACAGCAATCTCTGACCGATTGTTTGAAAAATTTGAACTGGCTTCTGAAAAACTCGACTCATCCCAGCGCAAATCGCTGGAAGCATTTCTCGCAATCGATGTACCGTTGGTCGATGCGTCCGATGCACTTGCAGAATTCGAAGCCCACAATGGGATCATTATGAATGGTTGTAAAGAAGCCCTCGCAACACTCAGCGATGGTCTTTCAGGCAAGGGGCTAGTCGCGATGCGATACCGGGCCGGATTTGGACGTCGTCTGGATTATTACACTGGATTTGTTTTTGAGCTTTATCGCTCCGGCATGGACAAACCGGTTGCTGGCGGCGGTCGTTATGATCAGTTAATGACCTTGCTCGGGGCCCGGTTAAAAATTCCTGCGGTTGGTTTTTCAATCTGGGTTGATCGTCTTTCGGAGACCGGAAAATGAGCTTCACCTTCGCCATTCCCTCCAAAGGTCGCTTGAAGGAACAGGCGCTTGCCATGTTCGAGCAGGCCGGTCTGTTTCTTGAAATACCTTCCGATGCGCGCTCCTACCAAGGGTCGTTGAAAAACATTCCAGGAATTGACGGCAAGGTGAGTGTTGCCTTTTTATCAGCATCCGAAATTGCACGGGAACTTGCAGCAGGAAATCTGCATGCTGGCATCACGGGCGAAGATCTTGCCAGGGAAGGAACTGCTGAACCGGATGCGGCACTCGAATTTGTTGTAAGTCTCGGATTTGGACATGCCAACGTTGTAATTGCGGTGCCGGAAGCCTGGGTGGACGTGGACTCAATGTCAGATTTGGATGATGTGGCAGCTGAATTTCGTGCACGTCATGGCAGGCGTCTGCGCATTGCAACAAAGTACTGGAACCTGACACAAAGATTCTTTGCAGATCATGGAATCGCGGTTTACCGAATTGTCGAAAGCCTGGGGGCAACCGAAGCTGCACCTTCCGCCGGGCAGGCAGATGCAATTGTCGATATTACATCGACCGGATCCACGCTGAAGGCAAATGGCCTGAAGATACTTTCCGATGGCATCATGTTAAAATCGCAGGCGAATTTGATTATCTCGAAAATGGCGAAATTTTCTGACAGGGATCGGAAAATTACCCAAGAGCTGCGCCTTGCAATGGACAAGGTCTTAGTCGATTGATGGTCGGCTGACAGAGCAGGAAAATTTCAAAGCATGCAGGAGGAACACCATGCGGGAAACGAAGTTCAATCGTAGAAAAATTCTCGGTTTCGCCGCTGCAGGATTAAGTGCTCCTGCCCTGATGCGCGCTAGCCGTGTGGAGGCAGCAGAAGTTGCCAAAATGGCTGGCCAGCTTCTTGTTTGCGGCTTTCCTGGTTCTGCTACTGGAAACAAATCAACCAAGGCACTTGCCGCCCACTTGAAAAGTGGTCGGGCAGGAGGCGCACTTTTTCTTCGTCACAATGTCAAGGGCGGACCTGCTGTAACCGGGCTTTCTGCCATGTTTGTCAATGCTGACCGATCTGCACTTCTTGCAATTGATCAGGAAGGTGGCAAAGTTCAGCGCCTTGGCAAAAAACATGGGTTAACTCCAATACCCACTGCCCAATGGGTTGCTCGCAACAAGAGCGTAGATGAAGCGCGCACGATCTATGCCCATGCCGGCCGGGAATTGCGGGCCGCCGGGTTCAATTTCAATATGGCGCCATCGGTCGATATTCACGAGCCAAATAACCCGGTAATTGGTAAATACGGACGCAGTTTTGGCACTGATGTGGAGCGCATTGCCGCTTATGCCGCAGCCTTTGTTGACGGGTTCTCCAGTGCACGCGTAGCTTGTTCATTGAAGCATTTTCCGGGGCATGGTTCTTCGCGCGGCGATAGTCATGACGGTTTTGTTGATATTACAACAACCTGGACACAGCCTGAATTGGTTCCGTTTCAAAAACTCGCCGCACGCGCACCGCTAATTATGAGCGGCCATTTGTTTCACACCGAATTCAGTGAGGGACGCGAACCGATTACTTTTTCCCGCAAGGCCATAGCCCAAATTCTCAGAGGGCAATTGAACTACCAGGGGGTGATCATTACCGATGACCTCGATATGGGCGCCATCCGCAAGAAATTCAGCCTGAAAGAGGCCCTGATACTGGCACTGCGAGCGGGCAATGATTTGGCATTAATGTCGAATTCATTGAGTTATGACGAAAATCTGCCGGCCAATGCTGTCCAGTGGGTAACACAAGCAGTCAAGGATGGCCGTTTGAAACAAGACGCAATTACGACTTCTTACAACCGGGTAATGCGGCTGAAAAGTTCAGTAAAAGCGTAAGAAACGAAAAGGGCAGCCTTTTGTGGCTGCCCCCTTTTAAAATGTTTGATAATCAGTGCTGGCTGCGTTTTGCATCTACTGATATTGAACCTGCACCGGCTACAGCCAGAGCCAGCATGCCACCGGCAATTGTCAGATTCTTCATGAAGAACAGGCGCTGCACGAAATCGCCAAAATCCCAATGGAAAATTACCGCTGCTGCGATGCAAAACAATGCAAGCGCAAATGCAGCGAGACGGGTTTGAAATCCGACAACCAGCGCAATACCGGCACCGACTTCAAATATGGCAGTTGCCCATGCAACCAATGTGGACATCGGCAGGCCCTTTGAGGCGATGTAGCCTGCGGTTCCAGCGATATCACCAAATTTCTCAAATCCAGAGAGGATAAACATGACAGCAAGCAATATGCGAGCTACCAGCAAAATCATTCCGTTATTCATTATTTTTCCCTTCAATTGAACAATTGTTCCTGGAAGGTTGATAGCAATATGGATGATCTTCTCAAACGACTGATTTCAACACGAATTGTTCACGCTGTGTTGACAATGGGAATTGTGTAATCATTGATTGAAATGAAAAGGGCCGGTCAGTGACCGGCCCCAATTCATAGAATAGATATGCAAGCAGTGCTTACATCATACCGCCCATACCGCCCATGCCGCCCATGTCAGGCATTGCCGGGCCAGCAGGTCCATCTTTTTTGGGAGCTTCAGCAACCATGGCTTCGGTTGTTACCAACAGGCCGGCAATTGATGCCGCATCCTGAAGTGCATGACGCACAACCTTGACCGGGTCGATAATACCCATGGCAATCATGTCTCCATATTTGCCAGTCTGTGCATTGTATCCATATGATGCCTTGTTAGCATCAAGGATTTTACCAACTACGATGGAACCTTCATCGCCCGCATTCTCCGCGATCTGGCGGAGGGGTGTCTGAAGAGCACGGCGGACGATATTGATACCAGCAGCCTGGTCTTCATTTTCGCCTTTGGCGTTAATGAACCGTGCAGCACGCATGAGTGCAACACCACCACCAGGTACGATACCTTCTTCAACCGCAGCGCGTGTTGCGTTAAGTGCATCGTCAACGCGGTCTTTCTTTTCTTTCACTTCAACTTCAGTTGCACCACCAACACGGATAACCGCAACACCGCCAGCAAGTTTTGCAAGGCGCTCTTGAAGTTTCTCACGGTCGTAGTCTGATGAAGTTTCTTCGATCTGTGCCTTGATCTGGCCAACGCGACCTTCGATGTCTTTTTTCTTGCCGGCACCACCAACGATGATGGTGTTTTCCTTCGTGATATTGACCTTCTTGGCTGTGCCAAGCATTTCGAGGGTTACGTTTTCAAGCTTGATGCCGAGGTCTTCAGAGATGACCTGACCGCCAGTAAGGACCGCAATGTCTTCAAGCATTGCCTTGCGGCGATCACCGAAGCCAGGAGCTTTAACAGCAGCAATTTTAAGACCGCCACGCAGCTTGTTGACCACGAGTGTTGCAAGCGCCTCGCCTTCAACATCTTCTGAAATGATCAGCAGCGGGCGTGAAGCCTGAACAACTGATTCCAGAAGCGGCAACATCGCCTGAAGGTTGGAAAGCTTTTTCTCGTGCAGAAGAATGTAAGGATCTTCCAGATCAGCAATCATCTTTTCGGTATTGGTTACGAAGTATGGAGAAAGGTAACCGCGGTCGAACTGCATGCCTTCAACAACTTCCAGCTCGGTTTCAGCTGTCTTTGCCTCTTCAACCGTAATAACGCCTTCATTGCCAACTTTTTGCATGGCGCTGGCAATCATGTCGCCAATTTCTTTTTCGCCATTTGCAGAAATAGTTCCAACCTGGGCCACTTCTTCGGAGGTTTTGATTTTCTTCGCCTTGGCCTGGAGGTCAGCAACAACCTCCGCAACAGCGGTATCGATGCCGCGCTTGAGGTCCATTGGGTTCATGCCGGCAGCAACTGCCTTGGCACCCTGCCGCACAATAGCTTGTGCCAGCACTGTAGCAGTCGTTGTACCGTCACCGGCAAGATCATTTGTCTTGCTTGCCACTTCGCGCATCATCTGTGCGCCCATGTTTTCGAACTTGTCTTCGAGTTCGATTTCCTTGGCAACAGTAACACCATCCTTGGAGATGCGCGGTGCGCCGAAAGATTTATCCAGAACTACATTGCGCCCCTTGGGACCCAACGTTACTTTTACTGCATTGGCCAGAATATCGACACCGGCCAACATTTTGTTGCGGGCGTCTGAGCCAAACTTTACTTCTTTAGCAGCCATTTTTAAGCTCCTTTTTGAACGACCTTTCGGCCTGTTCACTTGATTTAATTAAACTTGGTCGCGGATTTAACCAATTACGCCCATGATGTCGGATTCTTTCATGATCAAAAGGTCTTCACCATTGATCTTGACTTCAGTGCCGGACCATTTTCCGAACAGAACGCGATCGCCTTTTTTGACATCGAGTTCTACCAGTTTCCCTGATTCATCACGTGCGCCTGAGCCCACTGCAATGATTTCCCCTTCAGAAGGTTTTTCCTGAGCAGTATCCGGGAGTATGATACCACCTGCTGTTTTTTCCTCGGAATCCACCCGACGAACCACAACACGGTCGTGAAGCGGACGAAAGTTCATTTTTGCCATTTTTTCTACCCATATTCGAATGCGCATTGCGCGCTTTCAACGATACAAACAAATTAGCACTCTTTGATCAAGAGTGCTAACAACCAGTGAAATAAGAAGTCTTCACTGCAATGTCAAGAATTTAAGGTATCAATTTGTGGTAGCCGCAGAATTGGTTAACAAGCAATATCAAACGATGCCTTGGCAATCGCGTCAAAAACCGGCCTGGCCAGTTGGCGGCAGCTCTGCCATGACTCCGTCAGCTTTCGGTTGGCGTGGCGCACTGAACAAGTATCCCTGAGCCAGATTGATGTCATGGTCTATCAAGCGCATGACCTGATTTTCTTCCTCGACCTCTGTAGCAATTATACTGATATCATTTCCGCGAAGGGCTGCTGCTATTTGACCGGCGATGGTCTCTGCTTCACTGGCACCAAATTCGCCAAGGGTTGAAACGGGTACCTTTACGAAAGAAAATAATCCTGAGCGTATAGCCTCTTGAGCGATTTCCAGGGTTGTGCACTGTTGCAGGGAAAGCTGGAAACCAAATCCCCGAATGGTGGTCAGTCTGCCGAGTTGTTTTTTGCCTAAACTCAAGAATTTGTCAGCCGGAACTTCAACAACCAAGCTGGATTTAAGAGACTTGTTCGCCGCCAGAATTTCCTTGATGTCAGTAAATCGTGACTTTGTTTTAAGGGTAGCTGGTGAAATATTCCAGAATATCCGGGAAGTCTGTTTTTTACGGCGCAGGGTTCGTAGCAAGGTTAATGTCTGTTCTAAAATTTCCTGGTCTATTAACCGGGTGCAATTTGTAGCTTCCGCTTTTTGTATAAACGCTGCCGATGGTGCAATTGTTCCGTCATCCAGTTCAAGTCGGGCAAGCGCCTCGTAACCGGGAATATTCCCTTCCGGCAATTCAACATAGGGCTGCAGATACATTTTAAGCCGCCCATTGGCAATCAGGGTTGCCAGGTTTCCCTGCACCCTGACTTTGGTGTTTTCATTGTCGCTTTGTGCCGTTTTTCGGCTTGAAGGATTGAGTGGAATTACGTTCTGGCCACTTGATTGTGAGCGGTGATTGGCGGGTTGCGGCACTTGGGTTGAGATGACGGATTTTCCTGGCAACCTTCTGTCATCGATGTTCAAATTTTCCGCGTAAGATGGTTTCGTCAGATCGGTATCCAACAATGAAAGACGCTCTGTCAGATTCTCAAAATCGGAGCGCAACACGGTAGTCCGGGATAATTTGTCCAGCCGTTCTGCTATATCAAGCTCATATCGACGCGTTCCCGCGTGCAATCTGGAAATTTTGTCACGGGTCCGCCACTGAAACAGATGATTTATCAGCACAAATGAAACCGCAAATGCTGCGCTTCCGATCAGGCCAAATTGCAGGATTTCATTGTCAATCAGATCGGGATAGCGACGCCATGCTTCAATACACCCTGCCGCAATAGCCAGGGCCGCAAGGGGTGCAAAAAGGATCGAAAAAATACGCTTCACACAAAACCCGCCTGTTGAATGAATTCCGCCGCTTTGGTTTCCCGGCAACACCGATCAACACTTTGCAATGGTCACATTATGACGCATTTGCCTGATTTTGGAAGATTATTGCCACAACATGGTAATCAAACATTGTTAAGGCGCGGAGTTTGTGCCACTCACCTGCCGGAAGTTTTTTAGGTCTTGGAATATTTTGATGAGTTCAGGGTTCTGCAGGCAGATTGCCGGTTTGAGTGAATTGGTGGAAAATTATGACGCCATCCTGTGCGATGTATGGGGCGTGTTGCACAACGGACAGCAATACTGGCCGGATGCCGCGTCAGCACTTTCTTTGTTTCGCGAATCTGGCGGCGTAGTTGTCATGATCACCAATGCGCCAAGACCTCGCGGTCCCGTTCTTCAGCAGCTTCAATCTCTGGCAGTTCCAGATGGTGTTTTCGACGAGGTAGTCACTTCCGGGGACGTTACCCGCCAGTTGATTAGTGAATTGGACGGTCCGGTCTTTCATCTTGGTCCGGAGCGTGATTACACGCTATACGATGGCATCGATGTTTCATTTTCGGAGCCTGAAGATGCAGTTGTCGCGGTTTGTACAGGTCTGTTTGATGACAGAACTGAAACGCCGGAAGACTACGTTGAATTGTTGGCGAGGCTTAACAGCTTGAAATTGCCTATGATCTGCGCCAACCCCGACCTGGTGGTCGAATATGGCAATCGACTGCTATGGTGTGCCGGTGCTTTGGCCCGGGACTATGCCAAAATTGGCGGAGAAACACGAATTGTGGGGAAACCACACAATCCTATTTATCACCATGCGGCTGACCGCATTGCTGAATTCCTTGGGCGAACACCGGACAATACAAGGCTGTTGGCAATTGGCGACGGGCTTCAGACAGATATTGCCGGTGCGCGCAATTATGGTTTAGATGCGCTCTTCATAAGTGGCGGTATCCATTCTGGCGAGTACGTTGGCGATGATGGAGGAGACGGTAGCGGGATGCAAAAGGTTCTGGCAGAAAATAATGCAGATCCAATTGCCTGGATGCCAACGCTTTCCTGGTAGTAAGGTTGGGAGCATTTCTGATAGCCGTATTCATTGTCAGATCAAGCACAAGTAACGAGTTGGGGTAGTTCATGGCAATCTGTCGAGTTTTTGAAATCGCTGAATTACCAAATGAACTGCAAGGCGGTGTAATTGCCATTGGCAATTTTGATGGTGTGCACCGTGGACATCAATGGGTATTGCAGGCAGCTTTGGTTGAAGCCAGGCGACGAAACCGCCCTGCGATTGTATTGACTTTTGAACCCCATCCAAAGACCTTCTTCGCGCCACAGAATCCCGTATTCAGATTGACAGAAGCCTCAACCAAGGCTGACATTTTTGAACATATGGGTTTTGATGGGGTAATCGAGCATCCGTTTGACCAGGAATTTGCCTCTACTTCTGCTGGCATTTTTGTTGAACAAGTATTGCTGAATACGCTTGCCGCTTCCCACGTCGTTACCGGTTATGATTTTCATTTTGGCAAGGGTCGGGAAGGTAGTCCTGAATTTTTGCGCCAAGCAGGTGAAAAGCACGGATTTGGAGTTAGTGTCATTGAGGCCTTTGCCGATGAAGGCGGAGAGACAATTTCTTCAAGCCGTGTCCGCGAATGCCTGGCAAAAGGGGACATATCAGAAGCAAACGGCTTGCTTGGTTATGTATTTCGATTGAGCGGCGAAGTAATTCGCGGCAGGCAAATTGGCAGAACGCTTGGATACCCAACCGCCAATCTTGTGATGCCCGCTGAAACTCGCTTGAGGCAGGGCATTTACGCGGTTCGCGCGGTGACTGACGACGGAAAATTACACGATGGTGTTGCAAGCTACGGGCGCAGACCAACGTTTGATGATGGCGAAGCGCTCTTTGAAACGAATATTTTCGATTTCGAGCGAGAGATTTACGGCGAAATCCTTACAATACTGCTTTTCGGCTGGCTGAGAGGTGAAGAAAAATTTGATACCGCTGAAGTATTGAAAATTCAGATGGATCAGGATGCAGAAGAAGCGCGAGCTTTATTGTCAGCGTTTGATCCCGAAGAGGGGCTCTGGCCAATTATTCATGGCATCTAGCAATGAGTTGAAAGGCAAGCGCGTTTTGATAACCGGTGCAACAGACGGGATCGGACTGCGGTTGTTGGAGCGCTTCAAGGATGGAGGTGCAAAGCTCATCGCTACAGGAAGTCGTCCAAAATCTGAATTGCCAAAAAATTGGCCCAGAAAAGTAACCTATGTTCAGGCTGATCAGTCGAAAAGGGATACTCCCCGAAAACTTGTAAAGGCGCTAACCAAACACAAATGGTCGACGTTGGATTATCTGGTCTTGAATGCGGGCGTTGGACTCGCTATCAGCCCGGAGCAGGAAACCGCCATGCAAATCCGGCATTCATTTTCCGTAAATCTTCTTTCTCCAATCTTGATTGTTCGTGCGCTTTATCCTTTGCTGGCTTCTGAAGAGCCCGGCAAGCTCACACTGATCGGCTCCACTGCCCGCAAGGGTAATCAGAACTTTGCCACCTACAGTGCCGGTAAAGCCGGTATCCACGGGTTTGCCAGGGCACTCAGAAGCGAGTGGGACGGCAACATGGGTGTACAGTTTGTTGACATCGGCCCAGTCGCAACTGGCATGCACGAACGGGCTGGAATGCAGCATAAATGGTGGCATCGTTTGTTTCTCAAGCCCGACTTTGTTGCGGACCGCCTTTTCGAGCTGATCCTTGAAGGAAAACCTGCCGCCAAAATTGACCATGCAGATTGGATTGCACAGTCGTTATATTCACTGGTTTTGCCTGCGAGGCGAGCATGAGTGAAGCTGTTTCCGGTATTCGAAACAAAAAACGTGCGCTTGTTACGGGTGCAGCAAACGGGCTTGGGAAGGCAATCGCGTTACAACTTTCCGAACTTGGGTATGAAGTTGTTGCGGTAGATCTGGATGAAGCTGGCTTGCTTAAACTCCATTTACAATCCATCGAAACCGTAATCGGCATTCAGGGAGATTTTTCGCGTGCGGCGGGACTGAAGTCTTTGGCTGATAAAATTGCAGCTCGCGGTCCCTTTGAATTGGCTTTTTTGGTTGCGGGGATTAGCGCCACTGGTGCTTTTGAGACGATCCCGCGCAAGAACCATGAAAAAGTGCTAACAGTAAATGCTTTGGCCCCGTTGATAATCGCCAATCGGTTGGCTGCAAAGAATACGGTCGTAAATGGTGGCTCATTGATGTTCGTTTCTTCACTCTCCAATGCCATTGGTTATCCAGGAGCTGCCAGCTATGCGGCATCAAAGGATGCGATTGCCGTCTACGCCAAAAGCATACGCAAACCTTTCGGTAAATTGGGCATCAAGGTCTGTTGCACCTTTCCCGGTCCCATAAAAACAGAACATGCCGCCCGCCATGCCCCCACTGCTGCTGACGAAAACAAGCGAATGCCGGTGGATCGAATGGCAAAGAAAATCATTGCTGCAGCGTTCAAGGGAAAGCCTGTTAATTATCCTGGCGCGTTTTCAAAAATTGGGGGCATTGCCGGGTGCTATTTCCCGAAATGGACAACGGGGAAGGTGAGAAAGGCAATTTTTGAACGACTGGATGGACCGGTCTATTGAAAACATGTAGCTACCCCCTTTATTCCTCTGATTGCTGCTGTTAAAAGCAGCGCATGTTGAACGCCTTTATCATGCAAATATCCACTCGAATTAGCGGCCCGGATCCTGTGTAAGTCCCATTGAGGTCTGCAGGGTTCCGGGGAAGACCAGCCCTGTCTTGCAATAGGGGCAAATCGTCAAGTAACAGCGTTGAAATTGTACCAGATGTTCTGCTCGATCAGGTATAAAAGACCCGATCAGCTTTCAAGAATTGTAAAATCCATGAACGATCAGAAAACTACAGAAGAGCGTGATTATTCAACCACCCTCTATCTTCCCGACACCGAATTTCCGATGCGTGCGGGTCTGCCAAAAAAAGAGCCGGAACTGATTGCCCGCTGGGATGAGATGGGGCTCTACAAGCGCCTGCGCGAACAATCAACAGGAAGGCCCAAATATGTCCTTCATGACGGCCCGCCATACGCCAACGGCAACCTTCACATCGGCCATGCACTCAACAAGGTTTTGAAAGATATCATCACCCGCTCATTCCAGATGCGTGGATTTGATTCCAACTATGTACCCGGCTGGGATTGTCACGGCCTTCCGATCGAATGGAAGATCGAGGAGCAATACCGCGCCAAGGGCAAGGACAAGGACGAAGTACCGATCAACGAGTTCCGTCAGGAATGTCGCGAATTCGCTGAACACTGGATCGGTGTGCAAACGGAAGAGTTTCGTCGTCTTGGAGTAGAGGGAGATTTTGAAACCCCCTACAAGACAATGGACTTCAAGGCGGAAGCCAAGATCGCATCTGAACTGATGAAGTTCGCCCGAACTGGTCAGCTTTATCGCGGCTCAAAGCCGATCATGTGGTCGGTGGTCGAACGAACTGCCCTTGCCGAGGCCGAGATCGAATATGAGCAATATGAGTCAGATACGGTTTGGGTGAAGTTTCCGATTCTGCCCAATTCAGATGACCCGTTTGATGGCTTTCATGTGGGGCAAGGAACTAAACTTGACCCGAATAAAGAGATGCCTGAAATGCAACCAATTCCGGCAGATGGAGTGTCAGTTGTGATTTGGACCACTACTCCGTGGACCATTCCCGGTAACCGGGCGATTTGTTTTTCTACAAAGATCAATTACGGTTTGTATGAAGTCACCGCCGCCGAGAATGATTTTGGCCCGCAACCGGGCGAGAAATTGATTTTTGCCGATAAACTGGCGGCTGAATGCTTTGAAAAAGCTAAGGTTGAGTACAACAGACTTGGTGAAGTATCACCTGATAAATTAGCCTCACTCACCTGCGCTCACCCTTTGCGGGGTTTCAACGATGCCTATGCTTTCGATGTACCTCTACTGGAGGGTGACCATGTAACCGATGATGCCGGTACGGGTTTTGTCCATACTGCTCCCGGCCATGGACGTGATGACTTTGAAATCTGGATGGCAAAGGCACGCCAGATTGAAGAGCGCGGCATCAGTTCGAAAATTCCTTTTACCGTTGCCGATGATGGTTCATTTACCGACGAAGCGCCGGGCTTTGGCGATGCCAAGGTTATCGACGACAAGGGCAAAAAGGGCAAGGCCAATCAGGAGGTTATCACCGCTCTTATCGGCCAGAACAATCTCTTTGCCCGGGGTCGCCTGAAGCACGAGTATCCGCATTCATGGCGATCAAAAAAGCCGATCATTTTCCGCAATACTCCGCAATGGTTTGTCTACATGGACAAGGGTGGAGTTTCGGGTAACAGCACCTTAAGGGAGCTTTCATTGAAGGCGATTGATGAGACACGGTTCGTGCCTGCTACCGGGCAGAACCGTCTGCGGGCCATGATCGAGCAGCGCCCGGACTGGGTGTTGTCGCGCCAGCGCGCTTGGGGTGTTCCAATTTGTGTATTCCGTAATCCGGAAAGTAATGAGGTTATTCCGGGACCGGAATTTGGTAATTCTGATCAACTGATCAAAAGGATTGAGGAAGCCTTCAAATCGGAAGGTGCCGACGCCTGGTTTGCGAAAGGTGCTAAAGAACGTTTTCTTGATGGTCTGGTGGATAATGTCGCCGAATGGGATCAGGTCACTGATATTCTCGACGTCTGGTTTGATTCCGGTTCCACACATGCTTTCTGTCTGGAAGAGCGTGAAGACCTCAAATGGCCGGCTGACTTGTATCTTGAAGGCTCAGATCAGCATCGCGGCTGGTTTCATTCATCACTGCTGGAGAGTTGCGGTACGCGGGGACGAGCACCTTATGATGCCGTTCTGACCCATGGTTTCGTCATGGACGAAGAAGGCCGCAAAATGTCGAAATCGCTCGGCAATGTGGTGACACCTCAAGAAATCATCAAACAATCTGGTGCTGATATTCTGCGGCTTTGGGTGGCATCTGCTGATTATGCGGAAGACCTGCGTATTGGCCCTGAAATTCTCAAGACCTCAGTGGATGCCTACCGCAAACTGCGAAACACAACCCGCTGGATGCTTGGAACCCTGTCTCATTACAAAGGCGAGGAAATTCCAATTGACGAATTACCGGAACTCGAACGTTTGATGTTGCACCGGATGGTGGAGCTCGATGCGATCGTGCGCAAAGGCTATGATGAGTTTGATTTCAAACGCATCTTTCAACAATTGTTCAATTTCATGACGGTGGAGCTGTCTGCCTTCTATTTTGATATCCGAAAGGACGCGCTTTACTGCGATGCGCCGTCGAGTATCCGTCGCAAGGCAGCGCTTCAGGTGGTCAGCATTCTGTTTGATCATCTTGTGAAGTGGATGGCGCCACTTCTGCCATTCACGATGGAAGAGGCATGGCTTTCCCGTCACCCCGGATCAGAATCAGTGCATTTCGAACAGTTCAACGAGCCGGAAAATAGTTGGCGCGATGATGCACTCGCGGCAAAATGGCGGAAAATCCGCAAGGTTCGAAGGGTGGTTACCGGTGCACTGGAGATTGAACGTCGTGAAAAGAACATCGGCTCTTCTCTGGAGGCTGCGCCGGAGGTTTATATTGCCGATCAGGAACTCATTGCAGCCATCGAAACGGCGGACATGGCGGAAATTGCCATAACCAGCGCGATATCCATCATTTCCGGTGATGCGCCTGCTGGCGCGTTTACACTTGCGGAAGTGCCCGGTGTGGGAATTGTTCACAAGCGTGCACAAGGAAAAAAATGTGCTCGATCCTGGAGAATTGTTCCCGATGTCGGGTCTGATCCGGAGTATCCGGACCTGTCAGCGAGGGATGCGGCAGCCATGCGCGAAATTGAAGGTGGAAGCTGACCGGTTAACTACTGTTTTGCAGATTGGATATGATGATTGTAAATTGACCCCAAATGCATTAAATAGAGGGTGTTCAGTCGTTTTGTGGCCTCATTTGTCGGCCATACGCTCCATGCGTGGATCTGTTCAGGGAAATCACTGTTGGTAATTGTTATGAAAAAGCTTTTGTCGTTATCAGTATTGGCTGCATCAGTTGTTGTAGCTGGCTGTACTGCCGGAGGCACCACCTACGGAACTGGCGTTTCTCATGAAACCCAGACTGTGAAGGCAATTTCCAACATGTTCTCTATTAGGGGAGACGAGCGTCCTGACATTGATTATGCGTCTCGGCCTGATTTGGTGATGCCGCCTCAAAGAGGCAGCTTGCCGCAACCACTTGAAACCGAGCAATCAACTTCGAATGTAGATTGGCCGGAAACCCCGGAAGAGCGCATTGCACGTATCCGGGGTGAAGCCGTAGAAGCGGATGAGCGCAGCGGCGAACTTCCACTTGAGGAAATGCGACGTAAGAAATATGGCATTGCTGCCGGATATGACGAGGCGACCTACAAGAATATCCGTAATGATGAAGGTGGCAATGCGATGATAGATATTGTGCGTGATAACGATTCGGTAAGCGAAGAAGTCAAACGCAGACGATCGCAAATGGCTTACTCTACTGGCCCACAACGTAAATACTTGACCGAACCCCCGGTTGAATACCGCACACCAGCAGCCACTGCTGCTGCAGGTGATTTGGGTTACAATGAAGAAGAACTCAAGGCCATTGAGGAAAAAGCAGAAAAAGAAGCAAAAGCTCGTGAAACCGGTCTTTGGGTTGACTAGCAGTCCATAATTCCGGCCCGCATGGTTTTTTATTTCCTTCGTTGTCTAAAAAATTCTCTTAGCAATTGCGCGCTTTCCTGCTCGCCAAAACCTGAATAAACCTCAGGTGTATGGTGACACGATTTGTCGTGGAAAAACCTGACACCATTGTCTACACCTCCAGATTTTGCATCCTGTGCTCCGTAATACAGTCGGCGAATACGGGCCTGTGAAATGGCTGCTGCACACATCGGGCATGGTTCCAGCGAAACGTACAGATCGCAATCAACAAGCCGCTCGCTGTCAAGCGCTCTTGAAGCCGCCCGGATCGCCGAAATCTCGGCATGTGCGGTTGGATCTTTTAGCTCTATGGTGCGGTTGCCTTCGGCTGCAATAATCTTGTTATTTGATACAATCACCGCCCCAACCGGCACTTCACCGCGTTCGGAAGCCAGTTGTGCCTGCTTGAGCGCCTCATGCATATGGTTGTTGTCCGCGTGCAATTTGCATCCACTCCGTTTCTTTGTCTCGCTACCTCAGCAAAGACCTGTTAAAAACACGTCATGACAAAAAGGTCCAGCCACATATCCTCAAAACCGGGAGAAGGTTCAGCCGCAGCATCCGTTGCTGCTGAAGTGCCTGAACGTATTGCCAAACGTATGGCGCGAGCAGGTCTTTGTTCTCGGCGCGAAGCAGAAAGCTGGATTGCAGCGGGCAGGGTAAAGGTCAATGGCAAGACCCTGGAAACCCCCGCATTCACCGTAACCGGAAAAGATCGAATTGAAGTGGACGGAGATCTGCTTGGTGGCCGTGAAAGAACACGGCTCTGGCTGTTTCACAAGCCATCCGGAGTAGTGACTACCAATCGAGATCCGGAAGGTCGCAAAACTGTATTTGATTTGTTGCCTGACACAGTGCCGAGAGTGGTTACCGTTGGCCGCCTTGATATCAATACCGAAGGTTTGCTCTTGATGACCAATGATGGCGGCCTGTCGAGAGTGCTGGAACTTCCCTCTACTGGTTGGCTTCGTCGGTATCGGGTTCGGGCACATGGCACCATAACTCAAACAGAACTGGACGAACTGCAGAAGGGAATAGCAGTCGACGGCGTGCTATACGGTGCGATCGAAGCAGTGCTGGATCAAAAACAGGGCTCAAATGTCTGGCTTACGGTTGCTCTGCGGGAAGGCAAGAACCGCGAA
This sequence comes from Hyphomicrobiales bacterium, assembly GCA_021775455.1. Taxonomy (GTDB): domain Bacteria; phylum Pseudomonadota; class Alphaproteobacteria; order Rhizobiales; family Rhizobiaceae; genus JAALLB01. The sequence goes on along the minus strand of JAJFHU010000019.1, from coordinate 15,947 downwards.
GTCAAAAAAGTATTCGGCCATTTGGGTCTGGAAGTAAACCGGTTGATCCGGGTATCATTCGGCCCGTTTCAGTTGGGAGAACTTGCTTCCGGGGAATTGCAGGAAATCAGAAGTCGTACGCTACGCGACCAGTTGGGTGCCCGGTTGATCGAAGAAGCTCAGGTCGATTTTGATGCTCCGATAATTCATCATCAAAACAAGATTGCCAAGGATGAAGGCAAACCGAACCGTTCCAGTCCGCCAAAGGTACGCGCAGAAAAAGCGAAACGCGGTGTTGCAAAGGAAAGTGTGTTGGGCCGCATGACGACATCAAGGCCAGCAAAGGCAAACAAATCCCGTAACCGATCAAAATCAAACAGCTCCCGCTCCCGACGTTCAGTAAATCGGTAGATCGCATGAGAATTGTTGGAGGCAGGTTCAAGCGAGCGTCTCTGGTATCTCCAAAGGGAATGGATACCAGGCCGACGACAGATCGTGTCCGCGAAACTCTGTTCAACGTATTGCAAAATCATGTTGATCTCGAAGGTTCAAGGATAGTTGATTTTTTTGCCGGTACCGGTGCCTTGGGATTTGAGGCATTGTCGCGGGGTGCGGAATTCTGCTTGTTTGTCGAACAGGCGAGCGCAGCTTGTAAATCAATCGAGCAAAACATCAACAACTTGGGAATACAACAATGCTGTTGCCTGATTAAGCGGGATGCTCTGAAGCTTAAAGGCAATCCGGAAGATCTACCGTTTGACATCGCCTTTGCCGATCCCCCATACAACAGGGGATATGGAGAAAGACTTGCGCAAATTGTTTGTCAGGAAAATTGGTTGAAACCAAATGCCCTGCTTGTACTGGAAGAGGAAGTTTCGGCGATGCCCGATGCTCTCGATGGCTTCACGTGCCTCGACAAGCGAGTATTTGGAAATTCGGCACTCGGCCTGTTTCAATTGGGAGAAAATTAAAGATGCGAAATTGGTTGCCGCTATTACTGGCATTTTTACTGACGGTGAGATTGGCAGATGCTTCGGAAATTCAGGCGCCTGATGTATCCCGATTTGTACTCAATAACGGTCTTGAACTTGTGGTGATCCCGGACCGCCGCGCACCGGTCGCTACCCATATGATTTGGTACAAGGTAGGTGCTGCAGACGATCCCCGCGGCAAATCCGGATTGGCACATTTTCTTGAACATCTCCTGTTCAAGGGAACCAGCACTTATCCAGAAGGCGCATTTTCAAATGCCATTTCTGAAATTGGCGGTGAGGAAAATGCATTCACTTCCGCTGATTATACGGCTTATTATCAAAAAATAGCACCATCGGCTCTTCGCCAGATGATGGTGTTTGAGGCAGACCGGATGCGCAACGTTGTATTAAGCGAAGATGTTGTGTTGCCAGAACTGGAAGTAATTCTGGAAGAGCGAAGCCAAAGGATCGACAGTAATCCTGGCGCCATCATTTCTGAATATGCCCAAGCAGCCTTGTTTGTGCACCACCCCTACGGAAATCCGGTAATTGGGTGGGAGCACGAAATTCGGCAACTGACACTTGAAGATGCGATCTCATTTTATGATGTGTGGTACCAACCCTCCAACGCAATTGTGGTAGTTGCCGGAGATGTAGACGCAGACGAGGTACTGTCGATGGCACGGGACACCTACGGCGCAATTACAAAATCGTCAATTCCACAACGCGTGCGTGTGGTCGAGCCGCCTGCGGTCGTATCTCGCAAGGTGGAGTATGAAGATCAGCGTGTAACCAGCCCAAGCTGGCGAAGAATTTACCTTGTGCCTTCCTATCGGCTCGCGGATGAAAGGGACGCAGAAGCGCTGGATTTACTTGCGATGATTCTGGGTGGCGCAACCAGTAGCCGCCTGCACGGCTCTTTGGTGTTGGGAAGTGAGATTGCTTCTTATTCCGGTGCCTACAATTCAGCCAGCTCACGGGACATGGGATCATTCACTATATATGCCGAACCAAGAGGTGATACGGATTTGAAAACCCTTGAGCGTTCGGTTGATGAAGAAATCCAAAAGGTAGTACAGGATGGAGTGACACAGAATGAGCTTGATCGGGCATTGCGCATACTGTCTCGAACAGTGATTTATAGCCGGGATAATCAAGTGGTACTGGCGCGCATATATGGGAGTGAATTGGCTGTCGGTGGCACCATAGAAAATGTACAGAACTGGCTTGGCCTTCTGCAGAAAGTTACTGTTGGGGACATCAATCGGGTGGCAAAAAAATATCTGAACAAATCCCGCTCCGTGACCAGCTACCTTAGATCTGGGAAAAAATAGAGGCAAAATGCAGAAGATTTTTGGAAGCTCAGGCCTATTGATAACCCGGATGATTGCACTGGTCCTTTGTTTATTGCCCGGTCCGGTATTGGCAGTGACCATTGAGGAAGTGACGACGAAATCCGGCGCAAAAGTTTATTTGGTGGAAGATCAGACCATTCCGGTTATTGCAGTCGCGATTTCATTTCGTGGCGGGGCATCACAGGATTTGCCCGGCAAGGAAGGCACGCTTCGATTGACCGCTGCCTTGCTGGATGAGGGGGCGGGAAATCTGGACAGCGCGGCCTATCAATCCCGACTTGAAGAAACTGGCGTGGAGCTGGGTTTTTCTGCATCTCGTGATGAACTCACCGTAATCATGAGAACCGTGCAGTCGGAACGGGACAATGCATTCGAACTATTAAGGCTTGCGCTTGGCGAACCGCGGTTTGATGCAGATGCGATTGAACGAATGCGGGATGCCCTAAAGCGCGGCATCAAACAGAGTCGGAAAAATCCGGACGATGTGGCAAGTCGAACGTTGCGCGAATCGGTATTCGGACATCATGTCTACAGTCGAAGCGTACGCGGCGATGAAACAACGATTGGTGAAATAACCCGGGAAGATATTGTCTCAATACATCGAAAAGTTGTCGCTCGTGACCGGCTCAGCATTGGTGTTGTGGGTGCGATCAACAAGAATGAGTTGAGTAAAATGCTTGACGAAGTTTTGGACAGTTTGCCGGCAAAGTCTGCACTCGAAATTGTTGAGGATGTTTCACCATCATTAGGCCATTCCAAGGCATTGAACATGCCGGTGCCCCAGGCCAGCATCACGATGGTTTATCCGGGGTTGAAACGCTCCCATCCGGATTTCTTTGCAACGCATTTGATGAACCACATATTGGGCGGCGGCACTTTTTCATCCCGTATTCATCGCGAAGTGCGTGAAAAACGGGGCTTGGTTTATTCCATCAGCTCGTGGCTGGCGACCTATGATCATGCCGCATATCTGGCAATTTCCACATCCACGCGCCGGGAAAATCTCGAAGAAACCTTGGCGACTATCAAGGCTGAAGTATCAAAGATGGCTGAAAATGGCGTGACAGCTGAAGAACTTGAGGCTGCCAAGAAGTATGTGATTGGCGTGTATGCGATTAATAATCTTGCTTCATCTACTGGAATTGCGCGTGTCCTGGTGGCGCTGCAAACAGAAAATCTTGGAATTGATTATCTCGATACACGGAAAGCAGAAATATCATCTGTTCGACTGGAAGATGTCAATCGATTGGCACGCCAACTGTTATCAGTTGATCCGGCAGTAGTTATTGTGGGTCCTGAGGTTGAATAGCTATTGGCTTTGATTTTTTCTCAAGATTTCTGCGTTCGCAATTGCGGATGGCAACTTCAAAAATCCGGTCAAGGGTGGCGGGATCTTCAAACACCAACTCAACTGCAATCGCTTGTGCCGCTTTGGCCAACCGGGTTTGCGCAGGTCCGGATCCGATCAGGCGAATGTGGTCCTTTTCCGTGGTAACAAGCGATAGCTTCTTTTTCTTGGCCGTGGCTATCAATTCCTTGCATTCTTCTTCGTTGTAAACATGATGATCGCCGAACGATTGGCGTTCAATAACTTTGACGCCGACTTCCGATAAGCTGGTATAAAATTTTTCCGGGTCCGCAATTCCGGCAAATGCAATGACTTCCTGTTTTGCCCAACGGGTTTTTCCGATTACGTTCATCCGGGCGTGAAAAACCGGTTTACCTGAACGCGCCAGTTTTCGAATGATGGTGTCTCCGGCTTCTCCAGAACCGATCACAAGAGCTGAATCTGCATGCAGGATTTGCTCCCTTAGCGGGACACGCATTGGCCCGGCTGGCATCGTAAAACCGTTTCCAACGCCACGTTTTGCATCAACAGCAACCAAAGAAAAATCTTTTGCGAGCGACGGATTCTGAAACCCGTCATCCATGATGATGACGTCGCAACCTTGGGCAATCAAAAGTCGCGCACCGTTAACCCGATCCGAAGAAACCACCGTCTTTGCATGAGCAGCATGCAGCAATGGTTCATCGCCCACATCGTGGGCGTTGTGTTCTCCGGGCTTCACAAGTGTGGTTTCCGTAACTGCCCCACCATAGCCTCGTGATAGAATTCCAGGGATGAGTTTCAATTTTCTGGCATGTTTTGCCAACGCGATTGCGGTTGGTGTTTTTCCACCGCCGCCGACGATGAAATTGCCTACACAAATAACCGGAACGGAAACCGATTCACCTGCGGTGGAGGCCATGCGATGAGCAGCCGCGCGCCCCCAAAGATAACCCAGCGGTGATATGAGCCAGGCTTGCCAGTTCGGTTTTTCCCACCAAAACGGCGGTGCTTCATCAAGTGCCATGAAAGGCTGCTTCCGGTTTTCGTCGAAGTTGAAAGAAGTTTTACTCTATCCGCTGGATTGGTCAAACCGCAACGGGTTGTCGAGTTTAACCGCCCGCTAATCCACACCAACCTTATCCGATGTTTTCGAGATTTCGTTTAACGGTTAGAGGAAACAGATAAGCATCCAGGGTTTCACTGGTCGCAGACAATGCGCCTCGCATGCCATCGAGGCATGTTTTTGCAGCACTAATCATTTTTTCGCATTCATTCGGATTTTGAAACAGAAATTCCACATTGGCTGCCAGCATGTTCTCATCGGCTACGAGCCGCGCCCCGCCTGCATCAAGTAAGTTCTGGTAGGAGTCTCGAAAATTGTGAACATTTCGACCAGATACAATCGCGGTGCCTGTCGACGCCGGTTCAAGTGGATTTTGCCCGCCTTCGGCTGAAAGGCTTCGGCCAACAAATGCAATTCGGGCAAGCCTCAGGTAAAGACCCATTTCACCAATAGTGTCTCCAAGATAGATTTCAGTGTCAGGTTCAATCGATTGATTTTGACTGCGAACAGCAACTTTGAGACCAGCACCTTTCAACAATGCGCAAATTGTCTGGGATCGTTCCGGATGACGAGGTACGATTATGGTAAGTAATCCTCCCAATCGCGGTTTCATGAAATGATGAACTTTGGCGACAGTTTCCTCTTCGCCATCATGAGTACTAACTGCCACCCAGCAAGGTCTTGAACCAATACTGCGTTTGATCAATTGCAATTCGTTGTTGTTGAACGGCAAGGAGTCCGTGTCAACTTTCAGGTTCCCTGAAATCGTTACCGGCCTGGCTCCCAATTGGCGAAACCGATCCCCGTCCAGCTCAGATTGCGCAATTACATGGGCGAAATTTTCAAAGAGTGTCTCTGCAAGCCCGGCAGACTTTTGCCAGCGTTTGAACGACCGGTCAGACATTCGGGCGTTCACCAGAACCTGGGGAATATGCCTGGCTGCCAGTTCCAGAACAGTCATCGGCCATATCTCGGATTCAGTAAATACAGCCAAATCCGGCTGCCAGTGATTAATAAACCGTTGTACGGCCGGCTTCAGATCAAGAGGAACAAACTGGTGATAGGTACCCTTCGGCATCCGTCGTTTGACAACTTGCGCTGAAGTCACTGTTCCGGTGGTCATTATAGTATGAATTCCAAGGTCATTTACATGTTGAACCAGCGGCAGAACGGCCATTGATTCACCAACACTTGCCGCATGAAACCAGACCAGAGGTCCTGCAGGCTTTTCGGAACTAGGATACCCGTACCTCTCATAACGCCGTTCCCTATCCTCTTTACCCCGGGATGCGCGCAGACGCAGAAACGGACCCATGAATGGATATGCCACAGCGCCTATCATTCGGTATGCACTCAGGGTAAAATTGGCTATCAGGTTGCTCATTCTGGGTTCCCGGTCAATTCATTCGCTTGTTTGGTAACTCGGTTGAGCTCATCTTCCAGTATTTTTCGATATTCCTCAACTTTACCATCATCGGCACTCTTTGGCACCTTCACAAGTTCACCTACACAAATGGCTGATTTTCCAAAAGGTAAATTCATCACGGTCTTGTCCCAGGATTTCCTGAAAACGAACCTTCTACTCGACGCAATTGCAAATGGAACTATTGGTCTGCCAGAACGTTGGGCGAGATAAATGATTCCCAGTCCGACCCTGCGGGCAGTCCCTTTTGGAATATCTGCAGTTTGCAATACGTTATCACCGGCTTCCAGCGCATTTATCATCTCCAAAAAGCCCGCAATGCCACCTTTTTCGAGAGTGCGTTTTTGACGTCTGCCACCTGAAGCCCGGATGGTTTTATTTCCAAAGTGTTTCACAATCTTTGAAATGACTTCGCCGTCCAAACTTCTGGAAATCATGGCCGAAGCCTGAAGACCAATCGGAATTGCCGGCATCAGGAAATGCTGACCGTGCCAAACAGCCACGATAACCGGCTGCTTTGGTGTCACTTTTTCCAGTATGTCAGGGGGCTCAACCTCAAATGTGTTGGTCTTGAAAACCAGCTTCAGGTACCAGATTGCAAATCGAGCCAGAACTGATGAAACAATTGGGCTTTCACCGGCCCGTCTACTCAGGTTTCTCCAGAAGTGGTGACGGAAGCGCTTGAGCTTGGATTTAGGGACCTTGGAATTCATCGGTTATCCGGCAACGTTATCATTGTCAGGATCGAGCAATCGATGCAGGTGCACAATGAAATATCGCATATGTGCATTGTCTACAGTTTGCTGTGCCTTGGATTTCCAGGCAAGCTTGGCTTCCTCAAAATTTGGATAAACGCCCACAATGTCGAGACCTTCAAGGTCGCGGAATCTTAACCCCTGCAGATTTTCCAATTCGCCGCCAAACACCAAGTGAAGCAACTGTTTATCGTCGCCATTTTCACCCATTTATGTTCTCCATGATTTTCACGCCACTAATGTAAAATTCGGTGCTTCTTCGCAAGGCTCAATATTGCTTCATGATGATCCTGTGACGCAGCCAACAGCGATGGCATTCCAACACTTGGTTGATTATATCGCAGTTGGATGCCCTTATTGTCTGAAAGTTTGCCGCCAGCTTCTGCAAGGATTAGATCCACAGCTGCCAGATCCCATTCACTTGCTCCGCCATGGGCAAACGCTGCATCAATTTCTCCGGTTGCAACCAATGCTATCCTGTAAGCCAGCGAAGGTACGAACTCGGATATTTCAAACAGGTCATGCCCCTTTTCGCGCATTCGGCTGATAAGCTTTTTTGATCCTGTAGCTTTCGGCGGATTGTTCATGCAGCGCGTTTCCAGCAGGTTTCCATTTTCCATCGCACCATTTCCAGCGCTGGCCTGAAAAAGCCTGTCCATTGCCGGGCAGTAAAGGACGGCATTGACCGGGCGCTCAGCTTCAACGATTGCAATGGAAATACACCATTCTGGTCTTCCATCAAGAAACCCGCGGGTTCCGTCAATTGGATCAACAACAAGCACTTTTTGTTTGTCGAGCCGTTCATGGTTATCTTCCGTTTCTTCAGATAGCCAGCCGTACGATGGTCTCAATTCGTTGAAGAGCTCATGAAGATAATTGTCTACGCAATGGTCTGCCTCGGAGACGGGTGACGAACCGTTCTTGTACCAGATTTTATTGTCTGACTTGAAAAAAGTAAGCGAAATCTCGCCTGCCGCCCGTGCTGCTCTCTCAATCAGCTCAGCGTCATCAAGATCGCTCCATTCCTTTGGGACGGGTTTACTTTCCACCAACAACCATGCCTTCGATCAACAATGTCGGCGCATTGGTAGAGTATTTAAACTCCAGGTCCGACGCGGGGGTCATATTCAAGAACATTTCATTCAAATTTCCAGCCACGGTAATCTCAGCAACTGGATGGGTAATCTCCCCGTTTTCAATCCAGTAACCCGAAATACCTTTGGAGTAATCTCCGGTAACCATGTTAATTCCATGTCCTATGGTTTCTGTTACATACAACCCATTTTTAATTTCACCGATCATTTCATCGGGCGATCTGGAACCGGCTTTGATATAACAGTTTGTGGTTGACGGTGAAGTTCCCGAGCCACTTCGCGTCGCCCTTCCATTGGTTTCAAGTCCAAGCTCACGGGCAGTCGCACTATCCAGTATCCACTGGTTGAGAATACCATCCCCAACCAGGTTCGCCATGCTTGTTTGAACACCTTCGCCATCAAACAATCGGGACCCGGACCTGCGCACTATGTGCGGATCATCGATAATTGTTATTGTATCGTTTGCAATTTTCTCATTCATGCGATTGCACAGAAAACTGGTCTTTCGGGCAATCGAGGATCCGTTGATTGCACCTGCCAATGTTCCCAGTAGCGAGGAAGAAATCCTCGGTTCAAATACAATCGGCAATTTGCCGGACTTCACTTGTTTGGGATTGGTTCGCTTCACGGTTCTCTCACCGGCAAGACGTCCAATTTCTGATGCATCCTTCAAATCCGCAATATGAACTGAAGTGTCAAATTCGTAGTCTCTCTCCATGCCGGTTCCTTCCCCGGCTACCATCATCGCGGAGATCGAAAATCCAGATTTCATGTAGCTTCCAGTAAATCCGTCAGAAGTCGCAAGGACAAATCCGTTAGTACTGTGTGCGGCTCCTGCGCCAAATGACTTTGAAACGCCAGCCACCCCAAGCCCGGCAGCTTCTGCATCCAGAGCCCTGGATTCAAGCTCTTTGGCATTTGGCTGGAAATCGTCATAAAGATCGAGTTTAGCCAGTTCGGACCCCATATTGTCAGCCTTGAAAATGCGATCTTTGTCAGCCAGTCCCTGAAAAATGTCCTCAGGTGACACCTTCGCCATGGCAACTGCCCGCTCGGCCAATGCCGGTAAATTATTTGACTGATTGGCTGATACACTGGCGACACGTTTGCCGCAGAACACCCGCAAGTAACGCCCATCGCCGTCAGACCGTTCAGAATTTTCAATTTTTCCTTCTCGAACACTTACCGAGAGCGATTCGCCACTCGCAACAACCACATCGCAATGATCAGCTCCTGCCTTGGTTGCGAGTTCAACCAATTTGAATGCTTCATTCTCAAGCGATTTCAGATCTGTCATATTTTTGTACCGATAATGCAGCAGTTGATGGATTGCGGGTTGCAGGCAATCTATTAGCATCTATGTTGGAAGTATGAATTGTTCAAGCAGGTGAAGTTCACCACCCTTGTAAGTGCAGCTATTATGAAGTTCAACAGTAGAATTGGAGTATGTATTTTTGGATGAGACTTCATCCCTCTATACCCAGGCAGTAATTTTGCTTGGGTCTGCAGTTGTCGCGGCACCGTTATTCAAAAAGATTGGCCTCGGTACGGTGCTCGGCTACCTTTTTGCGGGAATCGTCATCGGGCCAATCTTCGGTTTGATCGGCAATGCTGAGGACATTCTGCACTTTGCCGAGTTGGGGATAGTGTTTCTTCTCTTCATTGTTGGTCTTGAAGTAAAACCGTCACGGCTTTGGTCGATGCGCCATGACATATTGGGCTTGGGTACATTACAGGTCGTGTCTTGCGGCCTGGTACTTACTTTGCTGATTGCCTTTACGGTGGACAATGCCAATGTCGCTCTGGTTGCAGGGTTTGGTCTGGCCCTTTCATCCACGGCCTTTGCACTGCAAATGCTGGAGAATTCAGGCAACGTGAACACACGATACGGACGCCGGACATTTTCAATTCTGCTGTTTCAGGATTTGGCGATCATACCGCTGTTGGCAATTCTCCCGCTGCTGACAACCAGTGCAGAAGTCGGTCCCGGTTGGCCAGCTTTCTTCATTGCAGTATTGGCAATTCTTCTTGTGATTGTCGCAGGGCGATATCTACTCAATCCTTTTCTTGGGATAATCGCCAGGACCGGAGCCAAGGAAGCGATGATCGCGGCCGCACTTCTTGTAGTTTTTGGTTCCGCAATGGCCATGCATACGGTTGGCTTGTCGATGGCACTTGGCTCTTTCCTGGCTGGAGTGTTGTTGGCAGAATCTTCCTACCGCCTCGAGTTGGAGGCAAATATTGAACCGTTCCGTGGTATTCTGCTTGGGTTGTTCTTTGTAGCGGTCGGCCTATCGCTTGATCTTCAGGTTGTTGCCGAGTACTGGTACATTATCCTTGTCAGTGCGCCAATCCTTATGGCCATGAAGGCGATGCTAATCTACATTTGTTGCCGCCTGTTTGGTTCTACCCATCCTGAGAGTGTGAAGATTGCTGCCGTACTTCCGCAAGCTGGTGAATTTGGATTTGTGCTCTTTGCTGCAGCAACTTCCATTGGTCTTCTTGACCAGACAACTTCATCATTTCTGATTGCGCTGGTTGTGATCAGCATGGCGTTGACGCCGGTCTCCATGAGACTTGGCGAACTGCTCCTGGATCGTTTGAAAATCGAGGAACTTGAAGAGGATTTCGAGGGAGCCGGATCACCAGTGCTAATGGTCGGATTTTCACGCATGGGACAGATAGCCTCGCAAACACTCTTGGCCGCAGGTACCGATGTGACCATTATCGATAATAACCCCAACATGATCAGACAGGCGTCCCGATTTGGATTCCGTATCTATTTTGGCGATGGCACCCGCAAGGACGTGTTACTCGCAGCTGGTATCGAACAGGCCAAATTGGTAGCAATCTGCACACACAGCCCCGCGATCACCAATCGGATTGTTGATCTGATCGCCAGCGAATTTCCTGGCAAGCCGATTTATGTGCGCGCCTATGACCGGGCACATACGCTTGAACTGAAGAAGCGTGAAGTTACTTATCACATCCGCGAAACATTTGAATCAGCGCTCGTATTTGGTGCGGAAATGTTGTCAGGACTGGGATTGAGCGAAGATGAGGCGGGCAAGATCGTTGAAGACGTTCGCCGATTGGATCAGGAGCGACTTGAAGTTCAGTTCAATGAAGGCATTCACGCCGGGATTGACATCATGCATACCCGTCCAATCGTTCCCGAACCGCTGGTTGAACCGCAGCATCCGGCAGAAGCCCTTGACGAAAAATCCAGGGAATTAGTCGAAGAGGACGAGCCCACTGAGGTTGCCGAAAAGTAATGTCTGGGTCGAAATCCTCCGCATTCGACGATGGTGCCGTATTCACGCGAGGTTCAACACTTCGCCATGTGTTGGTGATGACATCGACAGGTGCCATTGGTCTGGTAGCAATCTTCTTTGTGGATGTGGTCAATCTTTTCTACATTTCGCTTTTAGGTGAACAGGAGCTTGCCGCAGCCATCGGGTACGCCTCCTCGATGATGTTCTTTACGGTTTCAATTTCCATAGGTTTCATGATTGCCACGACCGCAGTAACAGCCCGTGCCATTGGTTCCGGTAAAGACCTCGAGGCCCGAAACATTGCTGGAACCTCGCTTGTATTTACACTTGTTGCTTCTGTTTTATTGTTGTTCGCGATCTATCCCTATTTGGATTTTTTCCTTGGCTTGTTGGGGGCCACCGGTGAGACGCGCCTAAAAGCGCTTCATTTCATGCAGATTGCTGTCCCGTCTTTTCCCATATTATCCGCTGCGATGTGTCTTTCCGGCCTCCTTCGGGCAAAGGGTGATGCAAAGCGCGCCATGTACGTTACCCTTTCTTCCGCAATTGCCGCGTTGATTCTGGATCCTCTATTGATCTTTGGTTTTGATCTGGGATTAACTGGTGCAGCCATTGCGATTATCTTTATTCGCGTATCCTTCCTAATGGTTGCCCTCTACGGGGCACACTTTGTTCACCGAATGATTGCTCGACCGGATTTTGGTGGGTTGAAGATGATGGGTTCTCCTTTTCTGGTCATTGCAATCCCCGCAATTCTTACACAGTTGGCGACACCGGTTGGAAATGCCTATGTGACCCGTGCAATTGCGACCTTCGGCGATGATGCGGTTGCCGGTTGGGCAATTGTTGGTCGTTTGATGCCGCTTGCCTTTGCCGCCGTCTTTGCCCTGTCTGGCGCGGTTGGTCCCATTTTAAGCCAGAATTTGGGAGCGCGGAAATTTGACCGTCTCAACAGCACCATGTGGAACAGCCTGTTGGCGTCGCTGGTTTACTGCGTGCTGGTCTGGTCCCTTCTCGCATTCTTCTGGCCGCAAATTGCAGGCTTGTTTCAAGCAGGTGGTGATGCCGCATCGCTTGTCCGGTTCTTCTGCCTGTTCGTTGCTGGAAGCTTCGTCTTCAATGGCGCTTTGTTTGTTGCAAATGCCGCCTTCAACAATCTCGGCTATCCGGTTCTTTCGACCGTATTCAACTGGGGTCGCGCAACCATAGGCATCATCCCGTTTGTCTGGGTGGGGAAAGCCTGGGGTCCGGAAGGTGTTCTCGCTGGATGGGGAATTGGCGGAATTGTTTTCGGGGCACTGGCGATGGCCGTTTGTTTCTGGTCCCTGAAAAAGCTCCCGGAAAGGGAGGAGTTTCAAGATGGAGCACTTCCCGTTGCGCCAACAGCAAACTCACCATTTACTTCCGGACGTGGCGCGTCAGCTTAGGGTCTTGACCCTAACTCCTGTTCTCGCTTGAAGGAGCTTTGTGCGTCCTTGTATGGTTCCTGGCGTGCAACGCTCCAGTATTTGAGTTCCTCAATTGGAATGGGTTCCCCCGTTACGGCACACAAAACAAAATTGCCCGGGGACAGGACCTGGTAGTCTGCATCAAGGTATTTGATTTTCGCTTCCCGCGCGCCGGGACCTTCAAAGCGGTTCATGTCTACTCTCTGTTTCCAGCTGGCTGTTATCGCCCAAACAGCCTTTCTATATCTTTCAAATCCAGTTCTATATAGGTCGGCCTGCCGTGATTGCACTGACCGGAATTTGGAGTTGCCTCCATTTGGCGCAGCAAGGCGTTCATCTCTTCCGGTTTCAAGATGCGACCAGAACGAACCGACCCGTGACATGCCATAGTTGCGGCCACAAATTCAAGCCGTTCCTGCAATCCATCGGCTGAGCCCCACTCGCAAACCTCGTCAGCCAGGTCGCGGATCAGTTTTTGAACATCGGTTTCACCAAGCATGGCCGGCGTTGCCCGAACTGCAATTGCACCCGGCCCAAAAGCTTCGATTTCAAGACCCAATTTCTCAAACTCACCGGCGTGTTCGGCAAGCCGGTTTACGTCCTCTTCGGGCAAATCAACAATCTCCGGTATCAACAGCAATTGCCCGGGTAAGCCGTTTTGCATCCCTGCCTTTAGCGTTTCGTAGACAATACGCTCATGCGCTGCATGTTGATCAACGACTACCAGGCCATTTTCTGTCTGCGCGACGATATAATTCTTGTGAAGCTGCGCCCTCGCGGCCCCGAGCCTGTGCTGGATGAGTTGATCATCAATATCGTGATGGGTTTCGGCAATTTGTCCGCTTGGTCGGTCAGTCGGATCAAAAGTCGCCTGGCCTTCCGCAAATCCGGATGGATAATTTGAGCCTTCATTGATCGGGCGCGCCCAATCTCTTGCGGCAGATGCAGCTTCGCTATTCGGATTGTAGCTGGGTGATGATCGAAAAGCGCCGCCATAGCCAGGTCGGAACGCACCTACCATTTGCGATGTTCCTTCACGGCTGGAGAGGTGGCCTTCATCTCTAATCGCCTGTTTAAGCGCACCGACCACGAGGCCGCGAACCAGTCCCGGATCACGAAAACGAACATCAGCCTTTGCTGGATGTACGTTCACATCCACCTGATGGGGATCAAGATCGAGAAACAGCGCCAGCATCGGGTGGCGATCCCGTGCCAGAAAATCCATATAGGCACCGCGCACTGCACCCAGAAGCGACTTGTCCTTTACCGGCCTGCCATTGACGAAAAAATACTGCCGCTGACTGTTGCCCCGGTTGAAAGTCGGAAGCCCGGCATAACCCGTTAGCCGAATGCCCTCCCGCTCGGCATCAATCTCCATCGCATTTTCAACGAATGCCTTGTCCATGATTTGCCCCAGCCGGTCGAGCATGCTGGCAGGTGTATAGTCCACCGCAGAACGATCTTCCCCGTAGATGGAAAAATGAATATCGGGAAAGGCGATTGCCATGCGCTTGAAGACATCGGTAACCGCGTTTGTTTCTGCCTGATCGGATTTCAGGAATTTCAAACGGGCAGGCGTGGCATAGAAAAGGTCAGCCACTTCAACCACGGTTCCGCTGCCAAGCGCTGCCGGTTCGGGCCCCGTAGTCTTGCCACCGGAAACGCGCACCCGCCATGCGGTGTCACCCTCCGCTTGTCGGCTGGTGATTGAAAGCCGCGAAACTGATCCAATCGAAGGAAGCGCTTCACCGCGAAATCCAAGGGTGCGAATATCCAGCAGATCGTCGGTTAGCTTGGACGTGCAATGTCGTTCTACCGCAAGTGCCAGATCGTCAGCCCCCATGCCGTGACCATTGTCGATCACCCGAATGAGGCTCTTCCCGCCCCGGGAAGTGACTACTTCTATACGGGTTGCTCCGGCATCAACGGCATTTTCCATCAATTCCTTGACAACACTGGCAGGTCGCTCAACCACCTCACCGGCAGCAATCTGGTTGACCACCGTTTCCGACAGGCGAACGATGTGGGTCTGGTCTTTCTCTTCAGTTTTTGGTTGAGCGTTGGGCATGGCTCATTCTGTCACGATTCTCGTGTCAGGTGGATATTTTTTTTGCTGATTTCCCCGTGATCCTTTGTTTGTTCTTCGTCGGCTCTCCAGCCGACAACCGTTGACGCAGTGGCAGTTTGGCTAGTCGCCAAACCTTGCCCTGCCACGGAGGGAATTCCTTTCCCATGCACCATTTTCTCCCTGTCATCATCGGGCACCCTCTCTCAACTCGTCATCCTCGGGCCGAGCGAAGCTAACACCCGCCTCACCCCAGCCGCTCTTCACACAGGGTCTTGACCAGTTCCAGCAGCAGTTTGGTGCGTTGGCCGAGCCATTGAAGGTCGTCGGAGGGAATTGAGAATTCCTTGGAGTAACGTGCCTTCACATAGGCTTCGCGGAGCAGGTTGAACGGTGCCTGTTGTTTCTTTGTTTCACGCGGCCATATCTCGATGAGGCGCGGGTCCAACTGTTCCGCATGAGAACGCAGATGTTTGATGTTGTGGGTTTCCGGCGAATGCAGCGTGAAGGTCAACAGCAGGCAGTGATAAGCGCTTTCGACGGTCTGATGGAGTGAAAATGCAGCGTTGTTAGACCATTCTTGATCGTTGGAAGAATTGTTCGTTTGGAACTCAAATGTCTTGAATTGTCGCAAGGCATTTGGGTGCCACTTTTCGAAGTACTCCCGTGCCTCCACCAGCGCCATTTCCGGCGAGAGCGGTTTCGGCTTGATGAAGGTTTTTGAACCTTTCAATTCGTAGAGCGGGATGCCTTCCCTGGCGATGTTCAGAAAAAACTGCCGCCCGCGTTCCAGCCTGTCGTTGATGTCGTGCAGCGTGTGGACGATCATCGTGTACTCCGGCCCTGGAACCGGGTGATCCGGTGACATCAGCCGCAACAGGCGGTCTTCGGCACGGTTGCGCCATTCGGCTCCCGGATCGCAGAGCTTCTCGTTGTTGACGATTATCAGCAAATCATAATCCGAGCGGTAGCCGTCAAGACGATTATCATCGACCCAGTCATCGCGGGCGTGAGAGCCGAACAGGATGATCTTTTCAATCCGCGCTTTCTTCTTCCTCTCCGCGGTGGAAAGCTTCAGCGCTTCGTCAAATTCCTCATGGATAATTGCAACACCACGCGCCAGCTCCCGCTGTTTCTTCTCCGGCAGATGATCAAGGCTATCGCGCATGGGGTTGTTTTAATCGCG
>JAJFHU010000018.1 GCA_021775455.1 Hyphomicrobiales bacterium | reverse complement strand
GGCGTATCCACTACAATACAAAACGCCCACATTCATCGCTTGGCTACAAACCGCCAGCACCAGAATCCATCATCCACTTGCATGAAAGGATAACCATGAACTAACATTCAAACTGGACCAATCAATTGGGGCAGGTCACTGAGTTCCATGACGTGAACGTGCGTGGCCTCAACAGCAAGCGTATTCAATGTGATGAAATCTGGTCGTTTTGCTATGCCAAGGAAAAGAACGCCCACAAAGACGGCCAGCCTGACTTTGCTGGCGATATCTGGACATGGACAAGCCTTGATGCTGATAGCAAGCTAATCTGTAACTGGTTTGTTGGTGGCCGTGATGCGGAATATGCAAACTACTTCATGAATGATCTGGCAGACCGTTTGAACAATCGAGTTCAAATGACCACAGATGGACACAAGCCTTATCTCAAAGCTGTTGAAGGCGCATTCGGTAATGATATCGACTATGCAACGCTGGTTAAGCTGTATGGCCCTTCACCAAATGGAAGAACTACTCGCTACAGTCCTGCACAGTGCAATGGCGCAAAGAAAAAGAACCGCACTGGCAACCCAGATGAAAAGCACGTTTCAACTTCATATGCAGAACGCCAGAACTTAAATATCAGAATGGGTATGCGCCGGTTCACACGACTGACAAACGCATTTTCTAAGAAGTATGAAAACCATTGTCACGCTCTGGCGCTATATTTTGTATTTTACAATTTCATTCGCAAACACGCGACATTGAAAACAACACCTGCTGTTGCTGCTGGCCTTGTTGATGAAGTTTACACAATGGAAATGATTGTTGACCTTGTAGAAAAACGTGCCCCTAAAACAGGTAGACCAAGGAAATCAGAAAACACCTGATACACTACCGATTAGCGGTATTGTACCAGATGTTTTTAAGCTTCCTGTTATTGTGTAAATTGCCAACATGCCCCGCGTCGGATCAGCTGGAAATTCTCAGGAGCGCAAGTTACTTGAACATTTTGACCTCCGGCCAATTGATGTCAATTCTGCTATGTTACTTTATGCCAGCCTGAATCTGCGAGCGAATAGCAATTGGTAATATCCGTGCCGACACCAAGCTGATTGAATTCATACATTTAGCACCGTTTCGTGAGTCTTTTGTACACCAATTGATTTTTTCTTAGCTTAATATTTGGGTGCACTATAATATGGATTACCGAAATGGAACGCTTGTTCACAATTTCTGCTTTATCAGCATTACTCCTCCTTGAACGCTCTATTCACCTGATCCATGAGAGGTTTAAGCAAGTAGGTCGCGAGTTTTGATGAACGCTTCGACGGGCATGCCGGGAATGATTGGTTGATCTTCGAGGCGCTCAATCTCTTTCACTGGTACATCTTAGGCGAACCTTGTAGAATGGTTGGCCGTCTGTTCATTGACGACGGTGATTGCGGATATCGATTTAAGCGTACCGTTGAGTTCCAGCGTAGTTCGTTGATTGAAGGCAGAAAAGCGTGATGTGGCCGGTTGGCCGGAAAAGAGTTCATCGACAAATTGCGGTTCAATATTGGCTTCGACCACAAACGCTTGGTTTTGCGGGATAATCTGAAGAATTGGATCGCCGGGACCAATTACGCCGCCAATTGTGAATATTGAAAGTTCGTGGATGATACCCTGACCAGTGCCTTGATATCCACACGGCTCAACTGCTCCTTGGTAGCCTGGAGCTGCTGAATCATATCGTTTACTTCCTGCTCAACCTGACGCAAATCCGTCAGCACGGTCTGACGAAATTCCCGATCAATCTGCAAAATCTGGATTCCGATTTCAGAAATTGCGTTCATTATACGAGCTAATTCCGCGTCATGTTCAGCCTGCTGACCAATCAGGCTTTCACGTTCACGTTCCAGAGTCATCAAACGGAATTTGAGGCCAAACCCATTTCTTTCAATGTTCGAATCCCGACAAGCTCCTCATGAAGAAAGCCAATCTGGCTCTGCTTGGAGCGTTTCAGCGCTTCAATGCCATCAGTTTGATTATGATGCTGGGCAAGTTGTTGCCGCAACTGATCGATCTCACCATTGCCGTTGATGTCGGGTGCCAGCACGCCATCGTCCGGCATCGCGAAAGCGGTGCGCTCCACGTAAAGATCATGATTACTGTCAAAACTGCCGGAGCCCTGCGAAAGGCTCGTCAGTTCCAGCCCGTCACCATCAAGATCGAGCACCAGCGGATCGGAGGTATCACCGTGGAACTTGTCGGAACCGGCCAGAAAATGCCTGTGGGCCAAGAACAGTTCGGAACGATCTCGGTTGAGCACAAGGTTTTTGGCCCTTCCAGCGACTGGATGTAGATTGCATCAATTATGTTGAAATCTGAAGTGTCCGCTGTGTCTGCATCTCTTGTCTTGGTCCGCACGCTCAGCATCAGCGTCTTTGGAAGCTTCAAAAGCCCAACTTGTGATTAAAGTCGTGCGAAGGTAAGTTCAATTGTTCAAGAATTGAACGGGGTTTTTGGCAGGTACAAGTTTTCCAACAGCAAGAAACTCCAGATGTGTTGCAATCCTGAAGGAACTGCTCCCTGATGACCAAGCCAGCTTCAGTGCGGTACCAACTGCTCCTGTTCGGGGCATGTTTGGCAATCGCTGCGTCAATCTGGCTTTTGAGGGAACCGGCAGGAAAAGCATTTTCCAAACTTTTCAACCTGAATGCCGAGACAGCGAATGCCACGGGTGCAGCAACAAAACCCGATCTTGGCGTCCCGGTAATCGTCTCCCGTGTTGGGAAGGCAACCAATAGCGAAACGATTGCCGCAATCGGCACAGCCAAAGCCCGTCGGTCGATATTGCTGACTTCGGAAATTGACGGCGTGATCATCGATTTGCCGGTAACGTCTGGCGACAAAGTCAAGGCAGGTGATACATTGTTTCAGTTGAGCACAACCAAAGCGAAACTTGCTGTCGAGATTGCCGTCAGAGAATTACAGGAAGCAAAACGGCAACTGGAACGCTTTGAGTACCTGCAGCAAAAGAATGTCTACTCAGAAGCTGATGTAGATGACGCCAAAAACACCGTTGAACGCTCGGAATTTATCTTGCAGCAGGCAAAGGAAGCCAAGCTCGATTCGAGTATCCGCGCGCCTTTTGACGGTGTGGTTGGAATTCCGAGTGTGGAAATCGGCGAAAGGATTACGACGGATACGCAACTTTTGTCGCTGGATCAGCGTGATGAGATGGTTGTCGAGTTTGAGGTCGCAGAACGCTATCTTTCACGTTTGTCGCCGGGTGAGCCAATAACCGGTCGCACTCCAAGCTACGCGGGCAAGGAATTTACCGGCAGCATTGAACATATTGACAGCCGGGTCGATCCGACAGCGCGTACCATAAAATTGCGGGCGATTATTCCAAATGTTGAGGATGAGTTGCGACCGGGCATGTCTTTCGTTGTTGAAGTTGAGCTGCCAGGAAATGAGTATTTCGTGGTGCCGGAACTATCCCTTCAGTGGCGCAAGGGCGAAGCCTTCGTTTGGACCATTGAAGACGGCAAGGCGCAAAAAACACTCGTAAAGGTGATCAACAGATTGAACAGCACCATTCTTGTTGATGGTGATCTCAACGCTGGCCAGTTGGTTGTGCTGGAGGGAGTGCAAAGATTGAGGCCCGGGCGTCAAGTGCAGTACTCAGAACCAGTGCCAGATGAACCGGGTAATGAACAATCGAATTTACCCAAGTACGGAAGCTGGGGTTAGCTTGTCATGAGTTTGTCAAGCGAACTACCGGCAACCAGTGTCCGCCGACCCTACCTTGCCATCGTCGCAAATCTTTTGATCATCATTGCAGGTATTAGTGCAATCTTTGGCATTGAGATCCGTGAATTGCCGAACATCGATCGCCCGGTTGTCACTATCCGCGCCAACTATCCCGGTGGTTCTCCGGAAACTATCGATGCGGAAGTCACAAGCATTGTGGAAGGTGCTGTCGCCCGTGTCAGCGGCGTGGTTGAAGTCCGATCTTCAAGTGAGGAAAACAATTTTCGAATTCGTGCGATTTTCAACCCGAAGACCGACCTCATTGCTGCGGCAAACGATGTTCGTGAAGCTGTCAGCCGGGTCAGGGAACTGCTGCCGGAGGATGTTGAAGAGATATCGGTTGTGAAGGCTGACGCAGACTCCAGTCCAATCATTCGTCTTGCAGTTTTCAGCGAGCGCATTCCCGTTGACGAGATCAGCCGCAAGATTGAAAACGAAATAATTCCGGCGCTCATTTCTGTTGACGGGGTGGCGGATGTCACATTCTTTGGCAAGCGCGAAAGGGTAATGCGGGTTGTGCTCGATCCAATGTTGATGGCGGGCTATCAACTGTCTGTAACTGACGTCGTCAACACGTTGAAGAATGCCCGGTATGATGTACCTGCCGGCAGTTTCAAATCGGATGAGCAGGAAGTGATCGTCCGCGCTAACGCTTCGGTTCAGGGTCCGGATGCTGCAGAAAACCTGATTATTCGAGATCCGGTACGAATTGGTGACATCGCCCACGCATTTTTCTCCCCGGCTGACGCGGAGAGCATTGTACGCCTGAATGGCAAGCCTGCCGCAAATCTGGGAATTATCCGCCGCGCGCAATCCAACACAGTTGCAATTTCCGAGGATGTCACCAAGGTTGTTGAAAAGCTCAATTACCGCTCAAATGATGTCCGGATTGTAGTTGTTTCTGACGATGCCATCTTCATCCAGGGTGCGATAACGCAGGTGCTGATCTCGCTACTTCTGGCGGTGCTTATTGTTGTTGCCGTGATAGCCATCTTCGTCGGAAAGATAAGGTTGGCTTTCATTCCCGCATTGGCAATTCCGGTTGCGCTGGTCGGAACAATTGCCGCGATCTGGTTGTTGGGATTTTCGCTCAACCTGATTACCCTTTTGGCACTGGTGCTGGCAACCGGCCTCGTAGTTGATGATGCGATTGTCGTGCTTGAGAATATCCAGCGTTTCAATGCTCTGGGTGTGGCACCTCGTGCCGCTGCGGTTCTTGGAACGCGCCAGGTTTTCTTTGCGGTAATTGCTACAACAGCTACTTTGGTATCCGTGTTTATCCCGATTTCATTTCTGCCTTCCGATGCGGGCCGACTGTTCGGTGAATTTGGTTTTGTGCTTGCGGTCGCTGTGTGTGTATCTTCGTTCACCGCATTGACAATTGTACCCATGTTGGCATCGCGACTGCTGAAGCAAGAAACAAGAGACCGTGAAGCACAGGGTAGTATTATTGGCGCTATCGGACGCAAAATCGCGGTTGCCTATGACCGAGCACTTGGAATGGTTGTGACTGCTCCTTTGGTCATCATCGGGATATGCGCCATCATTATTGTTTCTGCGCTGATTACCTATCAGACATTGGGTGAAGAACTCGTCCCTGAAGAAGACCGGGGCCTGATATCGGTCTGGCTTACCGGCCCGGACGGCGTTGGTCTCGACTATACCGACCGACAGGTTGAAAAAGCCGAGGCTATACTGAAGCCGTTTGTTGATACCGGAACAATTACCAGGCTGTTCACCATTACCGGACGCTACGATCTTAATCGAGGCCAACTGATCGCGCCATTGCGTCATTGGTCTTCACGAGATGTCGGCGAAGGAGAAATTGCCGGTGTGGTCAACAAGGGACTGGCACAAATACCTGGCGCAAGGGCGAGAGTCTGGCGTAGCAACAGTCTCGGTTTGTACAGCATCAATGCGGGGTTGCGGATAGCCCTTACCGGATCCAACTATGAGAGAATTGCCGAGGTTGCGGAGTCATTCGCAGTCTCAATCGAGGAAAACTTGAGACAGATAGAAAATTTACGGGTAGAGTTCCGGGCCACACAACCACAATTGTCAGTCAGCATTGATCGTCGACGGGCAGCAGAGCTTGGCGTTCCACTTGAAGGGTTGGCTGCTACGGTTCAGGTCCTGGTTGACAATGACAAGGTTGGCGAACTAAATCTCGATGATCAGCGCATTCCATTGATCCTTCAGGCAAAGGCTGGTGCAATTGATGATCCTTCCGACCTGAGTAATATTTATGTCAGTGCACTTGGCGGACGATTGGTACCGCTATCTCAACTGGTGACATTCAGCGAGTATGCAGTCGCAGCCGAACTTGACAGACATGGTCAACGGCGGGCAGTGGAAATTTTCGGCGACAAGGTTGATGGCTACTCATTGCGTGAAGCAGTATCGGCTGTTGAAGAACTCGCTGCAAATGAATTGCCGCCAGATATCGGCCTTCTATTTCTGGATGAGGCTGCAGCGCTTAATGAAACATCTCATGGTGTTATAATCACCTATATGCTGGCTCTTTTGATTGTGTTTCTCGTGTTAATGGCGCAGTTCGAGAGCATGATTAGCGCGCTGATAATATTGTTGACTGTTCCGGTTGGAATTTGTGCGGCAATTTTTGCGCTTGGCATTACCGGGACTACGATAAACATCTATAGCCAGATTGGCATCTTGATGTTGATCGGCATCATGGCAAAAAATGCCATCCTGGTGGTTGAGTTTGCGGACCAACTCCGTGAGCAAGGCCGGGATGTCATTGATGCTATTGCCGAAGCGTCACGGGTACGCTTTCGGGCGATTTCCATGACCATGTTTTCAACCGTTCTTGCCGGTTTGCCGCTAATCCTCGGAAGTGGCCCTGGCGGAGAAGCCCGTGCTGCGATTGGCTGGGTAGTATTTGGTGGACTTGGAATTGCTGCGTTGTTTACGTTATTCCTGACGCCAGCGCTCTATGTATTGATTGCAGGGTTCTCCCGACCGCGCAATGTTGATGCCATTGCAGTTCAAAACGAAATTGATGATGCCGGACTGCTCGCCGACAGGAATACTTGACAGTTCGCCGGTCAACCCTTCACCTTGTGTCCTTCAGGATCATAAAGTGGATCAAGATGTAGTTCCGCAGGTACACGCTTTTGAGCCACGACCAGTTCATAAGTGCCGTCCTTCAGGTAACTTTGCGTCACGCCATCCTTTGCCCGCACATAGCCCAGCCCAATTGGTTTTCCAACCGTATAACCGTATCCACCACTCGTCAGGTAACCGGCAAACTCGCCATTTCTGAGGATGGTTTCCCGCCCCAGCAACACCACGGATAGATCTTCAACCGTAAAGCAGGCCAGAAGTTTTTTTGGTATCGAGTTTGCCGCCTTTTCGGCCGCACCCCGGCCCATAAATTCGGAATCAGATTTCAGTTTCACAGCCCACCCAAGCCCTGCTTCAAAAGGCGAATCATTGGGCGTTATATCCGAACTCCAAGCGCGATACCCTTTTTCAAGGCGCAGTGATTCCAGTGCCCGGTATCCAACCGGGCACACTCCAGAACTCTTTCCAGCTTCCATCAGCGCATCAAATACATCACCGGTGGCATTCAAAGGAACATGAAGCTCCCACCCCAGTTCGCCCACATAGGTCACCCTCAGTGCGCGAACCGGATGACCGGCAATTTCAATTTCGCGCACATGGCCAAACGGAAAGGCTTCATTGGAACAGTCTTCAGCAGTAATCGCCTGAAGAATTTCACGAGATCGCGGACCCATCAGTGACAAGGTGCCAAATTCTTCGGTCACGTCACGAAGCATTGCGTTCAAACCATCGGGAACATGCTCGGATATCCACGTGCTGTCATGGGTACGAAATCCTGTCCCCGTTACAATATAAAACAAATCATCGGCCAGCCTTGCAACAGTTAGATCGCACTCGATACCACCGCGTGAATTGAGTAACTGGGTGTATGTCAGGCGACCCACTGGCTTGTCGATGTGATTGGCGCACAGATATTCGAGCGCTTGCACTGCACCAGTTCCTGATACCTCATACTTGGCAAATGAAGACTGATCGAATATCCCGGCAGCTTCGCGCACCAGCCTGTGTTCTTCTCCAACTGTCTCAAACCAGTTTTGGCGTCCCATGGAATAAACATCTTCTGTTTTATCGTTCTCGCGGGCTAACCAGTTCGGCCTCTCCCAACCCAGCTTGGACCCAAAGACGGCGCGATGATCTTTCAGGCGGTCATAAAGAGGAGATACTATGCGCGGTCGACCACTGGTATATTCTTCATGTGGGAACCCGATTGTATAATGTTTGCCGTAGGCTTCCAGCGTTCGATCGCAAACCCAGTCGCGATCCGTGTGGAGTTCGCTAAAACGGCGAATGTCGACAACCCATAGATCCATCGGGGCTTCATCATCTACCGCCCATTGGGCCAATACCCAACCGGCACCGCCACCAGCGGCTATTCCAAAAGCATTAAATCCGGCACCGACATACATGTTTCTGCATTGAGGCGCTGAGCCTAAAATAAAATTGCCGTCTGGAGTAAAGCTCTCCGGTCCGTTTATCATCTGCTTTACACCAGCTTGTTCGAGAGCCGGAACCCGGGCCACGGCCTGCTCCATGTGTTGTTCAAAATGATCCCAGTCATCATCAAACAACTGGAATGAAAACTCGCTTGGCACGTCCTCTTTGGTCCAGGCGATCGGATTTGGTTCATACCCGCCCAAAACGAGACCGCCCACCTCTTCCTTGAAATAGGTGAAGCGATCGGGATCACGAATGGTTGCTGTTTCAGATGTTATTCCCTCAATCTGTTCGGTGATGATGTATTGGTGCTTGACTGGCTGCAAAGGCACGTTGATGCCAGCCAGCGCTCCAACCTGACGTGCCCATTGGCCCGCACAATTAATAACTTTTTCACAAGCGATACTTCCCTGATTGGTTATCACGGAGGTAATCCGGTCGCCATCCAACTCAAATCCGGTAACTTCAACACCTTCAAATATTTTGGCACCGTGCATGCGCGCACCCTTGGCCAGCGACTGGGTAATGTCGGACGGACTTGCCTGTCCATCGGTCGGTAAATAGTTGGCGCCAACCAGATCGCTTACATCCATCAGCGGCCACATCGATTTTACTTCTGAAGGTGAAAGTAATTGCATGTCCATACCGAAACTGCCTGCCGTTGTGGCGAGGCGCTTGTATTCGGTCCAGCGATCTTCGTTGCAGGCAAGACGCAGGCAGCCGGTCATTTTCCATCCGGTTTCCAACCCTGTTTCTTCTGCAAGCCGGGTGTACAAGTCCACGGAATATTTCAGCACCTGTGTGATAGAAGCAGATGAACGTAGTTGCCCTACCAATCCAGCCGCATGCCAGGTTGATCCGCCGGTAAGCTTTCCCTGTTCCAAAAGCACAACATCAGCTTTGTGATCCCGAGCCAAATGATAGGCTGTCGAACAACCGATAATTCCGCCACCTACTACGACAAACTGGGCACGATCAGGGATTTGCATTTCTAGCCCTTTCCGTATTGGGAGCGATAGGAATCAAGAGCTGTTTCAAGGCGCTCCAGATTTTCTTCAGTGTAGGCAACATAGTCGACGCCCGGCGCATCCAGATGAAGTTCAGAGACCATGCTCCACATGGCTTCACGCAACAGGGAAGCGCACTGCATCGCGGAATGGCTTTTTTTCATGGAAGGGTCAGGTGATACACCAAAATACCGGCTCAACAATTCTTCAGACTGATCCACATTGAATTCTGCATTGGATGCAACACCAGCCAGATCAAACATCGCGGTAGAAAACCCGGCATACTCAAAATCGATCACCCACAGCTTGCTGCCGTCATCCATGAAATTGGCCGGCAGAAAATCATGGTGGCCATAGATTATAGGAAGTGGAATTTGGGCATTTTCAAATTCACCGGCCAGTTCAAGGTAACCCGGCACATGCTCGATCATTCGGCTGCCACCTTCTTTCAGTGTGTTGGCGTAATCGCGGATAACGTGAAATACCCAGAAGATGAAACCCGGCCCGCTGATATGCTGCGGCATGGTTGTATGAAAATGTTTTACGGTGTCCGCAATGCGGGGGATGTTGGCTTGAACATCGCTGGCATCATAGGTTTTGGCCTCAATAAACCGGGAAATCATGATCCCTGGTTCGCCATACACCAGTTCTGGCGCAAATCCTGCAGCATGAGCGGCACGCGTCGCCATGATTTCACGATCCCGGAAGACATGATGAAATGGATAATCCTTACCAAAACGAACAACGAATTTTTCGTCACCCTGGGTAACCGTGAAGCTTTCGTTCGACAGACCACCCTTCAAGGTTTCCCAAGTGATGGAGCCGGTCCAGTACGGGATTTTTTCAATTTTTTGACCGGGGTCCGACATGAACGGCCTTTCCTTCTTTGCTTATCGTTTCAGCCCAAGCCGGAGTCGCAGACGATCCGCTCCAGCCGTAATCAATCTGTCTGCTATGATGGCAATGAACGCGACCGCTATACCGGCGACCAATCCACGGCCTGTATCGGCCTTGGTGAGCGCAATATAAACTTCCTGCCCGAGATCCCGCGTGCCTACCAGTGCCGTAATCACCAACATGGACAAAGCCAGCATTATCGTCTGGTTTATGCCCAGCATGATTTCCGGCAATGCAAGTTTGAGCTTGATCTTGGTGAGCAATTGCCAGGGCGTGCATCCGGCGGCAACACCGGCCTCAACCAGATGAGGATCAATTTGGCGAAGACCATGGGCCGTGTAACGTATCGTAGGCGCTATGGCGTAAACGACAACGGCGATCATTGCTGTAAAATCGCCGACCCTGAACAACATGACCGCAGGCATCAAATATACAAATGACGGAAGTGTTTGCAGGGTATCGATGATGGCCTGTACCACATTCCAGGTTCGGGCTCGTTCCGCAGTTAATATAGCAATGGGTATGCCAATCAGACAGGCAATGATGACTGATATGCCGCAAAGATAAACCGTGACCATCCCCTTCGGCCATTGCCCCGTTGCAGCAATCAGGAATGAAAGCACACCAACCAGCAAGCCAAGCCGCCAGCCGCTCAATCGGTAACCGGCAAGCATGAGCAGAAGGCAGACACCAACCCAGGGAAGATCCAGCAGGAACCGTTTGAATGGTATCAGTACATTGAGCAACAGTGCATTCTTTACGAGTTCCAGTTGGTCAAAAAAGTTGATGTTAATCCAGCGCACAACCTCAGACCAAAATGTCCCGGTCGAAATCTCCAGTGATTCTGGATAGGTTTGAAGTGCGGGGATCAGTAATCCACATAGCCCCGTAATTACAACCAGAGCAATCGAAGCGGCAGTGTAGGGGTTCTTCTGAATAAATCCTGTTTTGCCTTCTTCCCTGTGTTGGTGTTGTTGCGCTCTGCGTGCCAGCGCCTGAGACAGTCGGTCAAGGGCTACCGCAAGGGCTACAATTGCCAGGCCCGCTTCAAGACCTGTGCCAATATCCAGTCGCCGGAGCGCGGCGAGGACTTCATAGCCAAGACCCCCGGCGCCAATCATGGAAGCGATGATGACCATGTTCAAAGCCAGCATGATAACCTGGTTTACACCCACCATCAGTCCCTTCATGGCCGAAGGGATGAGTACGCGCCAAGTCATCTGGTGACTTGTGCAGCCCACCATTCGCCCAAGATCATGAACTTCATCGGGCACCTGTTCCAGCGCCAGCATCGAAACTCTTGTCATTGGCGGAAGTGCATAGATTATTGTGGCGACAACTGCGGCAATGGGACCAAAACCAAACAGAAACAGGATAGGCACCAAGTAGGCGAAAACCGGTACAGTCTGCATCAAGTCAAGTACCGGGCGAAGCACGGCAGCAAACCAGCTCCAGCGGTAACCGGCAATGCCAAGCAACAATCCTCCGCCGATGCCAAGCGGCACTGCTATGAGGATCGAGGCCAATGTCACCATGGCGTTGTTCCACTGGCCGAAAAGCGCAAGAAATCCAAAGCAACCGGCAACAAGGAGGGCGAGTTTGCGCCCACCCGCATAGTATCCCAGAAGTGCGAATATGAGGATTACCGCAATCCAGGATACAGGTGGCAGAATCTGAACTGCATCCGATCCCTGACCTTTCAGGAACCCGGTGGAAAGCAGACTAAGTGCAATCTTGTAGGGAAACTCTATCACGGCAGCGATGAACCGGGTCAGCTCAGTGAAGGTAAAGAGGCCAAAACTCGCTTCATCAACCAGCCACTTCATGAAATCGCCAATCCAGCGCTTGAACGGGATTTGTTGCTCACGCGGGAACTTGAACGCCCAACCGGCAATTGGTTTACCGTAAGTCCAAAGCAGGAAGAAGCCAACCAGAGCGACAGCCCAAACCCCGTGCCAAACGGTAAAGCGCGGGAACATTCCGTCCGACTTGGTTACTGTTTCATCCTTTGGTGTCGAAATGGTCATTTTGCTCAAGCCTGCATCATTATGCGGGTCACATCATCGCGCAGAACCTGACCTACCGCTTTGCCATCACCATCCACGACCCGCATCGCATCGTGTTTATCCTTGAAGCGGGGCGCCGCATCGGCAACCACCGCGTTCATGGCAACATCACCGCCATATCCACCCTCAGGCGTTCGTTCTGGCAGCGATTTCATGATGGTTTTCACACGTACAACTTTTGCCTTGACCACATTGCGGGTGAATTCGGTGACGTAATCATCAGCCGGTCTGGTCACAATTTCTTCCGGCGTGCCAGTCTGGACAACTGCACCGTCTTTCATGATAGCAACACGATCTGCGAGGCGAATGGCCTCGTCAAAATCGTGGGTGATGAACACAATTGTTTTTCGCAACACATTTTGGAGACGAAGGAACTCGTCCTGCATTTCACCTCGAATGAGAGGATCCAGCGCCGAGAAGGGTTCGTCCAGAAACCATATCTCAGGTTCAACGGCTAATGATCGAGCAATTCCAACCCTTTGCTGCTGTCCTCCGGACAGTTCGTTGGGAAAGAATCTTTCGCGACCTTCAAGGCCAACCAATTCAATCATCTGCATCGCCCGCGCTTCCCGGGTCTGGCGGTCGATGCCCTGAATTTCAAGTGGAAAGGCAACGTTACCCAATACGGTCAGATGGGGCAGAAGTGCGAAATGCTGAAACACCATTCCCATCAAATGTCGGCGAATTTCAATCATTCTTGCCGGTGTTGCTTCCAGCAGATTTTCATCATTGAAGATGATCTCGCCACTGGTCGGTTCAATCAGCCTGGACATGCAGCGAACCAGCGTTGATTTGCCAGAACCCGACAGGCCCATGATGACAAAAATTTCTCCTTCACGTACATCAAGACTGACATCACGCACTGCACCGATTAACCCGGCGTCTTTCAAGTTCTGTTCAGTGAGATTTCCGTCGGCAGCTTTCAGGGTTTGGCTGGCGCCATGACCAAACAATTTCCAGACGGAACGGCATTGGAGTTTGGCGGTGTTTGATTTTTTGGGTGGCATAAATCCTCAGCCGTTCAACTGAAAAGGAAAGTTTGCAGCTTTGTGATCGCCGCCGGGGATCCTTGCGGATACACCCGGCGGCAACACATTTCCGGGAGGAACTAGTTCAACCAGGCCTGCCAGCGTGATTCGTTGCTCGCGACCCAGTTGGCCACAACATCTTCAAGCTTCTTGCCTTCCAGATCGACTTCAACGATCAACTGGCTCATTTCATCGTTTTCAATGTGGAAGTTACGAACCGCCTTGTAGGCGCCGGGCCATTTTTCTTCACCAGCTTTCCAGCCAACCTTTTTGATCCAGCCAAACGGCTTGCCGCAATCGTATGCCATATCCGGATTGCTGCCCCATGCAGCATCCTTGTAGCATTCGTCGGTATATTCAGGAAACTCTACCCATTCGCCTTCAAACTTCGCGACAGCCCAATGGGGTGCATAGACCCACAACATGACAGGTGCCTGGCGTTGATAGGCAGATTCGAGTTCTGCAAACAGGGCTGCATCGGTACCGGCGTGGATTACTTCAAACGGAAGCTCCAAGGCTTCAACGCGTTCATCATCATAGCCACCCCAGGTTACCGGGCCACCGAGATAGCGTCCATTCGGTGCAGTTTCCGGAGTTGAAAATGCTTCAGCACATGCTTCTTCCTTAAGTGCTTCCCAATTCGGCAGACCAGGGCATTTTTCCTTCATGTACAAGGGGTACCACCACTCTTCCTTGGCATCCATTCCCGTCTCACCGAGATCCGATGTCTTGCCGGTTGCCAGTGAAGCTTCCATGGCGTCTTTCCCAGTGGTTTCCCACATTTCCATGGCGATATGCAGATCACCTGACTCAAGTCCCGCAAACTGGGCGATGTAGTCAGCCGGCACATACTCAATATTGTATCCGGCCTTTTTCAAAACCTCGCCCATGATTTGAGTTGTTATCAGTTGACCCGTCCAGTCATGCAGGGTGAGCTTGATTGGATCCTTGGATTCAACATCTGCGTTGGCGGGCAATGGCGCAAGGGACAGGCTGGTTGCGGTTACTGCGCCCAGTAACAGCGTGCGTAACGACTGATAATTCAACATTTATGACTTCCTCCACTTTTTCGGCTACAGCCGACTTCCAGGGTAAACAACCCAGCAGACTCAAAAGTGTGCCCGTTCACAAAGTCAGGAGTCAAGCATTTTTGTGGTTTTGTGTGGATTTATGACTGTTTATGTGGTTTTGTGTAGAATTTGGTGGATTTATTGTGATTATTGCCTAGAATTTTGACCGATGCCAAACGAACAGAACATAAATCTCACAAAGCGGCAATCCGATATTGCTGAGGCTACGCGGATCAGCGGCACCGTGAAGATCAGCGACCTTGCTGAAGAGATGGGTGTTTCGCTTGAAACAATTCGCCGGGATATCCGGCCTCTCGTTGATTTTGGATTCCTGACAAAGCATCACGGCGCTGTCACTCTGGCCGCATGGGGAGCTGAAGCGCCGTTTGAACGTCGGATGCGGGAAAATGCCAGGGAGAAACTGGCTATCGCGCGCTGCGCCGCTGACATGATTGAAGATGGTGACAGCGTCATGCTGGACACCGGCACTACGACCAGCCTGCTCGCACGCCAACTCCTCAACAAGAAGAACCTGACGGTCGTCACGAATTCATCAGATATCGCGCGTACGCTTGCAACGATGAACGGCAACAAGGTTTACATGGCAGGCGGTGAATTACACGGCGATAATGGTGCTTCATTTGGGCGAACTGCGATCGAGTTTGTGAAGAATTTCTCAGTACGCCATGCCATTATTTCGATTGCCGCAATTGATGCTGCCAACGGGCTGATGGATTATCAGCTTACGGAAGCCGAGTTTGCCCGCACTGTTCTGGATTGTGGCGAGCGTCGGACTGTGATTACTGATCACACAAAATTCTCACGCACTGCCTTGGTGAAAGTTTGCGGTTTTGATGACATCGACATGTTGATTACCGATGCCCCGCCACCGGCTGCAATTCTCCGTCGACTGGAAACCTCATCGACTGCATTTCAAATTGCCTGATACAATTCCCGGTTACAATATCTTCAACACAACTCCCCGGCTGGGCCTGGTTCCCTCTTCATCTGGCATGGAGACATAAAGTGGTGTTAGTTCTTCAAGCGTTGCCAGCTTTTCGCGCTCCAGCGTTTCAACATGATCTGCAAATTCTGACTCCCAAAGTGATCCTTTGACAGTCAAGACAATCACTCCTCCGGGATTGCAAATCCGGATTAATCCATCGATTCCCTTGCTGCCGACATGACCGGTTGTGAACACGCCTGCAGAAATTACCGCTGCAAAGGAGTCGTCAGCAAAGGGCAGATTTCCTCCCAGGGCGTGTTGGTGAAACGCCTTGTAGACACCCTTTTGCCTGGCAACGGCAAGCATGCCTTTTGAGATATCCAGCGCTTCCACGTGCGGATAACCGAGAATTTCCAGCCATTGTCCCATTAAACCAGTTCCTGCTCCGGCATCGAGAATTGGCTCAGCTCCACGTGGTAAATGACGACACAGCAATGCCGTGCAAATCGATGGATGACGATAACCGGCAGCAGACATGTCCGCATCGTAGGAATCTGCCCAACCGTCATAAAGGGCAGCAATTTCTTCCGGCTGTTT
This sequence comes from Hyphomicrobiales bacterium, assembly GCA_021775455.1. GTDB lineage: Bacteria > Pseudomonadota > Alphaproteobacteria > Rhizobiales > Rhizobiaceae > JAALLB01. Next base: position 1,761 of record JAJFHU010000018.1, on the reverse strand, counting down.
CGCGGAATATACGGCACCAAGGTGCCCTTCATGCTGTGGTTTACTCATAAGCATTCTCCGCTTGTATATTGCCCGGTCGGGAATTCATGATAGTCATGAAGTGTCAAAAGTAAAACGGTTCTCGCAGGGAGTATTGATATGGACGAGAATGAAAGCGACGCCTGCGCTGCAATTGCCAATATTCCAGTCATGAAGAATTACTCAGGACAATTGGAACGATTGGGCGGGTTGACAAACCTTGTTTACAAGGCGGGCGACTATTGCCTTAGAATTCCCGGTGATGGCACGGAAGAATACATCGACCGCGCCAATGAAGCGGTTGCTGCGAAAGAAGCTGCGAAAGCCGGTGTTTCACCGGAAGTGTTGTATACGAACGCAGAATCCGGCGTGATGGTGACACGGTTTATTGATCGTGCGGAAACCATGAACCCGGATGCCTTTCGCAAGCGCAAGGGTGCACCAGCAAGAGCTGGTCAGGCTTTTCGCAAACTGCATGTTTCGGGCGCTGTCTTTCCGTTTCATTTTGACCTCTTTCAGATGATTGATGAATATCTCGGCATTTTGTCCGGCAAGGATGTTGACTTGCCGGAAGGCTATCACGATGTGGTTGCAGAGGCTGAAAAGGTGCGATCAGCACTTGAGGCACATGCTGCTCCCTTGGCACCCTGTCATTGTGATCCGCTTTGCGAAAACTTTCTCGATACCGGTGAGCGAATGTGGATTGTGGACTGGGAATATTCCGGAATGAACGATCCCATGTGGGATCTGGGCGATTTGTCCGTCGAAGGTGAATTTAACGCGGCCCAGGATGAAGAGATGATGAAAGCCTATTTTGAGCGTGAACCGAAACCGGCGGAGCGGGGCCGCATCGTGATCTACAAGGCTATGTGCGATTTGTTGTGGACGTTGTGGGGCCTCATTCAACTTGCCAACAAAAATCCGGTTGAAGACTTTCGCGCCTATGCTGATGGCCGTTTTGCAAGGTGCAAGGCACTGATGGCTGACCCGTCTTTTCCTGAACACGTGGACGCAGTTAGGCAAGGTTAGTTGCAGACTTGCTCACGCCCTTCGAGACGCCTGCCATGGCGGGTGTCCTGCCATTGGTTTTCATACCGGCAATTGAGATGAGCAGCATGGCCGTGGCCAGCACCGCGTTCCCGCTCTTGGGTAGTGTTGCTCCCGGACGAACCGGACCAAAAATTGAATTTGATGCCACTAAGAAGCTTGTTGCCGGTGGCTGCCGTTGCATCAGGCGTGTGGTTCGCCAGAAGCAAGATCATGGCGGCAACTGCAATACACAAATGTTTTGCAAAGTATGAAATCATTGTTGAATTGCTCCTGTCGATCCCAGCTCTGTGCTTGCCACAACGGCCTCCATTTTTCAATGTCGAACTTGTCATGCAGCCGTAAGTATTCACTCGGGTCTTGTTTAAGCCTTGCCGACCCTCCGGGCTTTTCTCTGTCCCGCTCGGCCCTTCGGTCCTCGTCGCCTCTTGGTTGCCCGTTCGCGGGCTTGCACTTCGGCTAGTCGCCTCGTCTTGTGCTGCCGCTTTGTTTTACCTTGCTCGCCATCCGGCGAGCGCGCGTTCGCGGGCTGGCAGTTCCGCTAGTCGCGGAACTTTGCCCTGCCACGCAGGGTAAATCATTCACTCGAGCCTTTAAGCCCAGCGTCATGAACTTTGTTTGGTTTCCGCCGCGCCTTCGGCGGGCGCCCGTTCGCGGGCTTGCAAAATTGCTTATCGCAATTTCTTGCCCTGCCAC
>JAJFHU010000017.1 GCA_021775455.1 Hyphomicrobiales bacterium | reverse complement strand
GGCGTATCCACTACAATACAAAACGCCCACATTCATCGCTTGGCTACAAACCGCCAGCACCAGAATCCATCATCCACTTGCATGAAAGGATAACCATGAACTAACATTCAAACTGGACCAATCAATTGGGGCAGGTCACTGTGGCGGTAAATTTTTTTTAACTTTTCGACTTTCGCCCGTGAATCCAAGCGACCAATCGTAATTCCCGCTTCAATTGGATCAATGCCGAGTGTAAAAACATATGCGCCAGATATGAATGAATCGAGTTGCGCCCAATCATAATTTATGGTGCCGATTGCTAACAGAAGTTCCTGGGGCGGTGGTGCCCATTTTAAGGTTTCTCCCATGACAGACTCCGATAAGAAAAAGGAAGATCAAGAATTAAACCAGACCCTAAAGCGGATGTAGGAAACATCGCCGCAGATTAACCAACCGTTAACTAAATCTGGCGCAAAAGAAAAACCGAACGACACTCCCGTCAAGAAACGCCGCTCGGAAGATTAGCAACCTAAGTTACCTTTTCTTTTTAACGGTTTCAACGACATGCGTTGAAGCCAGTCGCCGCGCATTCTTGACCGTAGTAAAACGGCCCGTCTTGGCGCTACGACCTACTTTGTAAGTCTTTCTCATAATATCACCTCCTTTCCTGAGCAGTGGCCCAAAAAGTAAAGGCTTACGCAGGGGGTGTGGTGTTATGATTCGGAATTACAACAGTATTATTATCGCTTTTGCTTTTTTCGGTAAAGTTTTCGCGTTTTTTGAATTAGTGAAATGACATAAGAATCGAATTTATTACCGAATCTCCAACGTCGGAATAACCCTCACATCAACTTTCCTCTCCGCCATTTCCAGATCGAAATTCCGCTGCAGGTTGATCCAGAAGCGGGCACCGTTGCCGAACAATTTGCCGAAGCGTACGGCCATTTCGGCGGTGACGGGCTGGCGTTCGTTGAGAATATCGTAGAGCGTTTGGCGGGAAATTTTCAGCGCTTCGGCTATCTCCGTCTTGGGCATGTCGAGTGCTGGCAGGATATCTTCCCGCAACAATTCACCGGGGTGCGTTGCCTCAATTGAGCCGTGTCGTTCCAACATCAGTGATAATCCTCAATATCTATTTGCGTTGCGGCGTTTCTTTCCCAGCCGAAGGTAACCCTTACATTGGCAGTTAATCGAACCGAGTATCTGCCGGCCCTGTCACCCGATAACTGATGAAAGTGCGCGCCGGGATAGTTCATGTCCTCCGGCTCTTCCGCTGCATCCAGTGCATTCATTATGCGTGTCAATTTCTTGAGCCATGCAGCATCAAGCCCCTTGGCGTTTCCACTAACCCAATATCGAAGCAACGCCTTGTGCCGGATGGATTTTATCATCGCTTATAATGTAAGGCATGGCCTGACATATGTCAAGTATTTCCTTACACCCCCACAACTGTACTCCCCACAAACACAAAAAGGCACTGACCTAAGCCAGCGCCTCCCTGTGTCATGATCAACATCTACTCCCGGCGGCAGCACCAAGGGCGCCAAGCCAAAAACAAATCCCGATCTCAACAAAACCGAAACACATCTCCTTGCGGACATAAGCCTCGGTGCAGAACCGCCACAACCCGAAGGCCACAACGCTTGTTTTATCGTGCCCTGCCTGGCACTAGAATGACCCAAACCGCGATCTTGCATCATTCTTTTTGAACAGCACCCCGGTAGTTTCCGCGATCAAAGATTGCGTTCCCAACCGAACCATTCTGCGCCCCCACGAGCTAGTGAGAACACGGACCCAGCTTCAGGTCCAGCTACACTCCGGCACTTCCAGCGAACCTTCTGTCCCAATGCGTAACCAAATTCAGTTTGGGTCAAAAATTCCGGGCTGTCGAATCGATTTTTTTTCAGGCCTGTGAACAGTGTTGATAACTTGCCTTGTCGGCGGAAATTCCGGTTTCTTTTCGGTCAGTTACGGTGTCAAGCAACTGACTACTTTTCCTCAACCGGTTCGGCCGCTGGCCAGTCAACCAGATGTTTTTCATATTCTTCTGGTGGCACATCATCGCCCGGTTCCACCCTGCCCCGAACACTAATGCCCGCTTCGTGGACTGTATCGGGATCACCAGACACCAGCGGATGCCACCAGCGCAGGTCACGCCCCTCGGCCACCAGCCGGTATCCGCACGTTGGCGGAAGCCACGTGAGTTCACGCACTTTTTTCGGGGTCAGTTGAATACAGTCGTCCACTTTCTTGAAACGGTTTTTGTAATCCTTGCAGCGGCAGGTGTCGCAGTTGAACAATTCACAGGCCAGATCAGTCCAGTAAATCTCGCCCGTGTCCCAATCTTCAAGTTTGTTGAGGCAACAACGACCGCACCCATCGCACAGTGATTCCCACTCCTTGGGTGAGAGTTCTTCCAAAGTCCTGGTTTTCCAGAAGGGCTTTTCGGTGTCGGATTCGGCCATTGCTAGCGTTTGGACCACAAATTGCTGCTAAACAAGCCACTTTCGCGAAGTAATAGACCATTTGGCTTTCGTCACACTTTGGATCAATTTTCACTTAACAGTCAGTTCAAACCTTTCAAAAAGTGTTGTAAACAAATAACAGGTTGTTTTTGCAGGAAGAGTGTCCGTGCGGGATCCCTTTAACAGTTCGAAAAAAGGCAGGGGCTGGGCCAAGCTCCTCGATATCGATTCATGGATCGATTCATCGCTCTACAACATGTTTGCGGGCGCCGGTGAAACCTGGGAATCCATCACCATATTCTTTCGCAGGTTTCGGGTTACCGGCTTTAACAAGTTTTTGGTCGAGATCGCCGATGAAGGCATCACGCTCGGCCTGCTGGGTTCGATCGTCATGCTGGCCCTGGCCCTTCCGGCGTTTGAAGAAACCCAGCGGGACTGGCGAAACCAGGAAGACTATTCGGTGTTGTTGCTTGACCGCAACGGCAAGGAGATCGGTCGTCGTGGCATTCGCAAAAACGAAGCTGAAGAACTGGATTCCCTGCCCGATCATTTTATCAAGGCGGTTCTGGCGACTGAAGACCGGCGCTTTTTCGAGCATTGGGGCCTCGATTATTACGGACTTTTCCGTGCGATGGCTGAAAACGTCAAGGCGAATTCGGTTGTGCAGGGCGGCAGTACAATCACCCAGCAGCTCGCGAAAAACCTGTTCCTGACCAACGAGCGGACAATCGAACGCAAAATCAACGAAGCGTTTTTATCGTGGTGGCTGGAGTTCAATCTCACCAAGAAGGAAATCCTGAAGCTTTATCTTGATCGTGCGTATATGGGCGGCGGCAATTTTGGGGCAGCGGCAGCATCCCAGTATTATTACGAGAAGAACATCAAGGATGTTACGCTCGCAGAAGCTGCAATGCTTGCGGGTCTTTACAAGGCACCGGGGAAATACGCGCCACACATCAACCTGCCGGCTGCCCGTGCCCGTGCCAACGAAGTATTGACCAATATGGTGCAGGCCGGATTCATGACCGAAGGCCAGGTGATCGGGGCACGCCGGGAACCCGCCGAAATCGTTGAGCGCAATGATGTAGAAGGACCAAACCACTTCATGGACTGGGCCTATGATGAAGTGCGCAGGCTCGCAATCAAGTTCCCGACGCGCAATCTTGTAGCCAAGACGACAATTGACCTCGATTTGCAACGCGCCGCGGAAGATGCCGTAAAATCCCATTTGCGCCAGTTTGGCCGGGGTTACCGGGTACGAAATGCAGCACTGGTATCCCTTGACCATGAAGGGGCAGTGCGCGCCATGGTTGGCGGTGACGACTATGGGCAAAGCCAGTTCAATCGCGCCACCAGTTCCCGACGCCAACCGGGTTCTTCATTCAAGCCATTTGTTTATTCATCAGCCATCGAACATTTTGACTATACCGCAGATACCAGAGTTATAGACGGTCCCGTTTGCGTTAATCGCTTCGGCAGAAACTGGTGCCCCAGAAATTATTCCGGCGGACACAGAGGCCGTCTCGATTTGCAAACAGCGCTCATCAAATCGATCAACACAATTCCGGTAAAACTCTACCTTGGGCGGGATAATCTCAAACAATTGGGCGGTGACCGGCTGATGGATACCGTCCGAAAAATGGGCATAACATCCGACATGGTTGTGAACCCGCCAATGGTTTTGGGCGCCAACGGCCTGTCAGTAATTGAAATGGCCAGAGGTTACGGGACACTGATGAGTGGCGGAATGCGCATTCACTCTCATGGCATATCCCAGATAACTGATCCGCTTGGCAATGTTTTGTATGACGCTCGAAAGGACCTGCCGAAGCCCGAGCGCGTATTGAAGGAATCAACCGTCGAGGTGATGAACCAAATCATGGCACAAATTCCCGAATGGGGAACCGGGCGGCGCGCTGCTCTGGATGGTATTCGCGCTGCTGGCAAGACCGGCACTACACAGGCCTATCGCGATGCCTGGTTCGTCGGCTTTACCGGCAACTACGTTACTGCCGTTTGGTTCGGCAATGACAACTACCAGTCAACAAATCGCCTTACCGGTGGCCGCTTGCCGGCAATGACCTGGAAAAAATACATGACCTACGCCCATAAAAATATCGAACTGAGGCCTATTCCCTACATCGAAAATCCGTTTCCCGGCCGCTCTCCGGACAGCGCGCCATCTGTTGCTGCTGATGATGACGGTGACGGATCAGCACCAGCCCGGCCCAAACTGCTCACTGAAAAATCCGAAGAAGCCCTGCGGCAGATTGAGCGCAAGCTGAGAGCGGCAAAACCGCTCAAGCTTGATCCTGAACTTGCCCGCAACACAACTGACCAGCTAACCCAGTAGCCTAACCCGGAACCACCAATGCGCTCCTTTATCGATGCCTTTATTGTAATTGTTATCGGCCTGGCGCTCGGCGGGTTTACGGCGAACTATTCCATCCAGCGTTCTCACGGAATTGGTGCAATCAATATCGGCCAGTGGTCAGCCTGGCCATTTGTTGGCGGCTCGGATGTAGACCCTTATACCTCGGCAAAAGTTGCAGCGGACGGGACCATACCATTGGGTGCAGCGGAAGGTTTGGCATTTGAAGCCGTCACGGATGATGATGGCAAACCGCTTCGGGCAAACTGCAGCTACCTGCTTTCCGGCAGCACGCCGCCGGCACGTCTTTGGACCTTGTCTGCCTATGACAAAAAGGGAGAATACGGAAAGCCAACCGCTGCGGGAGTTTCAGCAAAACACTCCGGCAATATGGTGCGATTTCCTGACGGTACTTTTACAATTTCTATCAGTAACTACCCAAAAAGCGGTAACTGGCTCTCTCTTCAGGGGGATGAGGAATTCAAGTTGATCCTTCGCTTGTATGATACACCCATTACCAGCAGTTCCGGACTGATTGACCCAATCATGCCGACAATTCGTCGCCAGGAGTGTAGTTGATGGTCTGGCGAATTCTGTACTTATCCACTTGCTCGCTGGTTCTTGCCGGCATCGTCCACATTGCCATCATCTTTCTAATTCCTGCTTTGGGGTCGAAAGATGCGGCCCGGCGGATTTCAGAATTTGGGCAACCTGGCCAGTTGCAACGCATCCGGGACGGACAAGACATCGGAATTTCTGACCGGGACCCATTCTTCCAACTTGCCGTATGTCGATACGATCTGTCGGAGAATGCTTTTATGGTTGCAGGGGGAACATCACCTACATTCTGGTCAGCTTCTGTGTTTGATGAACTCGGCCGGGTTGTGTACAGCCTGAATGATCGCACCGCGATCAAGAATCAACTTCGTCTGATTATTCTCAATCCAATCCAAATGGCAGATTTGCGGGAAACCCAGCCGGAAGAAATTGAAACATCAATTGTGGTGGAAACTGTTTCTAACAAGGGTTTTGTCTTGATCAGAATTCTTAATGAGGAAGAAACCTGGTTATCGAGAACTCGTGAATTTCTGGACAACACACGATGCAACACTTACCGGACACGATGACAGCACCCGGCGCATAGTGCGCGTCAAGGAAGCTTCTTGAAGCCTGATGCCTTGAATTTGTTCTTATGGGTGCAAGTTGTTTGTTCATTCGGGCGCGTATAATGCACTCCGGAAAAAAACAGGATTTCTGCACTTTTACCAGACTTCAGCCCCTTGTGGTTCCTCACGGATGGCTTTGAAAGCCGCTCGACCGGAAATCTTATTACTGTGTCCATCTCATCCTCCTGGTTCGCGGGAGAATCATCCACGAAATGTTGAGATGGCCCAATTGAAAAGCATCATGGTTAACAGATTGTAAACGAATTCAATCGAATACTTGATCCAGCAAACTGATTCCCGGATTTGCTGGAGACCGCGATGTTGCAGATGCAGCCTACGAATACATCAAGGAAATTGCGTGCCAATTCTGTAAAGGCGCGTGGCACCGGTGAACTTCTGGTTGAAGCTGCGCAGCAATTCGCACTGCTGGGCCGACCGGATCAAAGCGAAATCAGTGCTTTCAAGGAGTTGTTTTTCTCTTTGATATTCAAGCTTTCACAGGATTCGAAGCGACAGTTGTCAACCGCGTTGGCGCGAAGCGCGTTTACTCCGCGGACAATTGCTGTTTTCTTTTCCATGGAATCAATTGAAGTTGCGGCTCCCATGTTGCTCTTCTCGCCGGTTCTCAGTGATTGGCACCTCAACGCCATTTTGCGTAAATGCCCCATTTCCCACTATCGGGTAATTGCACGCCGGACCGATTTGCAACATTCCACTGTGAAAAATTTGCTGTTGGGTGAAGATCCCCGGGAACTCACGCGAACTTTGTTGCGCAAGAATCCAAATATTGCTGAAAATGTTGCGATTTGTGATTTGTTGAACATGCCCGTTGAGCTGGTTCGAAAGGAGTTCAAGGAACTCGCCAAGACCGAAGAGAAATCCACGAAATTTTCCAAGACAACTGAAGAAGCAGTCGCGCCGGATGAAATGCCAAATTCAGAACTCGGCAATTCGCAACTCATTGAAACCAATCCAGGTGACGTTCAGTTGGAATTGCTGGAGCTTGCCAACAAGGGTGGGAGAATCTCCTCCCTTGGTAAACATGTTTCGGAAATTTTGACCAACAACAGGCCAGAAGTGCTGGAAAAGCAGCTTCTGGATTGCGCAAGAAAGGGTAACAAACGGGGATTTGCCCAGATTATACAGGACGTGTGCGAACTGCCTGCAGGCAAAACTCTGGACATTCTTGAACGACAGGATGCCGGATCACTTGCCGGAATATTCTGCGCATTGAAATTTTCCCGGACTATTGCTTCTCAGTTACTCCTTTTGCTCAATAGAAATATCGGTCGCGATGTCACTGTTTTTCGTGAAGTCACCAAAAAATTCGTTGAATTGGACATTGATTATTGCCGGTCGGCATTGATCGATATGGGGGCAAGATTTGAAAGTCGGGAGTTGCCACTTCCTGAATCCAGGCGGGCACTTGAAGCGGAAGCAGGCATTACCGGAATATTGAGAAGCCGCCGCGAGATGTTTTTCCAGAACACAAGAGCTCCTGAAGCCGAACAGTCACTTGCCGGCTGAATTTCCGTCGGGGGGCTGAAGCTTACGTTGCTCACTCAAAATTGAGTTCCAAATCATCTGAGTTTGATTCAATATCAATGATCCACAGATCCGGATCGAATTTAACTTGTTTTTCCAGGTACTGATCTATTTTCGATTGATCCACACGCTCCAAAACAAGTTCAAACTTTCGGCCTGTAGTCTCCATCATCATGGATTGTGGTGCCGGTGAAAACAAATCAAGAGTTCCATCGAGATGATTGTGAACCACGAAAATTGCTCCGGCTTCCTTTGCACCCGACCGCATTACAGAAACATATGAACCGCGTTGCTGCTCTCTGCGCATAAACGCTGCAAACCAAATGGAACTTGTAAGACGCATGTTACAATGAATTCCGGCCACGAATGCGCCAGTGAAAATCAACCATTTTCAAGGAGACCAATGCTGACCAGTTTTTGCAATGTTGTGACATCAGGTTCGCCAGTTACATCCAGATCAAAGCGTCTTTGAAATCTCTCTATGGCGTATCTGGTTTGCGAACCCATGACTCCATCCACCTCAACATCATCATAGCCGAATTCATGAAGGCCTTTTTGAATCCTGGCAACGATGGCTGCATTGAATTCGGAGGCTTCGGGAGTTTTTTCAGGCTCTTCGGTGGCAATTGTCCTTTTCCTGGAGCCGGAGGCCGCAATCGTTGATTTCAAGCTCGAGAGGAGGTCGTAACTGGCTTCACCATTTGGCAGGATGCCAGCGCTATCCTGATAAGCCATGATTGCTTCAGACGTCTCATTTCCAAAAATACCATCGATTTTGCCTCCATAAAATCCGATTTCAGCCAAAGCTGCCTGGACATCTCTGACGATGGAAGAATGAGCGTACGGGAGTTTGCGTCTTGGCGGACTCTTTGTGGGGACCGGTATGTTTCGCAAGCTGATTTTTTGGGTGAGAACAGGATGAGCAACCAAAACCGGGTTGTTTCTGACTTCAACAGAACGGGTAACCGTCATGTCCCGTGTGTTCCAAAGAGGATCCGGGTGTGATCCAGGTTGCGAGCGCAAGGCATTGGTTGCCACAAGTGCAAATGCCAGTCCAAACGTGAACAGCCCTGCGGCTGTCGATGGATTTCTGGAACAGGTTCGCGCGCCTGCAGATACAATTCCAACTGCTGCTGAGATTATCAACTTCATACCATTTTCCTCGCCAAGCTTAGTTGACCGATTTCCTCTTCATCAGCAACCTTGTGAATGTAGACAATATCGCAATCCGGATCCGCGGGTACCGGTGTTGCATTTGCAGATACGAGTGGAAGATTCATCGTGACTGTGGTGCCTTCGCCTGCCTCGCTTTCCACCTGAACAGTCCCGTTGTGCAATTTTACAAGGCCAAACACGATGGACAATCCCAGACCAGTCCCTTGATGTTGACGCGATAATCCATTGTCTGCCTGATAGAATTTTTCACCCAATCGGACTATAGTCTCCTCATCCATGCCAATACCGCTATCGCGAACACACAGCTTGATCTTGTTTCCTGCGCGGACGGCTTGAATTGTGACTTCGTTGCCAGGTTCAGAAAATTTTACGCCGTTTGCGAGCAAATTGATCAATACCTGCCTGATCGCACCCTTGTCTGCTGTAATGATGGGTAATCCGTCAGGCAGTTCCATTTTCAGATAAACACCTGCTTCAAGTGCGACCGGTTGCATCAGCTCAAGGCATGCGCGTGTCAAATCAGCCAGGTTGAATGGCTCGGGATAAAGCTGGTATTTTCCGGCCTCTATTTTTGAGATGTCGAGAATTCTATTGAGAACACCGAGAAGATGCTCTGCGGAACTTCCGATAATCCCTGCATACTCCTTCTGTTTTACTGCAGAAACCTGAATTTCGGCATTTCCGGCCAGCATATCAGAAAATCCCATAATGGCATTGAGCGGCGTTCTCAGCTCATGGCTCATCGCAGACAGAAAGGCGCTTTTCGCATGATTGGCAGAATGGACCTGTTCAATTTGCTCTTCAATATCCGCACTTTGCGAACGTTCGTCTGTAACATCTCGTGTGATCAAGAGAACCAAGGGATCATCTGAGGGATACTCATCATGCCTGAACAGATTGCATCGGGCTTCCAGCCATCGATCACCAGCTCCGTCTTGATTAGAACCCGGACCTGTTACACGAAATTGCGCACGACAGTCGGCCATTCCTTGTGCAGCTTGAGAAATGGACTGCAATACGCCTACCCGATCCTGCACATTGATCTGCTCCACGAACCCGTTTCCAAGCAACAGCGGTTCCAGAGCGCCAATCAGTTGCTCACTACGTGAGGAGACCGACATTGTCCATCCGCCACTGCGATGGATCGAAACTCCATCCGGAAGCAATTCATACGCCTGCATACATTTAGCGAGGTCTACCTGCTGGACAGATTCCAGGCCTTGCAACCTTTCAGGCGCATGTCTGAATGCAGTCCCTATTCGGGTTATCGAATTTTTGATTGCGGTGCTCAATACAAATCCCAATTACAAGTGTTACCAAATGTGGTTACACAACGTGTTTAATGGAATCCTAAATCCAACAATTACACTCGCGTAATCGGCTCCAAAAGCCGGATTATCAGGCTGTTTTTGATCGCATGGTAAACAGTATCTTTAAACTGGCGCACGAAACGACGCTTCCCGATTAAACGGAAATATTCTTCAAAATGCTCAAAATTTAATCAAATTCGACAGATACAGTGAAACCCGACTTAACATGGATGGTGTAATGAGTATGGCAAGTATTCTTGGAAACGGGTTAGGAAATATGTTTCGATTAGCCATGGCTTTGGCTGTTGCCTATATGCTGCTTCCAGCAGAACGGGATAATTTCAGCACGCAGACACCCAAAGTAGTGACGGCAGGTGCTGCTACACCATCGGAAGTTACTGCCTTTGATGGAATGGCCGCTGCACAGGAAATCTATTCTGATCTGTCGATGTTTTGTCAGCGCAACGAGAAAACTTGTGATACAGCCAAGAAGCTGGCGCTGCAGGTTGATGTTTTCTTGAGCGAAAATCTCGATAAACTGGGAAAATCGTCCAAATCCGGCAATCCCGTGGCTCCTGATCAAGTCACCACTTCCTCAATTAATTAATTTATATCCGAATTTTGCTGGCTTTTTTTATCTGGCGACTCCATTTATATCGATAGCAGGAGCGCATATGGAAATCGAAGAAATCATAGAAAATTTTGAACTGCTTGACGATTGGGATGACCGTTACAAGTATTTGATTGAGCTTGGGGCCATGCTTGAACCACTTGGCAATGAAGCGAAGACGGCGGAGAACAAGGTTCAGGGTTGTGTCAGTCAGGTCTGGGTCATTTGTTCGAAATCAAGCGAGGATGATCCATTGCTTCAGTTTAAAGGCGACTCGGATGCCCACATTGTGCGTGGTCTGATTGCCGTGGCTTTTGCAACTTTTTCCAACAAACGGGCATCTGAAATCCTCAAGATCGATGAAAAGCAGATTTTTGGACGGCTGGGGCTTTCAGAGCATATTACTCCTCAGCGATCGAACGGGCTTAACTCTCTTGTAGCCCGGATGAAAGCCCACGCTAACGCTGCAGTTGCGGCTTGAACCCGGAAGCTCCCCAACTTCGGATACTCCCATTTTCCCTGCTGCCCGCGCCTGATAATCCATAATGGCGACCCAGCATGGAAAGTGCAGTTTTCAACATCAGCTTTGCTGACCTCGGTGGCCACTTGCGTTCCCGCTCCACAAGTTCAATGCCTTTCAGGAAACAACAAATGTCGATAACCACACCAGCAAGTTCCGGGCCCAGCCTGTCCATCGCGGCATTTACCCTGTTTCGTGCATCCAGTGCAAAGTCGGAAATATCACTGGATACATTGGAACTCGCGCTGCTTCCTGTGGTTGATGTCCAGTTTGCCGATATTTTGGGTTGTAGCTGGGCACATTCAAAATCCCGCCTCAGGCGCTCTCCAGCCTGAAACTCGTCATCGGCCAGATAGGATTTGCCATCGCGTGTTGTTCGTTTGTACAGGCGTATCAGGGGAGATTCGTCCAGGTTTCTTGTAACCGAAACTTGTTGCCCGTCAATTTCCGCAATTTCAGAAACATGATTTCGGGCAGCCAGCCCTTGTGTTTGATCCGGATGCAGCTCCCGCTTTAACCGCAACAAACCTGCGTCGGTAATAGTCATACGCTTTTGTTGTGTCATCGCATGCCCGGCTTTCAGGGCAGAATCACAAATTGAGGTATCAAAACTGTAAGCCTTGGCGCCTGGCTCCAACAGATAACGATCTTCGCTGGTTGAAAATGCGATGCCGGATTTCGGAAACCTGGCCAGCAACTTCAGAAAACGGACATAATGCCGTATGGAAAAGTGCTTCATTTGCTGGTCAGCCATTTTGAACCCTCGAGCTGGTATCCGGTACCACACATGTCTTTGAGCTTGCCAATAATGTCTTCAAACTCACCAACCCAGTCATCGAAGCAAGGCTTGTCACGTAAATCCTCAATGACTTTGCAGGCATGGGCAATTGTTGTTCGGTCACGCTTGTAGATTTTCCCAATCTCGGAGTACGTAAGTGACAGGTTGGTGTGAAGAAGATAGATCGCAGTCTGCCTGGCGCGGCAACACCGAAAACTCCCTCTTACCGATCCCAACAGGAACGTTCCGGTCCTTTCCACACTGCAAGCCAGCATTTGAGTGATCATTTTGGCCAGCAGTCTCCTTTGAGAATTGGGCAGATCCCCAAAAGCCAATTTAATGGAGGCGCGGCGCGGCTCCCTCCCGGTTACCGGCAACTTTATTCTCTTTTTCAAGGAACCAGGTAAATTTACCGATGGATGATCGGTCTGCACTCCACACATTCACTTTCTCCCACGTTAGGATTTATTTCCTATTACTATCATTTTGGGTCACGGGGAAAGAGAAAATTGGGTAAAAATTTATTGGTTCAAAATTATCAATAAATATCAAAAGCTTAAGAGAAATGACAAAAGGAATTGCCAAAACAACAATCCCCGCTTTTCAACTTCGGAGGATGATCTACTGACAACATCAAGAGTGGATCACCATGAAAACTACAGCATTGGAAGAACTGAGAAACAGGCTCAAGGCAGAAGCGAAGGCCTTTGTAGAAAGAAACAGCGGTATTTCCACCGATCGAAAGACATTCTTTCGACAGGTATCCAACTTGTCAGGGTTTGAGTTTTCGTCTGCGCACAAATTTACGGACAAAGAACTGGCATATGCTCATCAGGAAATAAGTACCAAAATCCGACAGGTCCGAAAGTCCCGGAGAACAAACTCTGCACTTTATGATTCAAACCAGCACATTGCCCTGCATCAGGCTCTCAAAAAAATTGTTGAACTACAAAAAAGCCGACCGGGTTGACCGGTCGGCTTTTGAATAAAGAAAATATATAAAAATTAGCGCTTGATTTTAGTACCTGGCTTGCGTCCCAAACCCATATCGCGAGCCAATTGAGACCTTGCCTTTGCATAGTTTGGTGCAACCATTGGGTAATCATGCGGCAAACCCCACTTTTCCCGATACTCTTCCGGTGATATGTCAAAATGGCTGCGCAAATGACGCTTCAGCGATTTGAATTTTTTACCGTCTTCAAGACAGATGATGTAATCATCATGAATTGATTTTTTTACTGGTACAGCCGGCTTCGCCCTCTCAGCCGATCCACTGCTTCCAGTGTTGTTTACCTTCGCAAGTGCCAAATAAATTTCGCCAATCAATCCTGGTAAATCATTGGTTGAAACTGGATTGTTGCTGACATAGGCTGAGACAACTTCCGATGTCATTTCCAAAACAACATCCACAGAGCCGGACTGATCCAGCATATCATCAAGTGGAGATTCCATAGGTCGTTCTTTCTTTTTCTTCCGTAACGTAAGCTGTTATTCTGCAACGCTACTTTTAGTGGGTTTTTGTTTCAGAACGCAGTAATACTTTATCAATACTAATCACGCCCCTCAAATATTGATGTATTCCCATAGGCTTCAGAAGTCAAGTTTGCACTACTTGCGTACATGTTGATTCTTCTCAATTCTTGCCTTTACTTGTGATAACGAATGAATCGTTTTACAGCTACAAGTAGTGAATTTCCCTAATTTTGCATAAGGATTTCTGAACCAGATTTACAAATGGTTCTGTTAATGTCAATGCACGCGGCATGTGTTGAGACGAATTTGCTGCATAGAAACAAAAGATTGCATTGCCTCCAGCAAAACGTAACTTACATAAGTCGAATGGGATGCAAAGAAATCTCAAAGAGGAGGGAGCGACCAAACCATGGCAAAAATCAATCGTACAGACGCGGAGTGGCGCGAAGTACTAACCCCCGAACAATATCATGTGACACGTGAGCATGGCACAGAGCGGGCCTTTACCGGTCCCCACCAAGACGAGCATCGTCCTGGTGATTTCAATTGCGTTTGCTGCGGCAACAAATTGTTCAAAACAGATGCCAAATTTGACTCGGGCACTGGCTGGCCAAGTTTTTATCAACCGGCGGAAGACTTGTCAGTCAGTGAACACAAGGACCGGGCATTTTTCATGGTTCGAACCGAAATTCGCTGTGCAGATTGCGAAGCTCATCTGGGGCACGTTTTCAGCGACGGTCCCGATCCAACCGGATTACGATATTGCATGAACGGTCATGCGCTCACTTTTGAACCAGATAGTGAAGATTAGCACTTCGGTCAGCACCAATCATCGACATTTTCAAGGAAAACCCAATGGGATTTGATACCGGTGGCAGCAAAGCCCCTGTCGCCAGAAAGCAACCTCAGAAAACAACTGTTCACGGTGTTGAACTACTTGATGACTACGCATGGTTACGTGCCGAAAATTGGCAGGCAGTTATGCGAGATCCCGCTCTTCTGGATGGAGAAATCAAAAACCATCTCGAAGCAGAAAACGCTTACCAAGCATCCTTGATGGCAGATACAAAATCCTTTCAAGTGACAATGCTGGAAGAAATGAAGGGGCGGATCAAGCAGGATGACTCGTCAGTTCCACTCAAGGATGGCGAATGGCAATATGGTGTTTCCTATGTTGAGGGTGGTGAGCAGCCACACTTTTTTCGCCAACCGGAAAAGGGTGATAAAAAGCCAACTACGCTTCTCAATGGCGATGAAGAAAGTGAAGGGAAAGCGTTCTTCAAACTTGGCGGATGCAGCCACTCACCCGACCACAAATTGTTAGCCTGGAGTTGTGATAACAAGGGGTCTGAATACTACACCGTCAACTTCCGTGAATTGTCTACTGGCAAGGATTTGGACAACCAAATCAGCAACTCAGGCGGCGGCGGTGTATGGTCCAAAAACTCATCTGCGTTCTTTTACACCGAGCTTGATGAGAACCATCGGCCATCAAAACTGTTTTTGCACGATCTGAAAAAACCAGACGAAGACACATTGGTGTTTGAAGAAAAAGATCCGGGTTTTTTCATGAGTGCGGACAAAAGCCAGTCCGGAAACATCATTTTCATTGATGTTCACGATCACCAGACCTCGGAAGTCTGGATGATTCCTGCTGACTCTCCAAGAGAAATACCAACGCTGATTGCCAAACGCGAAACTGGAGTTGAATATTCTGCCGATGAAGGCAATGGCATTTTGTATATCCTTACGAACCGCGACAACGCCGTTGATTTCAAGGTAGTTACCGCGCCAATTGACCAACCCGGTCTCGAAAATTGGCAGGATCTTGTGCCTCATGAATCAGGCCGTCTCATTCTCGGGCATTCAGTCTATGCCCGCCACCTGGTTTGGCTCGAACGTCGCGAGGGGCTTCCGAGAATTGTGGTTCTCCGTCTGTCAGACGGAGAAGAACACACGATTGCATTTGATGAAGAGGCCTATTCGCTTGGGCTCGGCGGTGTCTACGAATTCGATACGGATGTTATCCGGTTCACCTATTCATCCATGACAACGCCCGCCCAAACGTATGATTACAACATGGAAACGCGTGAACGGGTGTTGCTGAAAACCCAGGAAGTCCCCTCCGGTCATAATGAATCTGATTACATTACCAGGCGGATAAATGCACCTGCTGGCGATGGTGAGTTGGTTCCTGTTTCCATCCTTTATCACAAAAACACAAAAATCGACGGCACTGCACCATTGCTGCTATACGGTTATGGTTCATATGGCGCCACAATTCCCGCATCGTTCAGCACTAACCGGCTTTCGCTGATAGACCGGGGGTTTGTCTATGTAATTGCCCATGTGCGAGGTGGCAAGGACAAGGGATTTCGTTGGTACGATCTCGGCCGAAGGGAAAACAAGCAGAACACATTCAGTGACTTTGTTTCCGCCGCCGAACACCTGATCGACCGCGGTTTCACCTCAAAAGGCCAAATCGTGGCACAGGGCGGAAGTGCCGGTGGAATGCTGATGGGAACAATTGCGAACATGCGACCTGATTTGTTTGCAGGCGTTATCGCGGAAGTTCCGTTTGTTGACGTGCTCACAACCATGCTTGATGACACCCTGCCTCTCACCCCACCAGAATGGCCTGAATGGGGAAACCCGATAGAAAGCCGTGAAGCGTTTGACACGATCCGGTCCTATTCTCCCTATGATCAGATCAAGGCACAGGATTATCCGCCCATCCTTGCAACTGCCGGTCTTACAGATCCTCGCGTAACATATTGGGAACCCGCAAAATGGGTGGCAAAACTGCGCGAATACAAGACAGACAACAATCCAGTCATGTTGAAAACCAACATGGATGCGGGACACGCAGGCGTCTCCGGTCGTTTCAAACAATTGGAAGAAGTGGCTCTCAACTATGCCTTCGCCCTAAAGGTCTCCGGGAAAGATACCTGGTTCAATAAGTTCTACTCGGATTGAACTGCGGGAATTGCTTTCAGATACGCGGCAATTGCTGCGCGATCTTCGGGTGCCAGCTTTGCCATGTTCTCCTGAACCGAAACCATCGAGCCGCCGAAACTGTCGAATTCTGGCGTCAAACCGGTTTCCAGTGAGTATACGATATCGTTTTCGGTCCAACTGCCAATTCCGCTTTTGTGCGGGGTAATGTTGGGTATCTTGCCTTTGCCCTCGGGCGATGGGCCACCAGCCAGCCACCGGTTTGCGGCCATACCGCCAATCAGGTTGCGGGGGGTGTGACACTCGCCACAATGTCCGAGAGCCTCTACAAGGTAGCGACCTTGTTCAGTTTCAGGGGATAATTCCAGATTTTCAGTCGGAGATGATTTTGAAAGATAGAGCGTCTTCCAGAGGCCCAATCCACGTCGAAACTGAAATGGAAGTGGCAATTCATGGGCAATGTTTGTTTTGGAAACCGGCGGGAGGGTTTTCATGAATGCCCAAAGATCCGCCAAATCTTCCGGGATCATCCGTGTATAGGATGTATACGGGAAAGCGGGATAGTAATGGGAGCCATCAGGACTTACGCCCGCAATCATCGCATTGGCGAAGTCTTGTTCCGTCCATCCGCCAATTCCATTGATTTCATCTGGAGAGATGTTTGGCGAGTAGAATGTACCAAACGGAGTTTTAAGCGCATGACCACCGCCAAGCATTAACTTGTCATCACCTTTGGCGCCCTTCCTTGCATGACAGGAGCTGCAACCGCCTGCCCAGAAAATTCGCTCACCTTTTGCGGCGTCTCCGGATTCCATGACCGCCAGATAAGGTTGCGATACAGAACCCGGTCGGGTCAAAAACCAAAACAACAAAAGCCCGCACACTGCGAATAAAACCAGTATGCGGGCCAATCGTTTCATGGGAACGAGCTATCTCAGGCGGTGGCTGCCTCATACATCTCGAGCACATAATCCCAGTTAATCATGTTGTCGACAAAAGCTTCCAGATACTTCGGACGCGCATTGCGATAATCAATGTAATACGAGTGCTCCCACACGTCACATCCGAGAATTGGTGATGCTCCATGGATCAACGGGTTTTCACCGTTGGGTGTCTTCATGATTTCAAGCTTGCCGCCTTTTACAGCGATCCAACACCAACCGGAGCCGAACTGGGTAGCACCTGCTGCCATGAAATCTTCGCGAAACTTGTCGTAACCGCCGAGATCAGAATTAACGGCACTATCAAGGGCGCCCGGCAGTTTTTTGCCGCCACCGTCCTTGGCCATCCATTTCCAGAAATGGATATGGTTATAATGCTGAGCAGCATTGTTAAAGAGACCGGCATTTGAACCGTGGCTGTCTCGAACCACATCTTCCAGTGATTTTCCTTCGTGCCCAGAGTCCTTCAGCAGATTGTTGCCGTTGGTTACGTAAGCCTGATGGTGTTTGTCGTGGTGAAACTCCAATGTTTCAGCAGACATGTAGGGTGCCAGTGAGTCATATGCATACGGCAGGTCCGGCAATTCAAAAGCCATGGTAAAACTCCTTATTTCCTATCAAGTACAATATTCAGTTATCCAAACAATTAGGGCTTTCGAAGCAATTTCTCAATGGTGGAATGCGCAAATATGAAATGAATTTGCAGAATGGTTGTTTGCGGCCTAATCTTGGAACAAGCTGGAGAATGAATGCATGAGTTACAAAGCCTTTGTATTTGACGCCTATGGCACACTGTTCGATGTGCATTCGGCCGTAGCACGCCATGCAGAAGCTGTTGGTGAAAATCCGGCGCGAGTGTCCGAAATCTGGCGCAACAAGCAACTGGAATACACCTGGACGCGCAGCCCGACCGGCAAGTACAAAGACTTCTGGACTTTGACAAGTGAAGCGCTTGAATTCGCGCTTGAAGCAGTTCCTGGTTCCAACAAGTCAGTACACAAGACTTTGATGGATGCCTATTTGAGCCTTGATTGTTACCCGGAGGTTCCGGCTGTCTTGGCCAAACTGAAGGAGTCCGGCGCCAAAACCGCAATTTTGTCCAACGGATCACCGGAAATGCTGGCAAGTGCTGTCAAATCTGCAAAACTGGATACTCACCTCGATGACCAGTTCTCCGTGCACGTAGTCAGGAAGTTCAAGACCGATTTTGGCACCTATTCCATGGTGACCAACGCCTATGAAATTGAACCGGAAGAAGTCGCGTTTCAATCCTCAAACCGATGGGACGCAGCGGCAGCAACAGCATTCGGTTTTGACGCCTACTGGATAAACCGCACGGGACAACCCCAAGAGTACAACGACCTGCCGCCGAAGAAAGAGCTCAAGGATTTAAACGGATTGTTGGAGTTGATTTAGATTTTCGATTTCGATATTTGACCACTCTTTATATTGGAATTTACCACAAAAAATCGTTCACGCGCCAGCATTGCCGCCGTGTCATGAACCTTGTTTGGTTTCCGCCGCGCCTTCGGGCTTTCCTTTGTCCCGCTCGGCCCTTCGGTCCTCGTCGCCTCTTGTTGTCCATTCGCGGGCTGGCGCGGGCTTCGCCAGCTTGCCCTGCCACGGAGGGAAATTTTTCCCCATGCACCATTTTTTCCCATGTTATCCGTGGGTTATCTCACGTCCGTCATACTCGGGCTTGACGAGAATTGTTGTGTCCCAGCCTGAACTTGCCAAAAGGCGAAAACGCCAATCCCCGTTTGCGAAACTGCGGGTAGAATCTTTGGCTTTGAAAATCCCTCCGTCACCCCTGTAGTTCCGCCGGGCAAACAATTCTCAATTGTTTGCTTTTCCGGCTCCGATCACAGGAATAATGCCTTTAAACCAGCAGCGTTCAGGTTGTGTTCATCATCTATTGAACACAATAGCCTAGTTAATGTTACTCAAACTCACATGCGATCCAACGGGAACTCCTCAAATGAAGCGACTGATCTTGAATTCAACAACCGCAATCGCAATTGCGCTATCCCCAATAGCCTATGGAGCTGTCAATTTCGACGGTTCATCAATTTCCGCTTTCGCCCAGGATGTTGATAGCGCCCTCAGGGAAAACGTGCAAGCTGCCAGAGAAGCACGCAAAGCTGCCAAAAAAGCACTGAAGAAGGCAAAAAAGAATGGCGGCGATGTGGATGCTGCAAAGCAGAACCTCGACGCTGCAAGAGTCGCACTTACGGATGCTGTAAATCAGCTAAAACAGGCTGAAGAAGCCAGCAATCAATCAAATGAACCAGAACCTGTTGAAGCCCAGGAAAATTCTGAACAGCAAGAAGTGGTCACAGAAACAGTAGCTGAAACTACCCAGCCTGCCGTCGAAGAACAACCGGAAGTTTCGACAGAAACAACAACGCAGGATCCGGTTGAAGAGACAGGAGCCAAGAAAAAGAAAAAGAAAAAACAGGAAGTTGCAAGCGAACCGACGTCTGAAGAAGCGCCGCCGGTACCTTCCGCCGACGCACCTGAGGCCAAGGAAATCGTGGATGTGCCGATTGAAACACAAATCCAGGAAGCAGAGGAAACGCCTACCGCTGTTGTGCCAGACAATGTTACTGAAAATCAGAAACAAAAATTGCGTGCAGCGGAGAAAAAGCGCCGCAAGAAGGCAAAAGAGCAGCGCCGCGAACTGCTTGGTGCAGTTGCAGTGGGTGCTGCTGTCGGCGTGCTGCTTCCCGCACTCGGTGGTCGTGTCGTGGATGATCAGGGCGACCGCCTCGTAATCGAACGTGATGGCGAGTATTTTGTCAGGAAAGACGAGAGCGCACTTTTCCGTAACGGCGCGCGCGATGTCGAAATTGTAAACCTTCGTGGTGGACGCACCTTGGAAACGGTCTATCGGCGCAATGGCAGCCAGGTAGAAACTGTGCGAGATGCTGGTGGATATATCCTGCGGCGAGTAAAGATCAGTCCCAATGGTCGCGAGCACGTGTTGTTTGATTCACGTGATATTGATGACAGGCGCCATGTGGATTACGATCGTGAACTACCGCCAATCGATCTGCGCATCCCTTATGACGAGTATGAAGTGTCCGGTGGTCGAGTGGGGCGGAGAAGCCTTGCAGAGATTTTTCGGGCGGGGCCGGTTGAAGAAGTGCAGCAGCGCTATTCAATGAGAGAAGTGCGCGAAAACAAGCGGCTTCGGGCAATTGTGCGCAGCGTTGATCTAGACACCATTAACTTTGACAGCGGTAGTGCCGCAGTGCGCGAGTATCAGGTACCCTACCTTGCGGATACTGCTGGGAGCATGCTTGATATTATTTATGACAATCCTGAAGCCGTATTCTTGATAGAGGGACATACGGATGCAGTCGGTTCGGAAATTTACAACATAGCACTGTCAGATCGCAGGGCGGAAACAGTTGCCCGAATACTGGTCGAGGCCTTTGATGTGCCCCCTGAAAACCTGATCACGCAAGGATATGGTGAGCAATACCTGAAGATAAATACACAAGCTGATGAATACCGAAACAGACGCGTTACGGTTCGCAATATTTCGCCCCTGCTGTAGGCGAGTATTGTAAACCGGTTCGGAAGGTCTGCTTTGGGAACAAGGGCTGCTTTAAATTAATCGCAGCCTAAAAACCCTTCTTCAAACTTCCCGTCGCGTCACTGCAATCAGCATTGGTGCGTCGAGTGCCTCATCCGGTGGGCGGTAAGCAATGATGCGGTCGACATCTTCATCCGGTATCTCGAACGGATGCAGCGGCTCGCATTGCTTTAGTCTGAGGCGGTAGTTGAGCCAGATGGCGAAGAGGCCAAGCAGAAAACCCGGCAGCATCAGCGCCCACAACGCCTGAACAAATGGTGACATGGACTGGTACGTATCCAACAGGTCTTGTCCGAAATGATAGGTTTGCATTACTTGTTCCTTTCTCTCGTCTTTGTTTGCTTTCCGCCTCGCCTTCGGCGGGCGTCCGTTCACGCACTTACGCCTCGGCTAGTCGCCTCGTCTTGTGCTGCCACGGAGGGAAGTTTTGTCCTTGAATCATCTCACCCCCGTCATCCTCGGGCCTGTCACAGGGGTCCATTCCTGTGAGATTTCCTGTTAACGGGAGGGTAGTGGTGTGGAGAGCGAAGAGGTATGGATTCTTGTGCCAAGCACAGGAATGACGAGGTGCTTGTTGCTCTGCTTTATGGAAATCCACACAATCCCGTTTTCACGTAAATATCTGAATTTAAGATAACTGAAAAACAGATATAATGAAAGCCCCGTCAACAAATGATAGGGATTCGCGTGGCAAAAACTCTGGGTTCCGACCGGCAAAAGGCGCTGATTGCACTGCTGGTAAAATCGCGGGAAGAGTCGGGTCTCACGCAGGAAGATCTGGCGACGAAACTGGGCGAGTACCAATCCTTCGTCGCTAGATTAGAAAGCGGTCAGCGCCGGGTGGATGTAGTCGAGTTTGTCCTGCTGGCCGAGGCCATGGACCGCGATCCGGTCTCGCTTTTCAAAAGATTTTTGAGATCGAAATAGCCCTCGCGTGGCGTCACGCTTCGGGCGTTCGAAACTGAAAACAGGTTCCCTGTTTTCCAAGGCCAGGTGACCTTAACGTTTCTCACCCTCCCCGACCCACACAATTTGGATTAGGGAGACATCTTCACGGCAGATATCACACCGCGCGAGGAGAAGCTTTCCAAGACCCCAGATCCGAACGATTCAGGTCATGGGGATTACTGTACGGAAATTGATGGAGAGGGGAAGGGGGAAGTTGATGACGGCTTGGAGCCCAAACCAACCGGACAAAATTGTTGTTCCTAAGCTGATATTAATCTGCTGCTGCAAAGTGAGCGATTTGGTCTGCGTAAGCTTTTTTGAAGGCTGGTCGTGAGGTTGCTCGTTCCACATAGGAACGACAGCCAGGATAATCTGCCAAACCATCAAAGCGATCCGCAAGGCGCAGCACATCGGACATGAGAATATCGGCCACAGAAAACCGATCCGTCAGCCATTCCCGTTCAATTAGATATTGCTCCATATGACCGAGCCGTGCAGCAAGAAATCCGTCAAGTGCCTGTCGCCCTGACGACTGTTCTTCGTCGCCCGAGAATTTGAAGATCGAGTACGGCAATACAGCCATTTCCACCGAATTAAGCGCTGCAAACAGCCACATAATGACATTGCTCCGCCCTTTTGGATCTGATGGCATCAATGCATCACTTTTCTCAGCGACGTAAAGCAGATCGGCACCGCTCTCAAAGATCAAAATGTCTCCATCTGTCAACCATGGAACTTGACCGAAGGGCTGATATTGGAAGTGCTCCGCGCTGCGTTCTTTGAAGGGCGTGCTTTCAACTCGATAAGGCAATTCGGCTTCTTCCAAAGCCCACCTAAGGCGAATGTCACGTACGTAACCTCGCGGCATTTCCGGAACCCAATCGAAGGTTGTTATGATCATATCACTCATGAAGTCATGATACCCTCCATAGTACCGCCTATCGTAGTCACTTCGTCCGCACAATTGCCATTCGATGCGGGTGATTTATTGTCCGCATTGCCCAAAGCAACCTAAAATCCTTTTTTCAAGCTCCCCAGGACACCGCGAACCAAAGCGCGTCCCAACTGGGTGGCGATGCTTCTGCCAAGCGACTTGATTGTTGCTTCGGTCACAGTTTGACGACTGCGGCTCGAACGCTTGCGGGTCGATTTGCGCTTTGATCTGGATCGCTTTGTCGGCCGGTCATCGCGGCCAAAATCGGGCAATTGAAAGCCCGTTCGTGTGCGCTTGGTACGACCGTTTTCTTCGCGTTCGCGATCTTCACGATCTTCCTGGTCATACTCGCGGTTCACGGCCTCCTCTGCCCTTTTCTTGAGGATCTCATAGGCAGATTCACGATCAATAGTCTTGTTGTACTTCTCGCCAACCGGGCTCAAATTAATCACTTCAGCTCGCTCGGTTTTCTTTAGCGGTCCGAGGCGGGAAGACGGTGGCCGGATCAGCGTGCGCTCGACCATCGAGGGCACGCCCTTCTTCATCAGTGTTGAAACCAGTGCCTCCCCAACACCCAACTGCGTAATCACATCTGCAGCTTTGAACTCTGGATTGGGCCGGAAGGTATCGGCGGCAACCCGCACCGCTTTTTGCTCGCGGGGTGTATACGCCCGCAACGCATGTTGAACCCGGTTGCCAAGCTGAGACAAAACACTGTCAGGAATGTCGACCGGGTTTTGCGTAACGAAATAGATCCCCACTCCCTTTGAGCGGATCAGTTTTACAACCTGTTCAACTTTTTCAATCAGGATTTTTGGAGCCTCGGAGAAAAGCAAATGCGCTTCATCAAAGAAGAATACGAGCTTGGGCTTGTCCATGTCACCAACTTCGGGCAACTCCTCAAACAGTTCTGACAGCAGCCAAAGCAGGAAGGTTGCGTAAAGCCTGGGTGAACTCATCAGCTTGTCGGCTGCAAGAATGCTGACTGCACCACGCCCATCTCTCGTAGTTCGCATGATGTCGTTAATTTCCAGTGCAGGTTCTCCAAAGAATGCTTCCCCACCCTGCTGCTCAAGCACCAGCAACTGGCGTTGAATTGCCCCGATGGATTGCCGTGACACGTAGCCATAGGTAGTTGCAATTTCCTTGGCCCGTTCTCCAACCGCAACAAGCAACGAGCGCAGGTCTTTCAGATTGAGCAACAACAGCCCTTCGTCATCTGCAAGCTTGAACGCAATGTTCAACACGCCTTCCTGGGTGTCATTGAGTTCCAGCATACGAGCCAGGAGCAACGGTCCCATTTCTGAAATCGTAGTACGAACCTGATGGCCCTGCTTACCGAACAGGTCCCAGAAAATTACCGGAAATTCCTGAAAATCATAATCGGCAAAACCGATTGTTTCAGCCCGCTTTATCAAGAAATCTTTGCCTGATCCCTTTGCAGCCAGCCCCGATAAATCACCTTTCACGTCAGCGCAAAAAACAGGGACGCCAGCATTCGAAAATCCTTCAGTCAATATCTGCAATGATACCGTTTTACCGGTGCCGGTTGCACCGGTGATCAATCCATGCCGGTTAGCGAGTCCCAAATTGAGATATTCGGGTTTGTTGATTGAATCATCCGGCTTTCGGCTGGTTCCGAGGTAAAGTTGGCCGTCCTGTATCATGGGTTCCCCTAAACTTGTGCACCGAACAGTGTTTTTGGCTTTTCCCATTCATATGGGCTAATGAAAGCAATCTCAACGCCGCAATACCTCATATTCAGACCTTAATCCGGTTTTTTGGCATAAAATTTGCTTGTTAGATGCTCAAAGGGATATTGCGCAATGAATCTGACAAGACGTTCATTCTTGACCGGTGCCGCAACTGCAGGCGTTGCTACAGCTTCGACAGTACCTGCAGCCAATGCAGTAAGTCTTGCCTTTGCAGATTTGCGCGGTAGTTACGACGCAACAAAATCCGGTTTGATACCGGGTGCACCCGATGATCAAAGCAAACTGCTTCAACGAGTGTTAGATGCTGCAGCACTGGAAGACAAACCGGTATTTCTGCCGCCCGGGCGCTACATTATATCGAATATCAGCCTGCCAGCGAGAACGCGGCTAATGGGTGTTCCAGGAGCTTCCCGGTTGGTCTACTCAGGTGGCGGTCATTTTCTGATGGCAGAAAATGCGGAACATGTTGAAGTAACCGGACTGGTGCTTGATGGCGCGAATCGCCCGGTAGAACCCTATGCAAATGCAGCATTACGGGTTAGCGGAGCCGCTCATGTTGTCGTCGACAATTGTGAGGTTCTGGGATGCAGCAGTATCGGAATTCAGATTGAACGTTCGTCCGGTCGCGTGGAGAGAAACCGAATTAGCGGTGCGGCAGGAAACTGCGGCTTGTTCGGAGTTGAAAACAAGGGAATGCTGATTTCGGGTAACACGGTTGAAGACTGTTCAAATGCCGGGATCATGGTTTATCGCTGGCAACCTGGTGAAGACGAGACAATTATTACAGGCAACCGCGTTGCCCGTATTGCTGCAAAAAATGGCGGAACCGGCCCCTGGGGAAATGGTATCAATACTTATCAGGCTCATTCTGTTGTGGTCAGCAACAACCATGTCAGCGATTGTGCGTTTTCAACAATTCGCTCAAATTCCTGCAACAACATTCGCATTACAGGAAATACCTGCCTTCGCGCTGGTGAAACATCCGTCTATTCAGAATTTGCTTTCAATGGCGCGCTGATCTCCGACAACATCATAGATGGAGGTGCACGCGGTATCTCAATCGCCAATCTCGATCACGGCGGCCGCTTATCCGTTTGTGCAAACAATCTCATTCGCAATATTCACGAGCATGCGCCTTACGAGATGGAACCGTTTGAATTCGGCGACGGGATTTCCGCAGAAGCAGACATTTCAATCACCGGAAACACGATCGATACTACAGCCAAGTTTGGCATCAAGCTTGGTTGGGGAAAATACATGCGGAACGTCGTTGCAAGCTCAAACATGATCCGTAATACCAATACCGGTATCTACGTGACCGTAGTTGATGGTGCCGGCAGCGCCAATATCACTGACAATATGCTGGCAGAAATCCGCGAAGCAGGTGTACGGGGTTATCACTGGAATGAACCCGTCACAGGAGACCTGACGCAATCAGGTGCCGGGGAATTTCCCAATCTCAATATAACAGGTAATCGGCTGGCTGATGCTTAAGCAACCGCCCGTGCCAAAGCGCACTGCGACCAAAGATCGGACAACGCATTAACAAGCTTGTCTACATCTTCTTCGTTATGAAGCGGTGACGGAGTAATCCGCAACCGTTCCGTTCCCTTGGGTACGGTTGGATAGTTGATCGGCTGAACGTAGATTCCGTAGTTATCCAACAGCAGATCGCTGATCCATTTGCACTTGACCGGGTCTTTTACTATCACCGGAATGATGTGACCTGGATTAGGTGTGTGGGGAATACCCAAACCGTCCAAACGTTTGCGAACATAGGCAACACGTTCCTTGTGGCGGGCTCGTTCAATTTCACTTTGCTTAAGATGTCTCACACTTGCCAAAGCACCTGCAGCAATAGCTGGCGGAAGTGCAGTAGTGAAGATAAAGCCGGACGAGAAACTGCGAACAAAATCGCACAACTCGTCGGACGCGGTGATGTATCCGCCCATCACACCGAAAGCCTTGCCAAGCGTACCTTCAATTACAGTCAAGCGATCAGAAATACCTTCCTGTTCGGCGATACCGCCGCCCCTTGGCCCGTACATACCAACTGCATGGACCTCATCGAGATAGGTCATCGCGCCGTGCTTGTCGGCAACGTCACAAATTTCCGCGATTGGCGCAATGTCACCATCCATCGAATAGATCGATTCAAAGGCCACAATCTTTGGAACATCATAATCATAATCGGACAAAAGACGGTCGAGATCTTCTGGTGAATTGTGTTTCCAGATTTCCTTCCTGGCGCGTGAATGACGCATACCTTCAATCATTGAAGCATGATTGAGCTGGTCGGAAAATATCACGCACCCGGGAATTTCCGAACCCAGGGTTCCAAGACTTGCCCAGTTGGAGACATACCCAGAAGTAAACAGAAGCGCAGATTGCTTGCCATGAAGGTCAGCCAATTCCTGCTCAAGCAGAACGTGATTGTGATTTGTACCGGAAATATTCCGTGTACCGCCGGCACCGGTTCCAGAAACCTCAATTGCTGTTTTCATTGCATTGACGACGTCTGGATGCTGCCCCATCCCCAGATAATCGTTTGAACACCAAACGGTCACTTCGTGGGATTCACCGTCTACATGACGGATGGCCTTGGGGAACGCACCTGCCTTGCGTTCAAGATCTGCGAATACACGATAATTGCCTTCTTCCTGAAGGTTGCCAAGCCGAGACTTGAAAAAGGCCTGATAATCCATGTCGATCAACCAAAGTTCAATAATTACATGTGTTTCTTACAACACAAATTCTCATTTTTGCAGCCCATACTGCGGGTTTTCGCGTTTTTTTCGTCGCACCCAAGCTACCTTTATGCGACACAACAAAATGGCTCCTTGATTCAAATCAAGACAAATCTGGGTCGTCCTGTCGCGGTCACGATTATCCTTGCTTCGACAAAATGACGGGACCCATCCACTTCCGGGGCGTCAATTTGAACGTCCGCGTTGATGAGCGGGTCATCGGCTCCTGCTTCCAGCGCCAGCGCTTCAACAATCCTGGACAAACTTGACCGAGCTTCACCAATTGCCAACGCCTCGTCAGCAAAGACCCTGGTGCCACCTTCAGTAAACAAATTAAAACTGTTTCCGCCATCCGTGCTGGTTACCAATACCTGACGTTGAATACGAACTTCACCTGCAACCGCACCGATGGCATTGGCAACGTCGGCATGTTCCGGGACACAACATTGAGAACCCAACTTCTCGCCAATCGCGGGATAATAGCTTGCTGCCGAAGCCCCCAAACCAACCAGCATACGATCCAGGGAAAGTTTAAACCGAACGAGACCTTCTTCACCATTCAAGGCGCGATTTAGCAGAACCGATGCGCCTGGCCCAACACTCACCCCATCTTCCGCCATGCAAGTACCCAGGATCGCGTCACAACTCTGCAACGTCAACTGATCCTTCACACGGCCGGACAATTCTTCAGGGGTTTTAGCGATGAAGTTGCCTTTTCGGTCACGCAGTCGACAGAACACCGAGGCAGCCAGTTTTGCTGCTTCGGCATCCCAGTTCGATTGTAATCCCAGAACATGCATCGCGTCGGATGGTGTAAATCCGGATACATAAGCAATTCCTCTGGAAACCAGTCGCTGAATTGTTCCGACTTCCGATGAATTGGTTAGAAGTGTGTCGGCTGCCTGAGGTGTATCAGTCAGTTTTTCGAACAGTTTTTGTTCGGTTGTTTTCAATGACATGCCTTGCAGGCTTGCCCGGGGCAGGCGTGCGATGAACCGGGCGGAATGATTTCCGGGGAATTCTATTCCCTTTTGGCGCTTGAGATCTGAATAAACAATCTCACCATACTCGACAGCCAGTAGACTGACCGGGATAACGCGCCTTGGACCCAGGCGCAGTCCGGTATTCTTGTTGTCTTCGTCGATCGATACTTCCGAGTCACCACCCAAGCCAAACGTGCGCATCGCGACGGCTTCGACCATCGTTCTCATTCCACCGACTTCTGCACCCTCCGGATCAATGCGCGGCCAACCCTTGTCGAGGATCGCGATATCTGTTGTTGTGCCTCCGATGTCCGATACCAGTGCATCTTCAGCTCCGAGTAAAAATTTCGCGCCGACGAGGCTTGCCGCCGGACCAGACAGAATCGTTTCAATGGGTCGCTTTAATGCAAAATCTGCACTCACCAGCGCCCCATCGCCCCGGACAACCATCAAGGGGGCGGAGATACTGGAATTTTTCAGGTGATTGCGCGTGGAAGCAACCAGATCCCGAATTGTCGGAATCAATCGCGCATTCAACAAGGTGGTTAATGCGCGTTTGGGTCCTCCGAGTTTTGACGAAAGTTCGTGGCTGCATGTAACAGGCAATCCGGTTTCCAACTCCAGAAAATCTTGTACCGCCATTTCATGGGAAGCATTGCGCACTGCAAACAATCCAGCCACGGCAAAACCGGAAACATTATGCCGCTGGGTGGCTACGAATTCTTTCAACGGCTCAAGGTCCAGAGGATTTTCACTGCCGTGAACGTTGTGACCTCCCGGGATGAATACGACGGGATCCGCACCGAGTGAAGTTTTAAGGCCGGCCTTTTCAGCGTCTCTCTGGTCAAATCCAATCATTACCAAACCAACGCTGCTCCCCTTGCCTTCAACAAGCGCGTTTGTTGCAAGGGTTGTCGACATGGAAGCAAGGGCAATGTCCGCAGGAGCGCAATTGGCCTGCCGCAACACACCATCCACTGCACCGGCAATACCGATTGAGAGATCATGCTTGGTCGTAAGCGACTTGGCTTTGGCAATGACACCAGCGTGATCACTAAACAATACTGCATCAGTGTAAGTGCCACCGGTATCGATACCGAGTAACAGCTTTTCCTTAGCTTCGCTCATTAAAATCCTGCCAACTATCTTGCGTGCCCAACTGACCGAACACACTTTGCAGGCTCTCTTTTGCGCAAAGCCCGGTAGCTATCAAGGATAAAATACGATTATCCGCTATTGCGAAGAGCGGCGGAAATTCCGTTGATGGTCAATTGAATACCACGCAGTACCTTATCATCATCTGCATTCTCGCGGTACTGACGCAGCAGTTCGACCTGTATGTGATTGAGCGGATCCATGTACGGAAAACGGTTGCGGATCGATCTATCAAGCAGCGGGTTCGATTCGAGAAGTTTTTCCTGCCCGGTTATCTTGAACAACATGTCCACGGTCAACTGCCACTCATTCTTGATCCGGCGAAAAATTTCCCTGCGCAGTTTTTCGTCCGGCACCAGTTCAGAGTAACTCTCTGCTATACCCAGATCGGACTTTGACAGGACCATGTCCATATTCGATATCTGGGCTTTGAAAAATGGCCATTGTTGATACATGTCCTGGAGCAGTTTTAATCCATCTTTGGGATTTTTTTCCAGGTACGAATTCACAGCAGAGCCAAAACCGTACCAACCCGGCAACATCAATCGGCACTGCGCCCAACTGAATACCCAGGGAATAGCCCTTAAATCTTCGATTTTTCGGGTTTTCTTCCGAGAAGGAGGGCGAGATCCGATATTAAGGGTGGCGATTTCGTTAATCACTGTTGATGACCAAAAGTAGTCCTCAAATCCTGGAGTTTCGTAGACAAGGAATCGATAGGCCTTGAAAGCCTTGTCGGAAATATTCTCCATTGCAGAAACCCAATTTTCTGGAGCCTCTTCTTCATCTTTCTGAAGCAATGTGGCTTCCAGGGTCGCCGCTGCAAGGATTTCAAGGTTACGCTGCCCGAGTTCGGGATTGGTGTATTTACTGGAAATAATTTCGCCTTGTTCGGTCAAACGCAATTGACCGTTTACGGCACCTGATGGTTGCGCGAGGATCGCATCATAGCTTGGTCCGCCACCACGACCGACCGTTCCGCCACGTCCGTGAAACAGGCGCAGGCGAATCTTGTGTTCCTTGAACAGATCAATGAGATCGGTTTGGGCTTTGTAGAGTTCCCAACCAGAGGTAATGAACCCACCATCCTTGTTGCTGTCAGAGTATCCAAGCATGACTTCCTGATTGTCGTTGATACTGGCAACCAGCCGACGATACTCAGGAATGCCAAGCAATTGGGCCATTATTCCGGTGCAAGCTCGCAAATCCGCTATCGTCTCGAACAGTGGAATGAGCCGCATGGTAGTGTCACCTTCCGGCGAAACCAGACCTACCTGCTTCAACAATACGGCCAGTTCCAGAAGATCAGATGAGCTGGTTGTGTTTGAAATGATTGCGTTTTGAATTGCATCATTGCCGTAGGTAGCCTTTATCTTTGCTGCCCGTTTGAAAATCCTGATCTCCTTTTCCGTCTCATCGGAATAAGTCCAGTCATTTCGCAAAAGGGAGCGTGAATTGTTCAGCTCTTTGGTCAGGAGTTCGATGCGCTCGTCTTCGGAAAGCGCAGTGTAGCTTGTACCCGGTGCTACTGCTTCGAAGAGTTCTCCAATTACTGCCTCATGGATTGCAGAGTTTTGGCGCATGTCCAGAATTGCCAGATGAAAGCCAAAACAATTAACCGCCCGGCGCAAATAGCGCAACCGACCACGCGTCAATGATTTTGAACCATTGTCCAGCAATGACTGGCGAATGGTGTTCAAATCGTCAAGAAACTCATCAGGCGAATTGTAGGATTCAGCGCCCTTGACTGATTCAAGGACAGTACCACCGTCTCCAATTTTTCGCATGGTTTCACAAAGGCGCGCGTATATACCCGAAATCGCGCTGCGATAGGGTTCCGCATGGTTTGCATACATCTGGTTGGGCGACTTTTCAGCCAGCTTTAAAAGAGCAACCGACACTTCCACTATACGTGTCGAGAGCGAAAATTCGTCTCGCAGTTTGTCAATTTGCTTCAAATAAAAATTCAGTACCGCCGTTGCCTGCAACTTTATGGTTTCAGCCATGACATGTTCATCAACGAACGGATTGCCATCACGGTCACCACCGATCCAGGCACCCATGCGAAAAAACGAATTAACTCTTGTGTCGGGATCACCAGTCAGTTCCGACATCCGGTCATCAATATCACCATACATCCGGGGCAATTGCCGGAAAAACGTATAGGTGTAATAAGACAGGCCATTGGCAACCTCATCCAGCACACTAAGTTTGGTTTGGCGCAAAAGGTTGGTTTGCCAAAGAATTAGAACAGCACGCTTCAGCTTTGCGTCAATCTCTTCAAGTTCCGCCTTGGTCCAACCTCCCCTATCGCGTCGGTCAATCAAATCAGCCATGGCAATTTCACGCCGCATGGTGCTCTGTCGCCGAACTTCTGTGGGGTGCGCAGTTAGTACGGGGCTGATGAATGCATTATTGAAAAATTCGACCAGATCTTCTGCCGAAACTCCTGCTGCAATTGCCTTGTTGATTGCCGCTTCAAGTGTCCCGTCACGGGGCGGAGAACCGGCGACTTCATGCGCACGAGAACGACGAATATGGTGTTCATCCTCAGCCATATTGGCCAGATGGGAAAAATAGCTGAATGCCCGGACAACCTGAACAGTTTCACTCGGCGTGAGACACTTCAGGATTTCTTTTAGTTCACGCTTTGCAGGCGCATCCGCATCACGGTGAAACCGAATTGAAGTCTTGCGGATCTTTTCCACAATCTCGAAGGTGTAATCACCTTCCTGATCACGAACGACATCCCCCAATATCCGTCCCAGAAACCTGATGTCCTCGCGAAGCGGCTCATCTTTCTTGGCGCCCATCAACGGGGCATCGACCTTATTATCCATGTCAGCAATTCCGGCTAGAGAAATTCAATTGCGTGCCAGAGAACCAATTCCCACACAACCCAATAGACGAATAATGTGACACAAAATTTGTTCGCCTGTAACTGGGGTTAATTACCGCAGTCCGGCTACTCACCAAGGAATGCTTTTTCCAGAACAAATGTAGCTGGACGGCTGTTTGAACCTTCAACCAGCCCTCGTGCCTCGCAAATGTTGCGAATGTCAAGATTGAAAGCCATAGACCCGCAGATCATCACCCGGTCGGTCTCCGAATTCATCGGCTCTACCTCAAGATCTTCGAACACCTTGCCGGATTCAATCAGGTCTGTAATTCGTCCTTCATGTTCAGAAGGTTCCCGGGTCGTCGTTGGATAGTGTTTTAATTTTTGTGAAGCCTCTTCACCAACCAGCGGGTCTTCCTTCAGGTTCTTGACCAGTTCCTTGCCGTACTCCAGCTCGGCGACGTCCCGGCAAGTATGCGTCAGGATCACTTCATCAAACTTCTCATAGGTTTCGGGATCCCGGATCAACGAGGCAAATGGAGCAATTCCAGTACCCGTGGCCAACATGAACAGGCGCTTACCCGGAATGAGGGCATCAAGAACGAGAGTGCCTACCGGCTTTGGACGCAGAATAACCTCGTCGCCCGGTTTGATGTTTTGAAGCATCGAGGTAAGCGGGCCATCAGGCACCTTGATTGAATAGAACTCAAGCTCATCATCCCAGGATGGGGATGCAATAGAGTAAGCACGCAAAATCGGCTTGCCGTTTTCTCCTGACAAGCCAATCATCACAAACTCCCCGGAACGAAAACGCAAACTTTGCGGACGTGTCAAACGAAAGGAAAACAGCGTATCCGTCCAGTGTTTTACCGCGGTCACGGTCTGCGCATCGGGTAATCTTGATGGCGCCGAACTTTCGATCGGTTGGGTTACATGCTCATTCATCTTGCTGGTATCCAAATCTGTCTATGCCGTTTCGGCAGTCCTTGCGATTGAATTTCGACCGGACAACCGGTCCTGATAGTTGTTTTCTACGCGAGTGAGGCTGTCCCGCCACTGGCGTTCCGGTTGACGACCGGCCAGCGGCGCCAACAATTCAATTTCATCAAATCCACTTCTAAGCGCCAAAGGATACTGATCAGCCAATATATGACCTTTAGCACGCAAGAGTCCTTCATAACCCATCTGGCGTAGGCGTTTGGCAATGCTGAAACCTCTTCCATCTGCAAATGAGGGGAAGGGAATCCGGATTGCGGAAACCAGTTCAAGGAGACCCTCAATAGACTCTGCATCGGTCGAGTTGGGAATATCAATTCCAGTGATTTCACTGTCCCGTTCGTGTGTTTCCAGGTCAAACTGATCAAGGGAAATGAATGCGCCTCCGTTCGCCATCCACTCATCCTCGCAAAAATTTCCATCGCGTATAATTACTGTCATTTTCTTATCCAGTCTTCTGCCGAGCAAGCATATCAAGCAACATCCTGCTTGGTGTCGTCATTGGCGTAGTGGATTCCGCATTCCGTCTTATCAAAACCGGCCCACCTGCCTTCTCGCAGATTATCTGACGAATTAACACGGGCAGTACACGGTGCACAACCGATCGAAGTGAAGCCTTGCGATGCCAGTGGATGGCGCGGCAGACCATAGGTTTCGAAATACATCTCGATAGCCGTACGATCCCAATGCAACATCGGGTTGAATTTCAATCGCCCATCACCTTCAACTTCAACCGGTTGAATGTTTGCACGTTGAACAGTCTGGTGCCGTTTGCGACCATTAATCCAGCTATCATATCCATTGAGTGCTTCATGCAAGGGTTGAGTTTTGCGCAGGTTACAGCAGGCATCGGGGTCTTTTAGATGCAATCTACCGAAAACATCCTGACGGCGAAGTTGCTCTGCTGAGGCGGAAATTTCGCGGACATTGGTAAGCTTGAGATGATCCGCGAGTTCGCGCTGATAGTCCAATGTTTCCTGAAACATCATCCGTGTGTCAATAAACAGAACCGGTACATTTGGATCGAGCCTGGCCGCCAAATGCAACATCACTGCGGATTCAACTCCGAAGGATGAGACAATTGCTGTCTTTCCACCCACGCCTTTTACGATCGCGCGCTCCATCAGCGAGAGGCTGGATTCCTCATACCATTCCAGATTGATTATAGTGGCCAAACTTTCCATCTATGCTGCGTCTTTCTCGGCTTCTGGATAAAGCGCTGTCAGGAAGGGTTCAGCGCCCAACCGGCGATACGCATCCAGAAATATTTCCTGGGAGGATTCACGGACATTCAAATAGGTATCAATCAGGCGTTCCAGCGCCGGCACAAGTTCTTCGGCAGAAAAACCAGGGCCAGCGCGTTCACCCAATGCCATTGTTTCAGTGGCATCACCACCGAGTGTAATTTGGTAGTTTTCGATACCTGCCTTGTCGAGGCCGAGAATACCAATATGACCAACATGATGGTGACCACAGGCGTTAATGCAGCCTGAAATCTTGATCTTCAGCTCACCAATTTCATGCTCAAGTTTCAGTTCATTGAACCGTGTAGAGATTTCCTGGGCAATCGGAATTGAACGAGCCGTCGCCAGGGCGCAATAATCCATGCCTGGGCAGGCAATAATGTCAGAAATCAAACCAATGTTTGCAGTGGCAAGACCTGCTTCTTTCAAAACCTGATAGATTTCAGCAATATCCGCCTTGCGCACATGCGGCAGTACGATGTTTTGTTCATGGCTTATGCGAACCTCATCGTGCGAGAATTTTTCAGCCAAATCGGCAACTGTGCGCATCTGTTCCGACGTAGCATCACCCGGTGTTCCACCAACAGGTTTCAGTGAAATTGTAACGATGCCATATGCCGGGTTTTTGTGTTCGGCAACGTTGGTTTCAACAAACGAACACAATGCCGGATTTTCTTCCAGCGCCTTGTCAAATGCAGCAGTTTGCACATTATTGAATTGCGGCGGTTCAAAGTATCTCGCAATTCCGTTAACCAGTTCATCTGATGGATGACTAAACTCGGGTTTGATGAACTCATAGGCTTTTTCAACCGCGTCCCGAATTTCATCGAGGCCGGTTTCATGCACCAAAATCTTGATACGTGCCTTGTATTTATTGTCCCGACGACCACGCAAATTGTAGACCTGCAGGATAGCCTCAAGGTAAGGCAGCAATTCAGCCCTTGGCAGAAACTCCCGAATGACCTTGCCAACCATCGGCGTGCGGCCAAGACCGCCACCAACTATGATTTCATATCCAGCTTCACCCTTGTCGTCGCGGACCATGCGAATGCCAATGTCATGGGCCTTTGTCACTGCTCGGTCGTTTGGAGCTCCGGAAACAGCAATCTTGAATTTGCGCGGCAGGAACTGAAACTCTGGGTGGTCTGTTGACCATTGACGGAGCAATTCTGCGGTTGGTCGCGGGTCTTCGATCTCATCTGCTGCAGCACCTGCGAAATGATCTGCCGTGACGTTACGAATACAATTTCCTGATGTCTGTATTGCGTGCATGCCGACATTTGCCAGAGCATCCAGAATATCCGGGACATCCTTCAGTTTTGGCCAATTGTACTGAATGTTTTGCCGCGTGGTGAAGTGGCCATAACCCTTGTCCCACTTGTCGGCGATGTCAGCCAGCTTCCGCATTTTGGTGCTATCAAGTGTTCCATAGGGTATTGCCACACGCAGCATGTAGGCATGCAGCTGCAGATATAGACCGTTCATCAGGCGCAGGGGTTTGAATTCATCTTCGGTCAGATAACCATCAAGGCGTTTTTCAACCTGTCCACGGAACTGGCGGGTGCGTTCACGCACGAATTTCTCATCAAAATCATTATAGATGTACATCTTGCTTACACCTCTGCTTGTTTACCATGAGGATAATTGGAAGGGCCGCGAGAGCGGAACTCTTCGCGAAAATGCAATGAGGTCGGGTTGCCGTCTTTATCGGCGCTCGCATCAACCAGGTAGGCACCAACCAATCGATCTTGCTGACCAACTGCCAATTCCAAAGCAGCATTGGCTTCTGTCTCCACCGTAAAGACATGCGCATCCGACAACAGTCGGCTCCATTTATTATCTGCCGTTAGATAAATGACATCGCCTTCCAGCAAGTCATTTGCCGTAACCATCTTTGGTGTGAATGCACGGGTCATCAAAATGCACCTTGCTTCAAGTCAACCGTATCAGGCTGGAATTCCAAATCTGCAATTGCCTCATTTGGTTTCAAGCCAAGGAGCAGTATGGCAGGGCCTTCTGGCATCTTATCTGAAGCGAGACCCGACAGGGTTGTTACATGGATTTCCTGATCCGGACGGGAAACATTTGCCACTACCGTTACCGGGCGATCCGGTACGCCACCGTGCATCAGCAATCGGCCACTCAAGAACCGCGCTGTGCGTTTACCCATGTAAATTGCTGCCACGCTACCGGGTTTCGCGAGTGCAACCCAATCATGTTCCGCAAAGCCGTTGATGTCATGGCCGGTAATAAAGCGTAGTGCCGAGTTTCTGCCGCGCCGGGTAAGTGAAGTTCCAATTTCTGCTGCGGCTGCAGAAGCAGCCGTTATTCCCGGTATGATTTCCCACGCTGTATTTGACTGGTTTAGCGCCTCAATTTCTTCATCCAGACGTCCATAAACGGAAGGATCGCCAGACTTCAGGCGGACCACTGTAGCACCTGCTTGCGCATGTTCGATCATCAATTCGTTGATATCTTCCTGCTTCCAGGATTTTCCAAATCCTTTCTTGCCGGTTTCGACAACAATCGCCTCGCGACGGGCCAGTTCCAGAACTTGTGGGCCAACCAACCGGTCGTGAACCACCACATCCGCATCGCGCAGAACACGCTGTCCCTTGACCGTCAAAAGATCAGGGTCTCCCGGCCCCGCGCCCATCAGGAACACGCGACCGTATTCGCGACCTTCATTCTCAATTTCTGAATAGAGCTGTTCCAGAACTTCTTGAACGCCCTTTTCGCCACCAATTTTCAGTGCCTGAGATCCTCTTTCAAAGAAAAACCGTGACCAGAATTTTCGCCGGATACTCCCTTCCGGAAGACTGGCTGCCCGCGAGCGAAACCCGGCTCCTAGTCGAGCCAATAATCCAACACTGCCAGAAAGGTTATCTTCAATGTCCGCCTTGATTTTACGCGCAAGAACTGGCGCAGTTCCTTCGGTGCCAATTGCGATGGTAACCGGATCACGGTCAACAATAGCTGGCGTAATAAAGTCGCTCGCCTCCAGATCATCAACCAGATTGAGCAACACGCCTTGCTGTTCTGCCAGTCTGGCAACTTTCCGGTCAGGCTGCTCTTCGCCGTGAGCTGCATAAACCATCGCGGCATTTTCAAGATCGCTGGCCAACGGTTGACGCCGAACGATTGTCAGCGCACCCGCTTCTTCCCATTCCTGAATTTGGCTGGAAGGACCTTCTGCAAACACCTCAATCCGGGCGCTGGTTTTCAGGATCAATCGCAATTTTGCGATGGCAGTTTCACCGCCTCCGCAGACAAGAATCCGCCGACCTTCGACATTTAGAAAAACCGGAAAGTGGCGCATGGCG
Source organism: Hyphomicrobiales bacterium (assembly GCA_021775455.1). GTDB lineage: Bacteria > Pseudomonadota > Alphaproteobacteria > Rhizobiales > Rhizobiaceae > JAALLB01. The sequence continues at coordinate 19,398 of JAJFHU010000017.1, read as the reverse complement.
GGACAAACCTTCTGCAAAATCGTTTGCGTGCGAATATTATTCCAATATGGGGGGCAATTCGACTAAATTCAAAGCAATTTTTTCTAGATTATTAAATTTTGATAGAATTCAGTACCCAAAACTGTTGGATAATTGAAACACTCTGAATTTAAGCCTGGAAAACCAGCAAAATGCCCCTGATTTCCTCGATCTCCAAATAAGGAATTTCCACCTGCTCAACCAGATTAAGAGATTGTTTTTCAAGTTCTTTCGGAAACTTTTCATCCCACCCGCATTCGTCCCATCCTTTGCCGTTAACCGTCAGGACCGCAAGACCACCTGATTTTAGTGTGTTGACCAGTATCCCCAAATGCTCCGGATGGGGCGGGCCAAACCCGAACACGCCGGATGCAAAAACTGCATCAAACGGACCAACTTGAAGCGCTTGCGTCAGGTCAGCCACCTCCACGCTTTGATACGCGCCGGTCGCTTCCGCCTTGGTCAGCATTTCAGGGGACAGGTCAATGCCGTGCAAATTCGCATAACCCTGATTTTTCAATGCCACTCCGGAAAGACCGGTTCCGCAACCCGCATCCAAAACCTTGGCATTCTTTTCCGCCACCCGAGATGCAAATTCTTTTGCGGCGGTTTCAAATCCCACATATCCAAACTCGCCAACGCTGTCTGCTTCGTAGGTATCTGCCCAGTCGCGGTAGAGTTCACGTTGCATGTCTACCGTCTTGGTTCGATAGACATTTCCAAGCTTTGGACTCTTGGTTGGTGTTTTCTCACTCATGGAACCTCCAATTGGTCGCCAAGACACCCGACGAGGTTAGGAATCCTAATTCCGGCTAAAAATTTCTGATTAGACAAAGCCGGATTTATTTACAATCTCTAAGGCGGTCATTGCCTATATCAAATGTCAACGTTTGATGTAGTGTACACATAATTCAATCATTTCAGGAACATGAAATTGGCCAGGAAATCAGACCAAGATCAGTTTGTTATGCGCCCCATGGCTGTTGAAGACCTGGATATCATTTCGATCTGGTTTGAGCATCTGGAGGAGTTTTCGCTATTTGATCGCGGTGCTGCCGCACCTGCCAACAAGGAAAACACAAAGGCCGATTGGGAAAAAGCGGTTAGCGACAAAGGAGCAAAGTCTGGATACTGGTTCGCAGTAGACGATAGTTCAGGGGAAATTTGTGGTATCGCTGGCCTCGATAACATCAACCACATCAACGGAGACGGAGTACTCGCTGTTTACATGTCTGAGCCGGTGCGGCGCAAGGGACTTGCAATCATGGCAAGCTGTTACCTTTTGGACATTGCCTTCGAGCAACTTCGGTTACACAGAATTACGTCATATTATCGCGACGACAATTCAACCACGGCCAAATTGACGACACTTCTTGGGTTTACCCAGGAAGGCGTGGTGCGGGAAGGATGGTTTTCGGGTGGGAAGCATTTCAACACATATGCAGTGGGTGTTTTAGCGAACGAATGGCCATCGGCACGGGAAAAACTGATAGCGGAATTGGTTCCAACAGCAAAATTGTTGTTTGGTAGAACACCTTGGGCGGCAAAGTCTTGGCCTGAGAAACTGGTTTAGGAGAGGATATACATGCATGAAAATTCGGGGCGCGCGTATCCCGACCTGCAATGAAGAAGCAGGTCGATTTAAATGAACGATTGTAACAAGAATACCATTAAGCGTACATTGCAAGCATCACTGTTTGCTGATGTCGTCGGCTATAGCCGCATGATGGGCGAAAATGAAATTGCAACGCTGGAGGCGGTTCGCGAAAACATTGGATTATTTGAGGAATTTTGCAATAAGCATGAAGGACGCATTGAGCAAATCCGCGGCGATGGCATATTTGCAATTTTCGACAGTGCGGTGAACGCTGTTCATTGTGCCGTTGACGCACAGCACGATATCAATCAGGTGAACCAAGACCTCGAGACACCCGTAAAATTTCGCATAGGCATAAACCTCGGTGAAGTCTTGCGCGATAAGACCGGCCTTCACGGAGACAGCTTGAATATTGCCTCTCGCCTGGAGGGGCTCGCCGAACCCGGATCTGTTTGCGTAAGCGGTGCGGTCTACGAACAGGTAAAGAACAAGCTGGATTACGGCTATGAATGCCTTGGCCAACAAACCCTGAAGAACATTGCTGAACGCATTACCGCGTTTCGCGTCCACCGGAACCGTGATGGCGTTGCGATGGCACCCAGTCGGCGCATGGACTCAAATGGCCACAAACCCGGCATCCCTTCCAAACCGTCCGTTGTGATACTTCCGTTTCAGGATCAGGGAAGCGATCAGAATGAAGACTGGTTTGCTGACGGCATCACCGAAGACATCACATCAAATCTGTCCAAGTTCCACAATTTATTCGTTATCTCGCGAAATTCGGCATTCCTGTACAAAGGTCGCAGTATACGCCCCCAGCAAGTTGCCCAAGAATTGGGTGTTCGTTATGTGGTTCAGGGCACAATCCGAAAATCGGGCAGTAAAATGCGGCTATCGGTAGAGTTGGCCGATGCGGCGACCGAACAGATGATTTGGGGAGAACGCTACAACAGAACACTTGATGACATCTTTGATGTGCAGGAAGAAATTGCGAATACCGTGGTCGCAGCAACAGCAGTTCAAATCGAAACATCGGAGGCTGGGCGTACCAGCCTGATCCCGCCATCAGACCTGGCAGCTTATGATCTGGTATTGAAGGGTCAGCAATTTGTGTATCGATACCGCCGTCCAGACAATACCGAGGCTCGGCGACTTTATGAGGCGGCTTACGATGTGGACCCGCGCTATGCCCGGGCAAATTCGGCAATATCCCGCACCCTGAACATTGAGTGGCGATACTCATGGGCAGATGATCTCGAGACTGCTTTGGACCGGGCGTTGGAATATGCTCAAAACGCTGTTGGTTTCGACGGTTTGGACGCGAGAGGTTACGGCGAACTGGGATTTGCCCACCTCTACAGGAAAGAGCATGATGCAGCCCTTGATGCGTACACACGGGCACTAAGGCTTAATCCAAATGATGCGGACCTGATGTCTGATATGGCGGATGCTTTGGCACATTCCGGGCGCTCCGAAGAATCCATCGAATTGCTGGAAAAGGCAATGCAGCTCAATCCGTTTTACCCAGACCAGTATTTGTGGCACCTCGGCGGCGCATATTACAATCTGAAGAGGTACGATGAAGCCATTTCTGTGTTGCAAAGAATGCACAATCCGGCGGAGGGGCGGCGATTGTTGGCTGCTAGTTGTGGTCAACTTGGACGCACCGCAGAAGCCAAAACGCATGCTGAGAAAGTATTGGTAGCCCATCCTTCCTTTTCATTGAAGGCATGGGCAGACGTACAGCCTGACAAGTTTCAGGAAGATGTAGATCACTTTGTTGACGGACTGGCAAAGGCAGGCCTTCACTAGGGTCAGGACCAATATTTTGCGGACAGGCTAGTCTGATTCGCCACTCAACCGCGCGCCTGATACCCTGGCACCGGAAACCCGGGCACCACTTACCCGTGCACCTGATACGCGAGCACCGGAAACACGGGTACCACTGACACGTGCGCCGGAGACTGCCATTCCGCCACCGCCGTCACCATCGGGATCAAGAAGTAGCTGGCTAATTGGGCCGCTGGACATATCGAGACGAATGGAGAAATCGCCCTGGTCATAGTCCCAAACCCTCATGTCATCTGAAAAACGAAAATTCTGGGCAGCAAGGCCGGTACTGTCCCGTTTCAAACCCCTTAGTGCCTTTCCTTCACCGGCTACCAGCATAATGGTAGGTACTTCCAGCTCGAAGTATTTGCTGGCGTAGTCGTAACCATAAATGCGGGCAAAACCAACATTCTTACCGTTGTTCAATTGATCGGCAAGGAAGTGATTTTTACCGGTTTGTTTTGTCGGATCGTTTGCAGGAACGCTTTTGATCTGCAAATCTTCCATCGGATAACCAATGAGGTTTACCCTGGAGGCACCAAGTAATGTTTCAGCCATATTCAATCTCCAAAATCAGCCCCGATCTGGAACTCGAAATTCACCGCCATCCGGCCAGTCCCATTTCATTACTATCGCAATATTATTGCAAGTAATTCAACCCCTTCTACAAATTATATGGGGTTATTGTACGATCTGAGAAAACATGACTGTTTTCTGATGCTTTCGCAAGTCGAGGACCAGGTTTTACTAGGCCAATATCTCGCATCCGGAAATTGTTTGCTATGATATGGCTGTATTTTCCTCCAGAGATGAACTGGTCCACCTTCTGCAATGCCTCGCCTACTCCATGGTATGAAAGGGTTTCAGAATCAAGCAAACGCCAGGCATCGGCCAGGTAGGTTCCAAGATAATCCCGCGCCAGAAGCAGGGCTTCCTTGAACCCTTGCGGATTTTGTTCGTAGAACTTGTCGAATTTCGATTGCATGATCTCTGTATATTGATCATCGCCTTCCAGTTTGTCGGACAAGTCTTCCATTTCCGGTGACACCAAACCTTCATCCAATAAATTTTCATGAAAGACATCAACCAGAATATCAAACATGGCCCCGGTCAATGGCTGGGAAAGCTTGTGTTCTCCATCCCATCCATCAACAAAATCGGACAACCTGACATCATTGGCTGCAAGCCTGATCTGGTCATTGTCTGATGTTTCTGCGAAACGGCTCAACCGATTGAAAGTGTACAAGTTACCACTTGTGTTATCGAGGAGCTTGTTGGCGACGGAATCGAAGTGAAGGGATGCGATGAGTGCAACCAAATCTGCCGCAGATTCGTGAAACCCGAAATACTCGGCATTGTCCTGATCTTGCGACGGCATTCCAACTTCCGAATAGATGATGCCATGACCAATCTCATGGGCAATTACATCAAAATTCAAATAGAAGGCGCTATACTTTTCATCCTGAAACACACCTCCCGTTTCCAGGAACCCCCAACCCATGAAAGCATTGTCAACTGAAGGAAATATGGAGAGTTCCAGCCGTTCATAGTCATCCTTGAAATGCCATTCAATTTTGCGGTCAAAGTATCGCTCCCAGACATCCAGTACAAACCGGGCAGAACCGAACAAATGCGCGGCCTCAAACTCGCGTGTACCCGGTTCAAGATGATCGAAATGCCCATCAGCAGCAGAAGTTGCAGGCGTATGGGTTGCTGCATTCCACGGCGGCAAGAAAAGCAACGGTTCTCCCTGTTCGTTTTCATGCATTCCGTAATGGGTTTGCTTGCCGATCGGATAAACAGTGTACATACGTTCATCAGACGGGCCGGGCGTCAAGGAACCAACAGGCGAAGACACGTAAACCGTTTCCGGCTTCGAAGCCTTATCCATACTGGGAGACTGGGGAAACAGCCGGAATTTTGTCCCACTAACTTGTCCGTCGGCCATTTAATTATCCGCTTTCCTGATCCAATGATGTGGTGCCCGAAGTCAAACAAGTGTATCTATATTCATTTCCCAAAATCTCGAACAACTCTTCCCGGCTACCATATCCAAACTCTTCCAAATGCAAGTCTATATCCAATACTGCCCGTTCTCCAAGAACGCTGGAACAATACCACTCAAAAAGTGCAAAGCCGGGCATCCGCATTTCCGCAGACAGTTCACTGTTGACCGGATTGCTCACGACTTCAGCCTTAGCGCGCGCGCGGTCCAGGAGGCTGTGATATTTCCCACTGAGTCGCAAATTCTTCACAATCCTGGCTGTCAGTATTGGAGAATCTGAAGATACAAGCGTGTCGCAGTTTACCTCATCTGTGAGCAACTTCTCCAACTCATCCTCACCAATTTGGCTATCTTCAATCCACTGAACAAGATCAGTACGTGTGGGCAGTCGATGTCGTTGCCGTAGCTCGGTTAATTTTGCCAGGAGCACTTCTCGATCCGCATTTGAAGCTTCGGAATGTATCTGACCACTCACAAGCAACCGAAGTGTTGCTGCATCCCGCGATGCACGAAATTCATCCGGCATCAGGCGCAATTCCTGCAATACCATCTCATCTTCTGTTGAGATGGCCGGAATTTTTCGATTCGGTATACTGTCCCAATGTCGGCATCCCCTCACCCACAGGTTGGTGATTTCAAATTCGAAACCTGGAACATGGGTGGAAGTTTGTTGATCCTGTGCCTCTTTAATTTCCCTGATCATTGAAACCGCATCGGATTTTTTCTGATCAACTGCATTTTCCGGTAGCCATGCACCGAATTCACTTCCAGAAGCCTCTTTACTTTCAAGAAGCTTTTCCCATGTGCGGTCGCGATAGTTAATGGCTTTTGCTGCATTCATAAACCGACTGGCCGCTTCCGAATTAAGAATTTTTTCCCGAACTGCTTTGTCGAGAGTGGCGCGAACATTCACCATCGGTGCGGTAAGTGCCGGATATCCGATTTCCGCCGGACCGTGTACCACTGCAACCTCGTCATCATCCTCCAGTTTGCCAGAGTGATAGTCTTCAAATATCGCACCTACCCCACGCATCCCGAAACTGGCCAGTTCAGCAGCCCTGAGAGCGCCCATGCTGGACGCCCCATAAATATAAACTCCCTGATTCATTGCCCAGAGGATTTCCTTGTGCCAGACAGATGCTACTCCATCAAAATATCCGTCCACCAACCCTATAATGGCGGGGTTAAAGTTCATTGCACGGTAGATGTCTCCCTGCGCTGCAGGAGGCAGGCAGATTGCGTCAATATCTGCCTTCACCTCCCTTTCGCTGATGGTCGGCCCTATGAACATTATGACTGTCATTGATGGTAACCCGCACGCGGCCCAGGAACATAGCTGTCATCATCATGAGGTGCTTCAAGACCCGGTATTACGATACGGACAACCGGAATTCCGATGTCTTCAATTTTGAGATCCACAGAAATTACTTCAGAAATACCGGCTGCATCCAAGCGCTCCAACAACCAATCCAGATCGCTTTCAAGATCGGATGCCAAAAATTCTTCAACATCCCCAAACTGTCTTCGAGCAACTTCACCAGCAATCAGTGAACGGATGGACTGATGCTTTTCTGCCAGTCCGGCCTCGCTGTACTCATCTTCAAAAAGATCATCCCGGGAACCGGAGATGTAGGTAAGGCGTGTTTGCACCGCTTCGGTAAGGGTGCGTGAAAGTGCAATCGCCTTGCTGGGATGGCATCCTGCGCCTGCTCCCACATGTTCCGGCGATTGCGTATCGGGGTTGATGGCAAAGCCGTAGAACGCAGGAACGCCCACATTACTGGTTGTTTCCCAGATCGCCAATTCCAGGTCCGCGGCATGTATCCGGTCTACAATTTCCCGACACTCCGGGTCGTCGATATGCTCAATGTCAAGGCGTGTTCTTTCGCGCTCCGTTGGTGATAATTGATGCCAAAGCGTTGTCGCATCTCGTTCGATTACTTCGCAGATTGCATGGCATTCAGCCTCCAGAATGTGGTTTCCCGAAGCCAAGCCGTTGGTGCTGCAATGAAAGCATCCGTGTCCTGGCGGACCTGGACGAGTGTAGTCAGCATGGATCATCTCGAAGGGGACCCATACAGATACCTGATCCATCAAATTCGTACCTTCAATCCACAGTATCCGCGCAGTCGAAGTATACCTTGAACCCCGAACCTGTGGCAGTTTTTCAGGATCCACCAGCGTGTAGTTCCTGGACAAGTCTTCATGGGTTCCAAAAATTACAGGTTTGGTAATGTGTTCTGCATGCCAGGTTTCAACCGATTCCATTAGCGCCGAAGCCTTGGCAGCATCGAGATCGGTACCCTTGCCTTGCGATACTGCCACTGACCGCGAGTTAGGTCGCATCGCCATCACAACCGGTACCCCCACCCGATCCAGGCCAGTGACATTTGCCACCCGCGTAATCCCCATACGTTCCAAATGAGGAGCAACCCGGTTCATGGTTTCGACGGGAGAAACTGTGCGGTGCGTGCCGACAGTGTAGACTTTCTCCGCACCTTTGTCAGTCATGGGCCCACCTCCACTATGCACTTGATCTCAAACAATAAATTTTGACCCCGCTCGAACCAATAATACTGGCACGATAGTAAAGCAACGCACAATAGACGACCACAATCTGCAATTCTTAAAACTATCCCACCTCAGACTTGCCTGCTTTCGAAATGCATCTTGACAAAATTGACAAACTAAGTGAGTAATAATTACAAATTTACAAGCGGGAGAGATCGGGATTGTACCCGGCACCGAAGGAGCAACCGCCCCGGAAACTCTCAGGTAAACGGACCGCTGGTAAATTTACAAACTCTGGAGAGCAACGGCTGGGTCGTTCACCGAAGGGGGCAAGCGCAATTATTCAAGCTGCGTGAAATCTCTCAGGTTTTTGACAGATGGGGCATCACGAACCTAAGGTTCGGTTGCCGCAATGTGAAAAATTGGAAGAGAATTGATGACTGAACTCGCTACAGACCAACTCCAGAAAACCCCGTTGAATGACTTGCATATTGAACTTGGCGGCAAGATGGTCGGCTTTGCCGGCTACTCAATGCCCGTGCAGTACCCAGCCGGGATAGCCGCCGAGCACAATCACACCCGCGAAAAAGCCGGATTGTTTGACGTGTCCCACATGGGCCAGTGCTGGCTGAATGGCAACAGCCACTCTGAAACAGCAGATGCGCTGGAAAAGCTGTTGCCGGGAGAAATCAACGGCCTTGAACACGGGCGCATTCGTTACAGTCAGTTCACAACCAAAAGTGGCGGCATCATTGATGACCTCATGGTCACCAGACCCGCAGATGAAAGTGCAGACGGCAAGCTTTACCTCGTGGTAAATGCCTCACGAAAGGAGGTGGATTACAAGCTCATGCGCGAAGGACTGGGTTCAGGCGTAAGCCTGGAACCAATTGAAGACCGCGCCCTTATGGCCTTGCAAGGTCCGGCTGCAGAAGACGTTGTGAATTCCCTGTCTTCTGGTGTTACCGAGATGCCTTTCATGTCATCAAGTATAATTGAAATATCAGGAGTTGAGTGTTGGGTTTCCCGTTCTGGATACACGGGTGAAGACGGATTTGAGATTTCTGTTGCAGCATCTGATGCGCAGACACTTGCCAGGAAACTGCTCGACCATGACGACGTCATGCCCATCGGGCTTGGCGCGCGCGATTCACTGAGGTTGGAAGCGGGACTTTGTCTCTATGGAAACGATATTGACGAAACGACCAGCCCTATTGAAGCCGGGCTAATCTGGTCAATATCAAAACGCAGAAGAATTGAAGGCGGTTTCCCTGGTGCGGAGCGAATTCAGCGCGAAATTGCCGAAGGACCCTCTCGTAAACGGGTAGGCATCAAACCTGAGGGCCGGGCACCTGCGCGTGACGGAACAGAGATTTGCGATCTGGATGGCAACGTCATTGGCAAAATCACCTCTGGTGGATTTGGGCCTACTGCCGGAGGACCGGTTGCAATGGGCTACGTTCCTGTGGAATGCTCTGAAGTTGGTACAAAACTCAATTTGATGGTTCGGGGGAATGCTTTACCCGCAAGTATCATCAAACTTCCATTTGTACCGAACAATTTCAAACGATAGCAGGCTATCAAACAAAACAAAAAATCGTGGAGATATAGAAATGACAATGAAATACACCGATGACCATGAATGGGTGAACGTTGATGGCGACACTGCTACCTTCGGCATAACCAATCATGCGCAAGAACAATTGGGCGAGCTTGTTTATGTGGAACTTCCAGCAGTTGGTGCGCAACTCACCAAAGGTGGAGATGCTGCCGTGGTGGAATCAGTAAAGGCAGCAAGTGATGTGTACTCGCCTTTGACTGGTGAAGTGGTCGCCGTAAATGACGCGCTGGAAGGCGAACCAACAAAGGTCAATGAAGCTCCGGAAGGCGATGGTTGGCTGGTGAAAATCAAACTTTCCGACACGGGTGAACTCGACGGAATGATGGACGCAGACGCATACCAGAAACTGGTCGGATAACGGGGACAACAATGGCTTCCAAAAATTTGCGATTAACCGACCTGCAGGCCGGTGCCAACTTTATTCCGAGGCACATAGGCCCTCGCGATAATGATATTGCCAGCATGCTCAAGGCTGTTGGTGCCAAGTCACTCGATGACTTGATCGAAAAGGTTATACCAAAAGACATTCGAATGGAGGGTTCGCTGAACCTTCCCGAAGCTTTGAGTGAGCGTAATGCACTGTCTGACCTGCGCAAGGTTGCGGGTAGAAACCAGGCAATCACCTCGATGATTGGCATGGGGTATTATGGCTGCATCACACCAAAAGTAGTCTTGAGGCGTCTTTTGGAAAGCCCTGGCTGGTATACCGCCTACACGCCCTACCAATCCGAAGTAAGCCAGGGTCGGTTGGAAGCATTGATGAATTATCAGCAGATGGTTTGTGATCTGACCGGCCTCGATCTTGCAAACGCTTCCCTTCTGGACGAAGGGACTGCCGTTGCAGAAGCGATAGCCATGGCCAAGCGCGCCTCGAAAAGCACCTCGAATGCATTTTTTGTGGATGAAGATACTCATCCCCAAACCATTGCTGTTGTTGAAACAAGAGCAGAAGCTTTTGGTTATGAGGTCATTATCGGCGACCCACAAAAAGACCTCAAACCGGAAGCCGTATTTTGTGCGGTGTTGTCATATCCGGGCTCCAGTGGTCAAATCCATGATTACTCAAAACTTACCAAAGCAGTAAGCGAAGCAGGTGGGTTATCGATTTTTGCGACCGACTTGCTTGCGTTGGCGCTAATGAAGTCACCGGGAGAACTGGGAGCTGACATCGCTGTTGGATCATCTCAGCGCTTCGGTGTTCCAATGGGTTATGGTGGCCCTCATGCAGCTTTCTTTGCCACCAAGGAACAGTATAAGCGCACAATTCCTGGTCGTATCATTGGGGTGTCTGAGGATTCTCGCGGGAAACTTGCCTATCGCATGGCTTTGCAAACTCGCGAACAGCACATTCGTCGTGACAAGGCTACCAGTAACATTTGCACTGCACAGGTTTTACTCGCGATTATCGCAGGAATGTTTGCGGTTTATCATGGGCCAAACGGAATTCGCAAAATTGCGCGACGGATTCACCGTTTTGCGCAGATCTGTGCCCAAGAAATCAGTCGATTGGGCTATGAAGTCATAACCGACAGTTACTTTGACACGATCACCGTTCATGTACCGGGCCGCGCGCATGCCATTTTGGCAAAGGCCAAGGAGAAGAAAATCAACTTGCGTTGGGTTGATGGTGATCACTTGGGAATTTCAACTGACCAGACAACCCGAAGATCAGAGGTTGAACGGCTATTGTCATGCTTTGATCGCAAGGCGATGGCTCACGAAAACATGGATGAAATGGATGCCAGGGTAAAAGAGTGTATACCGACATCACTTGAGCGTACTTCAGAATTCATGATGCATCCCGTATTCAATCGCTATCACAGCGAAACCGAACTACTGCGCTATTTGCGTCGTTTGCAAAGCAAGGATATTGCGCTGGATCGCTCAATGATCCCGCTTGGTTCATGCACCATGAAGCTCAACGCCACTACGGAGATGATCCCGATTACCTGGCGTGAATTCGCGCACATGCATCCATTTTCGCCTCTGGAGCAGGCACAGGGTTATCAGCATCTGTTTGATGAATTCGAATCGATGTTGTGCGAGATTACGGGTTTTGACGCGGTGTCCCTGCAGCCGAATGCCGGTAGTCAGGGCGAATATTCGGGCCTTCTGGCAATTCGTGCATGGCACCGTTCCAATGGCGATGAGAATCGGAACATATGCCTTATCCCAACCTCGGCCCATGGAACCAATCCAGCTTCTGCTGTGATGGCCGGATTAAAGGTTGTTGCTGTTGCCTGCGACAGTCACGGCAACGTGGACGTAGATGATCTCAAAGCCAAGGCAGCAGAACACAAGGATAATCTGGCAGCGCTGATGATTACCTATCCATCGACGCATGGAGTGTTTGAAACGGCCATCCGCGAAATTTGTGATGTTGTTCACAAGAACGGTGGTCAGGTTTACCTTGATGGTGCAAACCTCAATGCCTTGGTCGGGATCGTGCAACCAGGTAAAATTGGTGCTGATGTCTGCCACATGAACCTTCACAAGACGTTCTGTATTCCGCATGGCGGCGGCGGACCGGGTGTTGGCCCTATTGGCGTCGGTGCGCATCTCGCCAAGTTCCTGCCTGATCACAACGTCGTGGAAGGTGTCAATCCGGCTGCGGCTGGCGGCAAGACTATTGGTCAGGTTTCTGCAGCACCTTGGGGTTCGGCATCAATCCTGCCAATTTCCTGGGCATACATTGCGATGATGGGCGCGCACGGATTAAAGCGTGCAACTTCCGTGGCCATTTTGAATGCAAACTATATTGCCAGCCGGTTAAAGGATCATTTTCCAGTCCTTTACAGCGGACCAGGCGGGTATGTGGCGCACGAATGCATAATCGATATGCGCGACCTGAAGGAAAGTTGCGGGATCAACGTCGAAGATGTGGCCAAGCGTCTGGTTGATTATGGTTATCATGCCCCAACCGTTTCATTCCCGGTCGCTGAAACGATGATGATCGAACCAACTGAATCTGAAAGCAAGGAAGAAATTGACCGCTTTTGTGATGCTTTCATTTCAGTTGCCGAAGAGATCGAGGAAATTCGATCCGGTAAAGCAGATCCTGAAAACAATGTGGTTCGCAATGCACCACACACCCAGGATTTGCTGATGGAAGATTGGGATCGTCCCTACTCAAGGGAACGGGCCTATTTTCCACTGAGCTTTGTGCAAAATGACAAATACTGGCCACCTGTCGGCCGTGTGGACAATGTCCTGGGCGACCGTAATCTGGTTTGTAGCTGTCCTCCCATGGAAGCCTATCTTGATGCGGCTGAATAAAAAGCAATGATAAAGCCCGTCACGATTTGAGCTTTCCATACACCTGTCATGGGGGAAGAAATTCCTCCATGATTGGAGTGGTTTGATTAACAATGAATTTTGTTATTGCTGATCAGTGCTTGTTGTCAGCCAAATGCTGTTTATAAAGTCTGCTTACCGGCGCAAACCGAACAACGCGCCTAGAGAACAATGCAAGTGATTGGCGGCGTGGCAAATTGAAAATTCTCGTTACAGGTAACGCCGGGTTCATCGGATTTCACACCGCAAAAAGACTGCTGGAACGCGGTGACCATGTTATCGGCATCGATTGCGTAAATGACTACTACGACCCTTCCCTGAAGGAAGCCCGGCTTGAGAGCCTCGAACAGGTAGCTGCACAAAGCAGATCACTCTACTCTTTTAAGCGTGGAAATTTGGCGGATAAGGAAGTTGTGGAACATTGCTTTTCCGAGCACAAGCCAGACCGGGTAATTCACCTGGCTGCACAAGCCGGCGTTCGATACAGTCTCGAAAATCCACAGTCCTATGCGGAATCAAATCTCGTTGGCTTTACAAATATATTGGAAGGTTGTCGCCAGCATTCGGTGGAGCACCTTACCTATGCATCCACATCCAGCGTGTATGGCACCAACACCAAATTACCTTTTTCAGAACATGATGAGGCAAATCATCCGGTACAGCTTTATGCGGCAACCAAGCGTGCAAACGAACTAATGGCGCATGCCTACAGCCATCTATTTGAACTACCCACAACCGGACTGCGCTTTTTTACTGTTTACGGGCCTTGGGGAAGACCAGACATGGCGCTCTTCAAATTCACCAAGAACATACTAGAAGGCAAGCCCATCACCGTTTTCAATAACGGAAATCATTCGCGTGATTTCACCTATATTGATGACATCGTTGAGGGCGTAATTCGCAGCTCCGATCAAATCGCGAAACCCAACCCTGATTGGGATTCCGACAATCCTGATCCGCAGTCATCAAATGCACCATATCGGATTTTCAACATAGGAAACAATTCCCCCGTAAAGCTGATGGATTACATTGAAGCCATCGAAGAAGCGGTCGGCAAGGAGGCCGAAAAAGAGTACCTGCCCCTGCAACCGGGTGACGTACCCGACACCTACGCTGATTGCTCAGAATTGGTAAACGCCGTCGGCTACCAACCAAATACCGCGGTCAAAGAGGGAGTAGCGAATTTTGTACACTGGTATCGTGATTTCTACAGGATATGACCAGTTATCCAGCTACAAGCTGCTCACCAGTCGATAACTTTCAGGAAAACTCATTCGGGCATAAGTGATTGGCAACTCTTCCAGCCAGGTTGCTCTTTCGGCAACAAACACCGGCTCGCCAGATTTCAATTCCAGGAACCTTGCAACCTCATCACTGGCAGAGCTTGCGGAGAAACTTATTTCAGCCTTGCTCAATGGCACTTCGTTAACGAGCCATTCATTGGGGCTGGTAGAAGTAAAATCAGCCTGCTCCACTTTCGGCACCGCGGCAATATTTATCCAACGATCTTCAAACTGGTAGGGTGAGTTTCCCGAATAATGCATACACTGGACATGAATCACCCGATCAGCACTATTAACTCCCATGCGTGCCTGCAGCCAGTCGGGCGGAGTTAACACTTCCCGCTTCACTAGCGCATAACGGTATTCGGCACCTGAAGCTTCAACTTCGTGTCGCACGATCGGAATTTCAAATCGCGCGTGACGGACTGGATTTTGAACAACGCGCGTTCCGGCCTTGCGCTTTCGTTCCAATACACCTTCTTCCGCAAGTTCCCGCATGGCCCGATTGACTGTCGCACGAGCGCATCCAAATTGCCGTGAAAGCTCCACTTCACCTGGCAGCAATTCTCCCGGACCCCAGGTACGATTCTTGATCCGGGAAACAATGTCCTCTTTGACTTCGCGGAATCCGGTGCGCTCTGCTGAGGCATTTTCAGACATGGATCATATTTCCAATCATGTTAAAGGGCACTCAACAAACCACCCACAGCCTTACGGTAGGTACTGATAATTTCTTCACGCGCAACATGCTTGCCATTTACAACCCTATGCCTTCCCGCCGACCAGACATCCGTCACCACTTCGTCACTTGCTGCAAACACCAACCCGTCAAGCAACTGGTCATCGCTTAAGGCACATAACGCCGGCATTTCGGAGTTAATGGCGACAAGGTCAGCGAGCTTGCCCTCCGCTATTGTTCCGGCATTTCGGTTTATCGCCTGTGCACCACCAACCGCAGCCCCGCAAAACAAGGTGGTTCCGACACTTCCTTCGCCAACAACAAGAACGTTTCGGGCCATATCCCGAAGCCGCTGGGAATATTCAAGGGTGCGCAATTCTTCGGTCAACGAAATTCGGACATTGGAGTCCGAACCGACACCGAAAGCCCCGCCTGCATTCAAGTAGGTTGATCCATTGAAAGGACCATCACCAAGATTGGATTCTGTTATCGGGCACAATCCTGCAACTACGCCGGATTTTGCCATCGCGATTGTTTCAGCCTCGGTCATGTGGGTTGCATGGATCAGGCACCAGCGTTCATTGAGCTCACAATTGTCCAGTAACCATTCAACCGGACGGAGGTTGAGCCAGTTCACGATCTCCTCAACTTCACGGGGCTGCTCCGCCACATGAATATGCACCGGGCCAACCTTGTGAATTTCGAGAGCCTGGGCAAGGTCTTCGGGTGAAGTCGCCCTCAAGGAATGTGGTGCAATGCCAACCTGCATGTCCGCTGCTGTCTTGCTGGCGAGCTTTCGTGCTTCCTCAACCAGCAAATTATACCTGTCCACATCATTTCCAAAACGCAGTTGACCTCCAGTCAGATCTTTCTCCTGTGCTCCACCGTAGGTGTACAGCACCGGTAAGTGAGTAAGTCCAATTCCAGTCTGGTTGGCGGCGGCGATTATTCGTCCCGACAGTTCGGACAGCTTGTCGTATGGCTCTCCACCACTTTGGTGATGGACGTAATGAAACTCCCCAACCGATGCGTATCCAGCTTCCTGCATCTCCATAAAGACCAGGGCCGCAATTGCCTCTACTTGTTCCGGAGTGAGATGATCAAGGAAACGGTACATAAGCTCTCGCCAGGTCCAAAAGCTGTCACGTCCCGCCGAGCGGTACTCGGTCATACCCGCCATTGCTCGCTGAAATGTATGACTGTGCAAATTTGCAAGTGCAGGTAACAGTACTTTTACCCGAGTGTCGTCAGCACCTGCCGTTACACTGATTTCGATTTTTTCTATGGATTGATCGGTCAGGTGAAGTCGGACATCATTTGCCCAGCCATCGGCAAGTAACACTTTTTCCGCAAAAATCTGTGACACTGCAATTCCTTTTGTATAGACATATTCCTGTTTGCCATATACATAATGGTTTTGCAATGGTGGGTAAAATTCACGTTCAGCACCTGTGAGGAATAATTGTCCAAGTCCCCTATCCTGCTTCGGAACTTCAATCTGGCAACCATGATTGCTGGCGAAACGCCCTATGGCATGATCGAAAATGCAGCCCTCGTTATTGACGGTGAGATAATTTCCTGGGCCGGAAACTCGATTGCTTTACCGGATCAATATTCCAACCTCGATGCACATGACCTTGGCGGCCGGCTGGTAACCCCCGGACTGATTGATTGCCATACGCACCTTGTGTTCGGTGGCAATCGCGCCCGCGAATTCGAAATGCGACTTGAGGGTGCAAGTTACGAGGAAATTGCGCGAGCTGGTGGCGGCATTGTTTCGACAGTCACCGCGACACGTGAAGCTAGTGAAAACGAACTCGTTCAAGATGCCCTACCTCGTGTCGATGCATTGATTGCCGAAGGCGCAACGTTACTGGAAATCAAGTCAGGCTACGGTCTGGATCAAGATACCGAACTTCGGATGCTTCGCGCGGCCCGTCGAATTGCAGAGGAGCGTCCGGTTCGAGTAAAAACCACGTTTCTTGGTGCCCATGCCATTCCAGCGGAATTCAAGGATAAGCCAGACCGGTATGTGGATGAGGTCTGCATTCCGGCGCTTCGGGCTGCTCATGCCGAGGGGTTGGTGGATGCAGTAGATGGTTTCTGCGAAGGAATTGCTCTCTCGCCCGCACAGATTGCCCGTGTATTTGATGTTGCCAAGGAACTTGGCCTTCCGGTCAAGCTACATGCCGAACAATTGTCCAATCTTCATGGTGCAAAGCTTGCCGCTTCTTATGGCGCTCTTTCCGCTGATCATCTGGAATACCTCGATGAGGATGGCGTAATCGCAATGGCAAAAGCTGGATCGGTGGCGGTGATACTGCCGGGAGCTTTTTATACGCTTCGTGAAACCCAGCTTCCTCCGCTTGAAACTCTCAATAAACACGGTGTGCCCGTTGCATTGGCCACCGATGCAAATCCCGGTTCCTCGCCTCTTACCTCGCTGCTGCTAACCATGAATATGGGGTGCACGCTATTCAGAATGACCCCGGAACAGGCACTTGCTGGCGTGACCCAAAATGCAGCCAGGGCACTTGGCATGTCTGATTGCGGAACTGCCGAAACTGGAAAGCGTGCTGATCTGGCTGTCTGGGACGTAGAACAACCTGCAGAGTTGGCGTACCGGATCGGTTTCAATCCGATCCACAAACGAATTTATGGTGGAAAACTATGAGTGAAATCACCCTCAAGCCCGGTTCTGTCACACTTGAACAACTGGAAGCAATCTACTGCAGCGAAGTAGCAGTGAAGCTTGATCCTGCGTGTAAGGACGCCGTTGAAATTGCGGCGAAACATGTGGAGATTGCGGCACACGGAGAAAAGCCGGTTTATGGTGTGAATACAGGTTTTGGCAAGCTTGCCAGTGTAAAAATTCCGATTGATGAAACTGACCAACTCCAGCGTAATTTGATCTTGTCCCATTGTTGCGGTGTTGGTGAAAGTATTGCCAACCCGGCCGTTCGATTGATGATGGTGTTGAAACTCGTATCGTTGGGCCGGGGGGCTTCTGGCGTTCGCTGGAATTTGCTGGAATTGTTGCAAGGCATGTTGAACAATGGCGTCACTCCGGTTGTGCCATCGCAAGGTTCTGTTGGCGCATCCGGCGACCTTGCTCCACTCGCCCACATGACCGCCGTCCTCATCGGCGAAGGACAGGCAGCGTATGACGGCAAGGTTTTACCCGGCCGCGAAGCACTTGCAAAAGCGGGACTCGAACCAATTGCGCTTAGTGCCAAGGAAGGGCTTGCTTTCATAAATGGCACGCAGTTTTCAACGACATTTGCCATTGTGGGCCTGTTGGATACCTGGCGCGCGGCCAATACAGCTCTTGTCACTTCAGCCTTGTCGACAGATGCCATAATGGGGTCAACTGCACCGCTTCGACCGGAAATTCACGAGTTGCGCGGACACGCAGGCCAGATTGAAGCCGCACGCATGATGCGGGAATTGCTGGACGGTTCCGAAATTCGTGAGAGTCATCGCGAAGATGATACAAGGGTTCAAGACCCTTACTGCATTCGTTGCCAACCGCAGGTTACGGGCGCTGCAATGGATATTTTGCGGCAGGCAGCGCGCACCATTATCATTGAGGCGAACGCCGTAACGGATAACCCGCTGGTCCTTTCCAAATCCGGCGAAATCATTTCCGGCGGGAACTTCCATGCAGAACCAATTGGCTTTGCCGCTGACATGATTGCCTTGGCAATTTCGGAGATCGGCGCCATTGCCCAAAGGCGCGTTGCGTTGATGGTCGATCCAACCCTCAGCTTTGACCTCCCACCTTTTCTGACACCTGATCCCGGCTTGAACTCAGGTTTCATGATCGCCGAAGTCACGACGGCTGCACTGATGAGCGAAAACAAGCATTTGGCCAATCCTTGTGTGACTGACTCGACACCTACCAGTGCAAATCAGGAAGATCATGTTTCGATGGCTGCGCATGGTGCTCGCAGGTTGGTTCAAATGGTCAATAATTTGAACAACATTCTCGGTGTGGAGTTGCTTTGCGCTGCTCAGGGCGTTGAATTCCGGGCACCCTTGAAGACCAGCAAACCGCTTCAGCAGGTTGTTGAGCGCTTACGGGAGAATATTCCAACGCTTACAGTGGATCGTTACCTGGCGGACGATCTCAAATTGGCGGCTGATTTTATCAAAAACGGTGAAGTTATGGGCGCAAGCGGAAAAAAACTTGCACCGCTGGATTCTCATTAATTGCACTTGGCCCCAATGCGCGTCAAATCTGGCACCATCTGATACTCAGGCTGGCCCTTAAATCTCCCCGTATTACTACTTACAATTATAATGAACTAGGGTCAGGACTCATTGATTAATGCAAAATGGTGGGAGGGAATTTGGCTGGATGACAGGCGTGAATGCGCAGGAAACCTTAAGGTTTGCAAGCATTCACAACGCATCAGCCGGGCAAATTCACCCCATCCAGAGGACGCGTACCATGACTTCGAACTACTTTGTCAAAGCTCTCAGCCGGGGGATAAACCCCGCTTTTCAAGCTTTTCCTCGTATTTCTCGTCATGTCATGCGCCATTTTACGTTAATTAA
>JAJFHU010000016.1 GCA_021775455.1 Hyphomicrobiales bacterium | reverse complement strand
AGACGTAAACGACAATCTGGCGCGCGGGCGTTATTTTTTCTGCGACATTCTGAAAGAAGGAATTCTGCTTTATGAGCGGCAGGGTTCGAAGCCGTTCGCAAAGCCCGGTCCTGTGGACAAGAAAATGGCACTGGAAGAGGCGAATGGTTATTATGACGAGTGGGTGGAAAACGCAAATCGGGCGTTGGTCAATTTCAAAGACAATTTTGAACGAGATTGGTTAAAGCAAGCAGCTTTCCTTTTGCATCAAGCCACCGAAGGTCTTTACAACTGTACCTCTCTCGTTTTCACCCTTTACGTGCCTTACACCCACAACATCGAAAAGCTGCGCTCCCGGTGTGAGCAACTGGATGCGCGTCTAATCGAAGTGTGGCCAAGGGCCACGCGCAAGGACCGCGCCGCCTTCAACAAGCTGAAGGAAGCATACGTCAAATCGCGTTACTCGAAACACTGGTCCATCACTACTGACGAACTTAATTGGCTCGGCGAGCGGGTGAGGCATTTGCAGGAAGTGACAAAGGTGGTGTGTGAGGAGCGGTTGGCGGAGTTGGGTGATGGTCCTTCTATAGGCCACCACACTCAACCATTGAATGGGCCGTAAAGATACGCGATCCCTCAAACAGAAACGCTTGCACCCGCACTGATTCTACCCTATAACCCGCCTCGCCCGCACAGACACCCTTGGAGGCACGGCGGGTTTGTTGTTTTTCAGAGCAAAATTCTGACTACAACAATTCCGTTTCTGAAAATGAGCGGAAATACCTCACAAATGCGAAAGGCTGATGATATGAGCGATACTTACGAGCTCGAGGGCCAGTTGCGCGAACGGGTAGGCAAGGGGGCCTCTCGGGAACTTCGTCGCAATGCTATGGTACCTGCCGTCATTTATGGCGACAAAAAAGACCCTGTTGCGATTGCAATTCCATACAAGGAAGTTGCGATGAGAATTCACGATGGCGGCTTTATGACCACTGTCGCAACAATCAAGATTGGTGATGATGTACACCGCGTTTTGGCAAAATCATTTGATCTGGAGCCGGTTAGGGATTTCGTCCAGCACGTGGACTTTTTGCGGATATCGAAAAACACTGTTGTTACTGTTGAAATTCCGGTTCACTTCGAAAACGAAGAAGAGTGTCCGGGCGTTAAAGTTGGTGGCGTACTAAACATCGTTCGTCATACTGTTGAGGTTAACTGTCCTGCAGATTCTATTCCAGACAGCTTTTCAGTTGACTTGTTACCGTTTGAATTGGGTGATTCTATCCACATTTCGACAGTTGATCTGCCAGAAGGTGTTGTGCCAACCATTACAGATCGTGACTTCACAATCGCTACAATTGCTTCTCCTGCCGGATTGAAATCTGAGGAAGAAGAGCTCGATGACGAAATGCCAGAAACAGAAATCATCGGCGAAGAAAAAGCAGATGACGACGATGAAGGCGCGGACGCAGAAGGCGACGACAAGTAAAACGGTCCATGCGAAAGGCTCTAAGCCATGCTGATCATTGCAGGGCTTGGCAATCCAGGCGGTAAATATGCCGCCCATCGCCACAACGTAGGATTTATGGCAGCGGACGAGATTGTTCGCTGCCAAAACTTTGGACCGTGGAAATCAAAGTTCAACGCTGAAATTTCCGAAGGCACGCTTGCTGGTGTCAAAGTACTGGCTGTCAAACCCCAAACCTTCATGAACAAGTCCGGTGAAGCCATCGGCAAACTGCTTCGGTTTTACAAACTTGGCGTTGAAAATCTGGTCGTACTTTATGATGAACTTGATTTGGCTCCGGGAAAAGTCCGGATAAAGACCGGCGGCGGCGCAGGTGGCCACAATGGCATTCGTTCAATTGACGCTCACTGCGGCAAGGATTATCGCAGGGTGCGTATAGGTATTGGGCATCCAGGCGACAAAAACAAGGTCACCAACCATGTGCTCGGTGATTTTGCCAAAGCAGATAATGAGTGGTTGAAACCTTTGCTGCAATCAATCGCCGACAACGCCGATCTGTTGGCGACGGGCGAAGACAATACTTTCATGAACCGGGTAACTCTCGCCACCGGCGGCGATCACTCGGATAATCACGAAACAAGGAAGACGAAGACAAAATCTAAATCACACATCCATCAGGCCCGCAACACTCCAAAGGTTGAGGTGCCGAAGTCAGGTCCAATGGCAGAGATGTTGAAAAAACTATTCGGGGGAGAAAATTAGGTGGGATTTAAATGTGGAATCGTCGGTCTGCCCAATGTGGGCAAATCCACCCTGTTCAATGCGCTAACGAAAACAGCGTCGGCCCAGGCTGCCAACTACCCGTTTTGCACCATTGAACCCAACACCGGTGAAGTCGCCGTTCCCGACAAACGGTTAAGGCAGATTTCCCAAATTGCTAAATCAAAGGAAGTCATTCCAACCCGCATTTCATTCGTTGACATTGCCGGCCTCGTACGCGGTGCCTCAAAGGGAGAAGGATTGGGAAACCAGTTCCTTGCCAACATTCGGGAAGTAGATGCCATTGTCCACGTGCTGCGTTGTTTTGAAGATGCCGACATTACCCATGTGGAGGGCAAGATTGATCCCGTAGCAGATGCTGAAACCATCGATACAGAATTGATGCTGGCTGATTTGGAAAGCCTCGAAAAACGTATTGAACAAATTCGCAAGCGCGCTACCGGCAAGGATAAAGAAGCACAGATTGTCCTTCCGATGATGGAGGCGGCCCTTGAACTTCTGCAAAATGGCAAGCCGGTTCGGTTGTTGCTGGATGGCATTGCGCAGGAGGATTTGAAAATTCTCAATGGGCTCAATCTTCTGACTTCCAAGCCTGTGCTTTACGTTTGCAATGTCGGTGAAAGTGATGCCGCAAATGGCAACGAATTCAGTGAAGCCGTTGCAAATTTGGCAAAAGAACAAGGTGCCGAATCCGTGGTGATTTCTGCAGCGATTGAAGAAGAAATCGCCCAACTTCCTGAACAAGAGCAACCCGAATTTCTGGAAATGAACGGCCTGGAAGAATCCGGTCTCGATCGTCTGATTGCAGCGGGTTACAAGCTGCTTGATCTCATCACCTACTTTACTGCAGGTCCCAAGGAAACGCGTGCCTGGACGGTCAGGAAGGGTTCCAAGGCACCACAGGCAGCCGGTGTAATCCACACCGATTTTGAAAAAGGGTTTATCCGCGCGCAAACTATCGCCATTGATGACTATGTATCACTCGGTGGCGAAGTGCCTGCCAAGGAAGCAGGCAAGGCTCGCGACGAAGGCAAGGAATATATCGTCCAGGACGGCGATGTGCTGTTGTTCAAGTTTAATGTTTGATTGCTAGCCGACCCGTTGAGGTAATTACGGCATCGCCGTTGCATCTGTTTATTCGCCAGGTCCCAAATTTTCGACAAGCCCAGCAGTAATTTGTTGCACCACATTTCAATGCAGATAACATCTTTCTTGATAGGTACTCCGGTGATGGAAAACTAGATGGCATTCGACTTCATCTTCATGCTGACTGAAAATGACAGCACAATTCCCGATGCCAGGTCACGTCTGGAGGATGTCCTGGCTGGCGGTGCCCGCCATATTGGATTCAAGGATGTTGGACTGCCGTTCGATGAACTCAAGGCATTGACAGGAGCTATCCGCGATTCTGGTGGCAGGGCCTATCTTGAAGTTGTGAGCCTTGATGAGGAAAGCGAACTGCGTTCAGCCCGCGCTGCAATCGAGTTGGAAGTGGACTGCCTGCTTGGCGGGACCCGGGCTGATCTGGTAGCACCACTCCTGCGTTATCAACCCATCCGGTATTATCCATTTCCAGGAACCATTGCCGGGCATCCAAGTGTGCTTACGGGAACAATTAAAGAAATTGCCGAAAGCGCAAAGATGCTGACAGATCTTGAAACAGTGCATGGCCTTGATCTTCTGGCTTACCGGTTTGAGGGCGATGTTCAAGAACTCATGAAGGCCGTATGCGAAACTTCAGACAAGCCCGTAATCATGGCCGGTAGTATAGACCAGGAAGAACGAATAATTGCAGCAGCAGAAGCGGGTGCCTCAGGCTTCACAGTCGGAACTGCAGCATTTGAAGGTGTATTCCCCGCTTCTAAAAAAGGCCTTGTCGCTCAGGTTCAATCCATACTCTCCATGACAGGCGAAGCACGTCAAAGGTCTTCGGCCCCTAAACGGGTCGCCTTGGTCGCCCACAATAACCGAAAGTCTCATCTGAAAGCCTGGGTCAACCGCCACCGTGCCAACCTGCTTCGCCACAAGATTGTTTGCACCGGGGGAACCGGTTCCATGTTGGCAGAGGCCGAACCGGATTTCTTTATTCATCGGCTTCAGCGCGGTTCTCACGGCGGTGATCAGCAACTGGGCGCTCTTTTGGCAACAGGAGAGCTGGATGCCGTTATCTTTTTCGCCGACCCTCACGGGCCAGGAGCGACAGATGTTGATCTGTTGGCACTAATCCGGCTTGCCATTCAGCACGACACTCCGATTGCTTGCAGCCCGGCTGCGGCCGACATGATTGTCACTGCGATTTTGTAAAGCAAATCCGACATGATGGCCTATCCGGCGGGTGGTACGCGCCCGGAGATGACTTGCGGCAACAACCCAATTAACAATCGACGCAATTGCTGCCAGCCAGAGCCTAGAAACAAAACGATTATTCCAACGGACAAAAACACTAATGCGGTAATGTTTGAAGTTTCAATTCCGGTTTTTTCGGTGATTATCCCAAGTGCAACGCCAAGTGAAATCAAGCCCGAGGTCACAAATGCCCGCCTGTCAATCACTATTCCAACCAGTACCATGAATGTGAGAATACAGATTGCTGTAATGGCTTCGCGTAAATTGGGATCTTCCGTAAACCAAATTCCACTTCCACCAAAAACCAAAAAGAATATTGAATAGAGCAGCAACGGTGCAGTCGCCAAATGCAACCAAAAAGCAACATCTGATCGCCGGGTTGTTCGATGGCGATCTTTCAGATCAAAATGCATCGCTACAAAAAATAATCCGAACGCCAAAACAAGGCCAAGAATCCCAAAGGATTTCGGGTACAGATTCACAATGACATCCAGACTATTGCTCTCAAAACTCGATAGCGCAACGAAGAACACAAGTCCGAAGCCTGATAATATTAGCATAGCAAGAGCAACCGGCACCCGATAACGCCAGTAAAATGCTGACAACGCCAGAACTTCCAACAAAAACACCCCCGCCCCTACGAGAGTTTCATTACCGCTCTTTAATGAAAACAAGCCACTTACCGTAACCCATACAGAAATCACAAGCATTATCGTGAGCGTGAATGCCGGAAGCGCGAGGCGCTGCCGTTTGACAAAAAATTCAGCGAGACCAACGATAGCCGGAATAACGGCAAGTGGTCCAACCAGACGCCACAATCCGGCCAACGCAATCAGAATTCCAATCGTAATCAGAATATCGTGGAAACCCCGGATAAGCCTGGGCGCCTCTGAGGCTTCAATTTCTGAAGTACTCACCTCATCATTGGGCTTGTTAAGTTCCGTAAAATAGCCTCCCGTGTCAACAGCGCCACTTTTGACACCGGAACGCTCAAAGGCTTTTTCGTATTTACCCAACTCGTCATGAGTTTTCCTGTCGATAACTTTATCGTCCAAAGCACAGTCAAGAAATCGGGAAATTTCGCTCAAGAATTTATCTCCTTTGCCAATATATTCCGCGCATTTGAAAAATACTGCCTGCGGATCAACACCAGCACGACAGCAACGGTCGTCACAATCAACACATTTGGGCCGACAAACCAGCCAAGATACGCAAGCGCCATGAATATTCCCCGCAATCCAGCGGTGAAATGGCGACTTGCAATCGTGTTCATCTCACCAGCCAGCATGGCCTGCTTTCGCCGTGTTTCCCTGTCCGCCTCTTCCACATGCTGTACCGCTCCCACCAGAACTGAACAGTAATTCAGCAACCGGTAAGCCCACCCAAACTTGAAGAATGAATAAACGAAAATGAGTGTGAGTCCGGCTATCTTGAGATCCAATAGCCCTCGATCAACAGGTGTTGCTACCGGCAAATCGCGCAACACCTCCAAAGCAACATCGGTGGAGCCCAATGTTGCAAAACAACCGCCAATGGCAAGAATGGAGACAGTACCGAAAAAGGCCGCGCCCTGCTGCTGTCCGGCAATGATCGACGTATCAATCATTCGCATATCACGATCAGCAAGCACCAGCATCCACTCACGCCGCTTGTAAGCCATCAACCCGGATAATCCTTTGTAGCGTAGCCGTGTGTGGTCATTTACGATTTCGAACACCAGCCAGATAAGAGCAAAGAGGCCGAGCGAAAACAGGTTTTCCCGCCCAATGCCGGTAGCGATTATTCCAATATCCAATGTCAAATGCCCACAGGTTCGGGTATTTGCGCAACACCCTTGATTACAGACTGCAAACTGGCTGAAAGCGTCTCAAAGGTCAATCGATTACCTTGCCAACCAACTATCGTTTGGAAAACTTCAGCAGTTGACCTTGGTTCGAATTTGATCAGTCGATATAGTTATCAGACCTGAGCCCGGCACGCTCATGGTGAATTGGAAGTGTTCGGCCATACAGCTGTTGAGTGCGCTCCGGAGAGCCCACCATACCTGGCTCCTCGACAAAGGAAAAGATTGCTACATATCGCGGCCGGTTACCCTTGAGCGGAGCAACGCGATGCATCGAATAACGTCCCTTGAAAATTTGCAGATCACCAGGCTCAAGCACCAGCGATTTCAACTTGTCAGAAGTCCCGTTTATTACCCGGCTAACTTCATCAAAATTCTCACTGCTTCTGCGAATATTCGGCGCATATTCAAATTCGCCACCTTCTTCCGAATTCTGTATTGAAAGTGTAACCGTGTAATTGTTGGTATCAAAGTGCCAGGGAAACCCGTTCCCCTCATCTGCCATGTTAACAATCACATCAGCTAGTGGATCTTCGTATCGATAAAACTTGTCTTCATCCAACGCCCTGCGAATAAATTCGAAGAACGGCTGCCATTCATAAATGGCTCGTAATGCTGATCCTTCACCGAAATTGTCCGCCGGAATGAATGCATTTGATCGTTCGAAAAATTGCCGAGCTGGATGATCTTTGGAAAGATTCTCATCATCTTTCGTAAAATAAGCGTTCGTCCGGCTGTGCGATGCATGGCCATGTGGAGCAGCATGATCGCTTTCGGCTACCAAATATGGCAGGCAACACTTACGGACAAATCCTTTGACGACAGAACATCCATCCTGCGCAAGCTCAGATTGAATGTTCTGCAGAATGGACTTGAAAACATCGCTGTCGGGTCGGACAATCGGATAATGATGCAGATCAATATAATCCTGGGCCTTTGGGTTCATTGCGATTCCTCCAAATGTCACTCCGTCAGGATGGCATTTTCTATTGAGACGCCATTTTGTCAGTTTGCCTCAAGAAGGGATTTGTTCGAACCATATATGCGACATGATTTTTTTCTGTTTGCGCTATTTGATACTGGCTCTATTTTATTTGCCCTCAAAGTGCACAAGGGAACGAACCGGAACACCCATCGATTTAATTCGTGTCGTTCCTCCCAGGTCAGGTAAGTCGATCACAAAACAGGCAGCGACAACTTCCGCTCCAAGTTTTCGTAGCAATGTTATGGCAGCCTCCGCTGTACCACCCGTCGCAACAAGGTCGTCCACCAGCAGCACTCGTTCACCGTGTGAAACCGCATCCTTGTGTATTTCCAGTTCGTCTACACCATACTCAAGCTCATAGGAAACACTGATGGTTTCGTGCGGCAGATTTCCCTTTTTTCGAACTGGCACAAAGCCGCAAGACAACTGGTGCGCCATGGCACCACCAAGTATAAAGCCGCGCGCCTCGATTCCGGCTATCTTGGTAACGTCCGATTTTACATAAGGATGCACCAACTCATCAACAGCTCGGCGAAATGCACTGGCATCACCCAATAAGGTTGTGATGTCCCGAAATACAATGCCGGGTTTTGGGTAATCCGGAATTGAACGAATTGCTGTTTCCAATTGAGCTCTTAGTGAATGTTCCATGCATGAATTCCCTGAAACAGGCTATTGGTCAAAAAAAAGGCCTTGCTTTGCAAGGCCTTTATGAACTGGAAATTGCCAATCAATCAATCCTTGATTCCGGCAAAAATCTTTTTCTTTGTCAGGTAAAGCAGCAGTGAGAAGATCAGCAGATAGATCATTACCTTGAAACCCATTGACTTGCGGGTAACCAGAAATGGTTCTGCCGCCCACATCATGAAAGCCGAAACATCCTTTGAATACTGATCAAGCGTCTCCGGTGCGCCATCATCATAGGTAACAGAACCATCGTCCAGTGGCGGAGCCATGGCAAGTGACGGACCTGCAACATAATACGGGTTGTAGTAAGTGCCTTCAGAAATTTCGATGTGGGTCGGTGCCTCTTGATAGCCGGTCAGAAGCGAATTTATGTAGTCCGGTCCGTTCTCCGCGTACATCGTGAATACGTCAAACACAAACAGTGGAAAACCGCGCTCCACGCCACGTGCCTTTGCCAACAATGAAAAATCCGGCGGCAATGCACCTCCGTTTGAAGCTTTGGCCGCTTCATCATTGGCGAATGGACCGGGAATCCGATCAGATGGAACAGCCGTTCTCTCAAACATTTCACCATCTTCATCAGGCCCGTCTGTAACTTCGTACTCCGCAGCAATGGCTTTCACCTGGGCCTCAGAATATCCCAGCCCTGAAAGATTGCGGAATGCAATCAAATCGATTGAATGACAAGCCGAACATACTTCTGTGTAAACCTTGTAGCCACGCTGTAGCTGGCCGAGATCCCATTTGCCAAATGGTCCGGCAAAACTCCAGGACGCTTCCCTTGGTTTTTTGATGGGGTAATGCGGAGTTTCCCCTTCTTCTGCAGCGAAAGCACCCGACACGCCCATGGCCAAAAAGACCACCACGCAAAGTCCGGTAAGTTTTGAAAAAATAGGTTTCATTTTCTTGTTTCTCCGAACCTTATTCAGCAGGCTGCGCTGCAGTTGATTTCTTCTTCAATACGGCATCTGCAATGCTCGGCGGTACCTGCTTCGGTTTTTCATACCAGCCAAGCCAGGGCAGGATGATCAGGAAGTGCGCAAAATAGTAAGCCGTCAAAATTTGTGCCGCGATCACGTAGCCACCGTCAGCCGGTTTTGAACCTAGCCAGCCAAGAAGAACGGAAACCACCACGAATACCCAGAAGAACTGCTTGTATAATGGACGATAACTAGCCGAACGAACCTTGGAAGTATCGAGCCACGGCAGAACAAACAATATTGCAATCGAACCCACCATCGCCAACACGCCACCGAGCTTTGAATTGATCAAGACAATATCAGTGAACGGAATGGAGATATTAAAAGTGATTGCCCGCAGGATTGCGTAGAACGGCAGGAAGTACCACTCGGGAACAATGTGCGCAGGTGTCTTCAGCGAATTGGCACGAATATAGTTGTCCGGGTGACCCATATAATCCGGCAAGTAAAACACGAACCAGGCAAACACGATAAAGAACAACGACAAACCAAGGAAATCCTTGATCGTTGCATAAGGTGTAAACGGCACAGTCTCTTTCTTCATGTTTTTCACTTCAACGCCAGTCGGATTGGTTTGACCGGTTACATGAAGTGCCCAAACGTGAAGCGCCACCACGCCCACAATCATGAATGGCAGCAGATAGTGCAGCGAGAAGAAACGGTTAAGCGTTGGGTTGCCGACCGCAAAGCCACCAAGCAGCCACTCTTGTATGGTTGTTCCAACCAGCGGGATGGCCGAGAAAAACCCGGTAATGACCGTCGCACCCCAGAAACTCATCTGGCCCCAGGGCAGCACATAACCCATAAAGGCCGTCGCCATCATCAACAGGAATATGAGAACGCCCAAAATCCACAACACTTCGCGTGGGTTCTTGTACGAGCCATAATACATGCCTCGGAAAATGTGGATGTAAACGGCAAAGAAGAACATCGAAGCGCCATTGGCGTGAAGTCGACGCATCAGCCAACCGTAGTTCACATCACGCATTATGAATTCAACGCTATTGAAAGCGCCGGCAGTTGAAGCCACATAGTGCATCGCAAGAACAACACCAGTGATGATCTGCACGATTAGCATGATCGCCAGAATTGCACCGAAAGTGTACCAACCATTCAGGTTGCGTGGCACCGGGTATGCAATGAAGCTATCATAAACAAAGCGTGGAAGCGGCAATCGCGCATCCAGCCATTTGGTGAACCCGTTTGAGGGATTATATTCAGAATGACCACCACTCATGATTTTTTTCCTTATCCGATCTTGAGGGTTTCGTCTGAAATGAATTCAAACGGTGGAATTAGAAGGTTCTCCGGTGCCGGACCTTTGCGGATGCGACCAGCCGTATCATAGTGCGAACCATGGCAAGGACAGAACCAGCCACCAAAATCACCCGACAGACCAACCGGAATACAACCCAAATGAGTACAATTGCCGATCATCACGATCCAGTTTTCTTTGCCTTCACCAGCTGAACGGTTGACGGCAGTCGCTGGACCAGCACCCAGATTTTGGTTCCGTGCTTCCTTGTCTTTCAACTCATCAATCGCAACCGCACCAGCTTCTTCCACTTCTTTGTCTGTGCGATTACGGATAAAAACAGGCTTGCCTCGCCATTTCACGGTGATTGCCTGCCCAGGCTCAATTGATGACACATCCACCTCAATTGATGACAGCGCCAGGGTGGAGGCATCTGGAGACATCAGCCGAATTGGCGGCCACATTACTGCGGCAGCACCAACTGCACCCATGGTTCCAGTTGCAATATATAGAAAATCCCGACGCGTTGGTTCGGATTTGGATTTTGCACTCACGGAATCACATCCTTTCAAAGGTCATGCGAATTACCGGATATTCCCCTAGAATCCCCAGTAAGTAAATCTGCTTCAGGAGTTCTAGGCCGCCACGAATTTTGTGTCCAGATGTCATGGAAAATTACGGCAGTTTGTCGCGGGATGAATTTTCAACAATTCACAGCCAATTATTCCGCATTTTCACAAACTGTGTCCGCTGTTCGCAACCTGATTAATAATGTACGACGCAAGCAGCACATTCAAGAATCATTCCTGACTCCATGATGTCAGGAGTAATCACGTAACTGGTTGGCGGCATTAACCACACATTAATCCGCCTGAGGGGGCTCCGGCGTGTCAATCGAAGTCATTTTAATGTTGGTCGCAGCTGGTTTCGTCGCCGGTGGCATAAATGCAATTGCCGGTGGTGCAACGCTTCTTTCCTTTCCGGTGTTGATGGCGGCAGGCCTGCCACCAACAATAGCAAATGCTTCAAATTTTGTAGCAGTACTTCCAGGCAATGCTGCAGCTATCCCGGCTTATGCAAAAGAAATTGGTAAATACCGCAACGATGCACTGAAATTGGGAGCATTCAGTTTGGCAGGTGCTGCAATAGGGGCATATTTGCTGGTCATCAGCACTGACAATTTTTTCCTGAACATTGTCCCCTGGCTCATCCTCACTGCAACCCTGTTGTTTGCATTTGGCGGAAAAATAAATGAGTACACGACACGAAAGTTTGGGCGCAGCGGATTGGCGGCCGGTTGGCCGGGTTACGGCCTGATGTTCCTGTTTTCAATTTACGGTGGATACTTTGGTGCAGGCCTTGGCGTGATTACACTCGCCGTTCTCAAAATCATGGGCTATCTGGATTTTCACGAAGCAAATGCACTGAAAAACGTTACCAACACGATGGTCAGCTTGCTCGGGGTTGGCATTTTTACAGTCAGCGGCATGATTTCATGGCCGGAAGCTCTGGTCATGATGGTAGGTGCAGGGGTCGGCGGATATTCCAGCGCGTGGTTCGCCCGAAAAATTTCGCAAAAATTGCTGACATTTGCAGTTGTCATTTTGGGGCTTTGCCTGTCCGTATATTACTTTATTAAGTAGGAAATGGCCGCACCCATTCTTTATCTTCGCGATGTATTCCTGAACTTCGGTGGAACACCACTGCTGGAGGGTGCAGACTTGTCAGTACATTCAACAGACCGTATCTGCCTGGTTGGGCGTAATGGCTCCGGGAAATCCACACTCCTCAAGATTGCAGCCGGATTGGTTGAGGCAGATAAAGGCGAGCGGTTCGTTCAACCCGGCACAACCCTTCGCTATCTCCCTCAGGAACCTGATCTGACACAGTATGAATCTGCCTGGTCGTATGTAGAAGATGGTCTGGCTCCCGGTGATGACCGCCACGCGGCAAGACGATTGCTGGAAGAGTTGAGTGTTGCTGAAGATCAGAAGCCCAAAACCATGTCCGGCGGAGAAGCCCGCAGAACCGCCATTGTCCGTGCACTTGCCGCGCAACCGGATATTCTGCTGCTCGACGAACCGACGAACCATCTCGATATCGATTCCCGTCAGGCGTTGGTTGGCGCCATCAGCGCTTACCAAGGGGCCGTCATCCTGGTTACGCACGATCTGCATTTGGTCGAACTCTGCGCCGACCGGCTTTGGGTGGCGAGAAACGGCACTTGCCAGGCCTTTGACGGCGACATCGACGATTATCGCAAGACGATCTTGGAATCGCGGCGCGCGTCGCGCCGGCGCGATAAGGGCGAGCGTTCGTCCAGCGATAGCAAACAGGACCGCCGCGACGCCCGTCGGGCGAGTGCCAGCGCTCGTTCGGCACGGTCGTCCCAACGTAAGGCAGCGGCGGCGGCGGAGCGTCGTCTTGAAGCGCTCGGCAAGGAAAAAAAGGTGGTCGAGGCGAAACTGGCGGACCCGGCGCTCTACAAAGGGCCACCATTCGAGATTGCGATGCTGAACAAGCAGCTCGCCGATCTTGATCGTAAGATCGGTACTGTTGAGGCGGTGTGGCTTGCCGCGGAAGAGGCGATGGGCTAGCAAATGGGATAGTAATCAAGAACAAGAGCGGATGGCGAAATGCTGACGGCGAAGACCGAGCGGCCGGAGGTGGCCGCCAAACAAAAGGGCGAGGGCCCGAATTACGTATTGCTGCATGGCGGTATGGGGTCTTGGAACCATTGGGCGCGGAATATCGACGCGCTGGCGGAACATTTCCGGGTCTATGCGGTCGATTTGCCGGGTTATGGCGCGTCGCCGGATGTCGACCGCGAGATGAGCGGCGAGGAGTACCGGGCGCTGGTTTGCCGGGCGGTTGGCACATTGCTGGATGACGGTGCACCCTTTCACCTTACGGGATTTTCCTTCGGCGCCGCGTTGAGCTCCGGCGTTGCCGCTCATTTC